>CAZTJM010000014.1:0-53575 GCA_964613865.1 uncultured Limnohabitans sp. | reverse complement strand
CTTTAGTGTAGGATATTTTGACACTTAAAGCTCTTTCAAAACAATGTTTCGCCAATACACTTTAATTCCTCCACCGTCATGGATCTGAAGCAAAACGCCGCCTTTTCCTTCTCCGATTTTTGGATCGGAAAAGTTCACCATCTCTACTCCATTAAGATAGGAGGTCACATTGTCTCCTTTGACCACGATCTTCATTTTGTTCCATTCTCCGAATTTCAATGCTTTGTCTTTTTCTGGATCTGGCTTGACCAGCCAGCCTCTTCCATAAGACTCATAGATACCTCCTGTATCATGGCCTGGAGGAGCTACCTCCACTTGCCAGCCGGAGACTTTGGTTCCGTCTACTGTCGAGCGGATAAAGACGCCACTGTTTCCGTTTGCCTCTTGCTTAAATTCCAAATTGATCTCAAAATCCTCAAAGTTCTCCTCAGTTCCCAAATATCCGTATCCCTTGTCCGGGCCACTCTCAGAAATCAGCAGGCCATCTTCCACATACCACTTCTCAGTACCATAGACTACCCAACCTGACAGATCTTTCCCGTTAAACAGTTTTTTCTTCTTTTGGGCGAAGGTCACTTGGGCTACCAAAAGCAAAAGCCCAACAATTACTAACTTTTTCATAAAGGATTATTTTATAGGGGTCTTATTTTAATGTTTTTGAACCAAACTGGATCTCCATGGTCCTGAAGCGCAATCAGGCCTTTTTTGGCAATCTTGTAATCTGGGAAATCATTCCACTTGCCTGAATTCCTTCTGGTATTCCAATCCTCGGAATAAGGAACAAACTCAACGGTCTTTTTGCCATTAAGCCAATAGCTCGAACCCTGCTCGGAAAAGATGATCTTGGACGTATTCCACTCACCTGCTGGCTTTACCACACCTTCGTAGTCAGGAACATACATCGCATAGTCAGCGCCGATGGATTGCCAATCTTCCAATGGCTGCGCAAAACCGAGCTGGTCAATCACCTGATATTCAGGCCCAGTGTAGTAGGGAGCCTTATATTTTGGATCCTCCACTACATGATAAAACACCCCGCTATTGCCTCCAGGTGAGATCTTCCACGTGAATTCCATTTCAAATTCCTCAAACTCCATTGGACCGAACACTACATCGCCTCCAAAATCCTCCCCGCCGGTAGCGCCTAGTCCTTTCATCACACCATCTTCAATGATCCAGTTGGCGGGAGTCGAATCTCCATTGAAAGCTCTCCAGCCATCCATGGACGTTCCGTCAAAAAGGAGCATCCAACCGGAGGCTTTTTCCTCTTCAGTCAGTGTGTTGTCGGCCACGACTACCACCTCTTCGGTGACTTCCGATGTTTCGTCTGTGGTTTTTGGGCTACAAGCCCAAGCCATGGACAGCATCGCGGCCAAGGCAATCGAACTTTTTTTCATAGTATGAATAGATAGTGTTTTTCTGGTTGACAAAATCCAAGGCCACCCATTTTTGGGAAAGTTGACGCTCGGGCTTAGCTGAAAATAGATTATTGGCAATTCGTCTCCTTGCCAAGACCCTCTCTGAACAGCACGCAAAAGTTAATTGATTTTTTTATAAAAGTCCTTGAAGGAAAGTTTAATTTTTATAAGTGGATTCGAAAACCCTTGGCTGCCTTTTCTTATAATCTTTTGAAATATTCCATCGAAAGGAGCAGACGACTGCCATACCAAGAAAACATCTCCCCATCTACCAAGAGAATCTTTGCATCTGGAAGTATTTTTTGGATTTGGAGCCTGTGTTTTTCCGCAAAAGGAAAGGGCTCGGAACTCAGCAGGACGTATTCCGGTGACAAGGAACGTAAGTCCTCCTGATCCACGATAGGATAGCGCTCGGATTGAACGGCATTTTCAAATCCAGCCAAAGCAAGCAAAGAATCGATAAATGTATTTTTCCCGGCTGCCATTTTTGGGTTTTCCCAAATCAGATACACGGCGCGGCCCTTTTTAGCAAGTGGTTGGGCAAAGGAGGATTGTATGCTTTCGACGATTTCCTCGGCCCTGTTCTCGACACCAGTGATTCTACCCAAGTCCCTTATCATCCTCAGCGCATCCGCCAAATCATAGATATCGCTCATCCACACCGGATATTTTGATGAGAGTTGTTCAATCCCCTCGTGATCGTTTTCTTCCTTGTTTCCGATTATCAAATCTGGTTGCAAGGAATCAATTACATCAAACCGATAGTTTTTCGTCCCTCCAACGACAGTTTTACCGGCCCTCAGATGATCTGGATGGACACAAAATTTGGTCACACCGACAAGCCTATCCTCAAGTCCCAAGTCAAACAGCAATTCGGTCTGAGATGGCACCAAAGAAACAATCCTTTGGGGGGGACGAGGAATGAGAATGGATCGATGGAGATGATCAGTAAAAAACATGTTGTATCCGGCCACTAGCCATAGACCACAGCAATCGACTATGGTCTATGCGCCAATGCCCTATTTGATATATCTGAAATCGTAGGCTGGATCAAACCCAATCAAAAACTCATACATCAAACTGATCACCTGCTGGATGTCGTCCTTGCTGGCTGTCTCCACAGTTGTGTGCATGTACTTCAGCGGTAGCGATATCAACGCCGACGGCACTCCATCATTGGAGTAGGCGAAAGCGTCTGTGTCCGTTCCGGTGCTCCTGGAAGCAGCGGCCCTTTGGAAAGGAATTTCTTTTTTCCTCGCAGTCTCGATGATGAGATCCAAAAGCTTTTTGTGGACTGACGCACCATAGGTCAAGACCGGCCCCTTCCCTGCAGTTTGGTCGCCGCTGGTCACCTTATTATATAAAGGCGCGGTCGTATCATGACAAACATCCGTGATAATGGCAATATTTGGCTTGATCCTATGAGCGATCATCTCGGCGCCGCGAAGGCCAATTTCTTCTTGGACAGCGTTGACTATATAGAGTCCGAAGGGAAGCTTGATTCCAGACTCCTTCAGCTTGTGGGCAACCTCCGCGATCATATAGCCTCCTATTCGATTGTCCAAGGCACGTCCAGACCAAAACTTCCCGTTCAATTCGATCAATTCATCTTTGAACGTGATGACGCATCCTACATGGATGCCCATTTCCTCCACTTCGGCTTTAGAACGGGCTCCGACATCGATGAATATGTTGTCCAAGGTTGGCGCGTCCTCCTTGCCTTCTTTTCTGACGTGGATCGCCGGCCAGCCAAATACTCCCGGTATAATTCCTTTGTCCGTGTGGATGTTGACCCTCATTGATGGCGCAATCATGTGATCGGAACCCCCATTTCGACGAACATAGATATACCCGTCGTCCTTGATGTAATTCACAAACCAGCTGATCTCATCCGCGTGCGCTTCTATGACTACTTTGTATTCTGCCTCTGGATTGATCACACCCACAGCCGTTCCGTAGTTGTCTGTAAAATAAGTGTCCACAAAAGGACGGACATAATCCAGCCAGATCTGCTGACCGGATGCCTCAAAACCGGTTGGTGAGGCGTTGTTGAGATATTTGTTGAGAAAAGAAATAGAGTCCACGTGTTTTATTGAAGAATTTTAAATCGAATAATAAAGAATTAAAGAGGAATGTTCCCGTGTTTTTTCCTCGGCAGCTTATCCACCTTGTTTTCGAGCATTTTAAATGCTTTGATGAGTTTGGTTCGCGTTTCGGAGGGGAAAATCACTTCATCGATAAAACCCCTCGCGGCAGCTCTATAGGGATGGGCAAACTTAGCGGTGTAGTCATCTACTTTTTCCTGTAGCTTCCCTTCCGGGTCTTCGGCTTCGGCGATTTCCTTTTTGAAGATGATTTCCGCAGCGCCTTTGGCTCCCATCACGGCTATTTCAGCCGTCGGCCAAGCATAGTTCAAGTCAGCTCCGATATGTTTGGAATTCATCACATCATATGCTCCGCCGTAAGCCTTTCGCGTGATGACTGTAATTCTTGGGACCGTTGCCTCTGAAAATGCATAGAGAAGTTTGGCCCCATTGCTGATGATTCCATTCCATTCCTGATCCGTCCCCGGCAGGAAGCCCGGCACATCTACCAAGACCAACAAGGGCACATTGAAACTGTCGCAAAATCTCACAAATCGAGCTGCCTTGACGGAGGCATTGTTGTCCAATACACCTGCCATGGATTGGGGCTGGTTGCCTACTATCCCAATGCTACGGCCTGCAATCCTTCCAAATCCCACTACAATATTGTCCGCGTAATTTTCGTGAACCTCAAGAAACGAATCCTCGTCGATTATTCCGCGGACCACATCCCTCATATCGTAGGGATGGTTGGGGTTTTCGGGAATGAGGGAATCAAGTACCGGACGAGTTTCGTCCTTTTTCAGCTCGTAGGGATAAATGGGAGCTTGATCTTCACAGTTTTGTGGCAGGTAGCCGAGCAGGCGCTTGATATGTTTGATTGCTTCCAGCTCATTGGCACAGGCAAAATGAGTTACTCCCGACTTGGTACTGTGGGCAGACGCACCGCCCAATTCTTCTGCTGAAACGGACTCTTGGGTGACTGTCTTTACCACATTTGGACCTGTCACAAACATATAGGAGGTGTTTTCGACCATCAATATAAAATCCGTAATCGCCGGTGAATATACCGCTCCGCCGGCGCAGGGCCCCATGATCGCCGATATCTGTGGAATCACCCCAGAGGCCAGCGTATTCCTGTAAAAAATATCAGCATAGCCACCCAGCGAGCTTACGCCTTCCTGGATTCTTGCGCCACCAGAGTCATTTAATCCTATGACAGGTGCGCCGTTTTTCATGGCCATGTCCATGATTTTGCAGATTTTCTCGGCATGGGTCTCCGAAAGTGACCCGCCGAAAACCGTGAAATCCTGTGAAAAAACATAAACCAACCTGCCGTTGATCTCTCCATACCCCGTGATCACCCCGTCTCCGAGGTAGTGCTCTTTGTCCAGGCCGAAGTCCTTGGAACGGTGTGTCACGAAGCGGTCGATCTCCTCGAAAGTCCCCTGATCCATAAGCAATTCCACGCGTTCGCGGGCGGAAAGCTTCCCCTTCTTATGCTGTGAGGCGATCCGGGTCTCTCCCCCACCTTTTTTAGCTTCAGCGTTCTTTTTTCGAAGCAGGTCAAATTTCTCCGCGTTGTCGGGCAAGGCAATGGGTTTGTTCAGTTCAGCCATCGTAGATTTTTTATCCTGACCAAATATAAACCGAAGCTGGAATTGAAAGCCCGAAAAACCAAAAAGTTCTCCTAGTCGAACTTTCGATGCTTGGATCGCGTCAAATCCACTTGATCCCGTCCAAGTTCACCTGTTTCAGTCCCAGGCTTGCGTCCATTCAGGTCCCTATTTGCCGTTGGACAAAAATCTCGATCGTAAACTTTCGCACTAAAATTGTACCTATCAAAAACTTTCTATATTCGCCCATCCAAAATTTTGGCAGATTATGAGTATCCGAAAAGCCGCAGTTATAGACATGGGAACCAATACATTTCACTTGTTATTGGTGGAGCTGAATGGGGTGGGTTTTAGGACTATCTATAAGGAAAAGATCCCGGTCAAGCTCGGGCAGGGAGGGATCAACCAAAACCATATCGCCCCAGACGCCCAAAAAAGAGCATTTCATACCTTAAAACATTTCAAAAACCTGATTGATGGCGAGCACATCGATCAGGTTTTTGCTTTTGCTACCTCTGCGGTCCGCAATGCGGAAAACGGTCACGAGTTCGTATCCAAAGTGAAGGGGGATTTGGGAATCCACGTCAATGTGATCTCGGGAGACGAAGAAGCCCAGCTGATCTATGAGGGCATCAACCTTTCCGGCTCCCTCAATGGCCACACCAATCTGATGATGGACATCGGCGGAGGCTCGGTGGAATTTATCATCGGAACTTCACAGGAGGTATTCTGGAAAAGAAGTTTTGAGATCGGAGGCCAGCGACTTTTGGATGCTTTCCACTACCATGACCCGATTTTGCCGGAGGAAGTGGACAAGCTGGAAATGTACTGCCTCGAAAAACTTCAGCCATTGATCGAAGCTATTCAGAAATACAAACCAACCGGACTGGTGGGAGCTTCAGGGACTTTCGATACGCTGACTGACATCTACTACGAGTCCATGCTGCAGTGCAAGCTCACCGGCCAGCATGTGTTTGAGCTTCCCACAGAGGACTTCGAACGCATTTTCGAAATGCTAAAATCCAAGAACCGGGAGGAGCGCCTAAAAATCCCTGGAATGATCGCCATGCGCGTGGACATGATCGTGGTAGCCAGCTGCCTCATAGAGTTCATCCTGCGCTACGTGCCTGTAGAGGCTATCGTCTGCTCATTTTACTCTTTGAAAGAAGGCGCAGTCTCCCAATTGCTTGCCGGCAAAGTGTAGTTTGGTAGAATCTCTTACTACTCGCGCTTTGCGTTCGCTTCTCCACTTTCCTAAAGCCAAAAACTGATCCTTCGGGGCTGGCTCTTATCTTTGCCCGAATTCAAACCATTACCTCCCTCTTATGCAAACTTTCTCCTACGAACAACTCCATAGATTCACTTACGGGATGCTTGTCAAGATAGGGTGTCCAGAGGTTGACGCCAAGATCGGCACGGACGTATTGCTTTCGGCGGATCTCCGGGGAGTGGACAGCCATGGCGTAGCGAGACTTTCAGGTTATGTCAGATTGTGGGAAAAGGGAAGAATCAATGCGAAGCCAAATGTCCGAGTCAGCTACGAAACTCCCTCCACAGCTGTCGTCGATGGAGACAGTGGACTAGGTTTGGTCGTAGCTCCTTTCGCCATGAAAGTCGCCATCGAAAAAGCCAAAAACGTAGGAACCGGCTGGGTATCGGTAAAAAACTCCAACCATTACGGCATAGCAGGCTATCATTCCATGATGGCATTGGAGCATGACATGATCGGTATTTCCCTGACCAACGCCAGCCCATTGGTCGCCCCGACTTTTTCAAAAGAGCGGCTTTTGGGGACGAACCCCATTTCGGTAGCGATTCCTGCCAAAAACCAACCTCCTTTCGTGGCGGATATGGCTACGACTACAGCGGCAAACGGTAAATTGGAAATTCTCCAACGGAAAGGCCTCGACACACCAACCGGCTGGGTGCAGGACAAAGAAGGTCAGCCTACCACTTCCGCAAATGGTGTAAAAGACGGCGGTGCATTGCTTCCATTGGGTGGTGATCGAGAGCATGGTTCGCACAAAGGCTATGCCTTGGGCGCCATTGTGGATATTTTCTCAGCTGTACTTTCCGGCGCCAACTACGGCCCTTGGGTTCCGCCTTTTGTAGCATTTCTAGATCCGCTTCCAAATCTAGTGGGAGAGGGAATCGGCCACTTTTTCGGAGCCATGCGCGTTGACGCCTTCCGCCAGGCAGATGAATTCAAGTCCCACATGGATAACTGGATCGAGCGTTTTCGTTCCGCGGAAACTACAGCAGGCAATGAAAAAGTCCTGATCCCAGGTGATCCCGAACGCGAACTCGAAGCCATTCGAATGAAAGAAGGAATTCCTTTGCTGGATCCAGTGGTGAAGGATTTGACGGCTTTGGGAGAACGGTTTGGGGTAAAGTTTTAGTGTTGCGGAATGTCGGATGACCGATGTCTGGTGAGGCGGATTTTGATTAAATTCCGAGCACGCACCATAAAAACACAGTCAGTTCTAATTCGGAAAAACCCGTAAAAGCACTGAATTTGGTCTTTGCCAGCTTCATATTCTTGTCCAACATTTGTTTGTTTATCCCCTTCATGTTCTCGATTTTCAAATCGGGAGGTGGTCCTTTTGGATTTGGAATAATGGTACTCCCGGTCACATTTTTTGGGATTCTATACATGATTCCGGCTACGCTCTCTTTTTTTAGGAAAAATCATCACAACAGAACTCTCCTGTGGATTAATGCCTCAGGAGCCCTGGGATGTATCTTTTGGATATGCGTCTATATTCTTTCGTTAGCTTAAGCGAAAAAAAAACCAAATGCCCCTCACTCCCCTCGCCTTCCGTTCTTCGTTCGAAGAAAACCCAAAGCTTGCCAAAGCCTCCCACAACCTCAGTTCATTACTGGTAGCGGTCGGCCAAAAAACAATCACGCCGGGCCACGAGCAAAAGGTCAATGAAATCATCGCCGGAGCCAACAGCTTCTCCGGCCCAGACCCGGAATTGCTCAAGCAGCTGCGCACCGCCCAGACCTGCATTCTGAAATTGCTGGAAAAAGACCTACAGATCGTACCCAAAGGCCACTTCCAAGGCCAATGGATTGGAGTCGGAATGGCTGCAATAGGAATCCCTTTCGGAGTGGCATTTGGCGCCGCGCTGGGAAACATGGCTTTCTTGGGAATCGGACTGCCCATCGGTTTGGGAATCGGTATCGCCATCGGCGCATCAAAAGACCAGCAAGCCTTGGCCGAAGGACGACAACTGGACTGGGTGGCAAAGTAGACCTACTTTCGAGCTAGCCCTTCTCTTTGGTGAGCCTTTGTCCAAAAAGACTTGTCCATGCCGCCGCTTTTCCTAAATTCAAAATCACATAGCCTCAAACCCAAAACCGATGAACGCCCTGAATAGACGAGAATTTTTAAAAGGAAGTAGCGCTTTCATGACCCTTGCCAGCTTTGGCTTGCTGGGCATGGACTTCAAAGGCCAGGAAGGCCCGCTCAAAGTCGCTTTGATCGGCACCGGTTGGTACGGAAAATCCGATCTTTTTCGCCTGATCCAAGTGGCGGATGTGGAAGTGGTTGCCCTCTGTGATGTGGATAGAAAGCAATTGGAGGAAGCGGGGCGACTCGTGTCCACGCGGCAAAAATCCGGAAAAGTCCCTGCCCTTTACGAAGACTACAAGGAGCTTTTAGCCAAAGAAAAACCCGAATATGTCCTGATCGGATCTCCGGATCACTGGCATGCCTTGATGGCTATCGATGCGGTGAAAAGCGGTGCGCATGTCTATCTGCAAAAGCCGATTTCCGTGGATGTGATCGAAGGAGAAGCGATTTTGGCGGCAGCCAGAAAATACGACCGCAAAGTACAGATCGGCACCCAGCGCCGAAGTACACCGCATTTGGTGCAGGCGAAAAAGGAAATCATCGACTCGGGGAAGCTGGGCAAGATCTCCCACGCCGAGGTTTTTTGCTACTACCACATGCGCAACAACAGCAATCCCTCAGTCATTCCCGTTCCTGAAAACCTGAACTACGAACTTTGGGCTGGGCCGGCTCCCAAACTCCCCTATCGCGGGATTTTGCACCGGGGCTGGCGGGCGTTTATGGAGTACGGGAATGGCATCGTCGGCGACATGTGCGTGCATATGCTGGATGCCGTGCGCTGGATGTGCGACTTGGGCTGGCCGGTGCAAGTGACCTCTACAGGCGGCATCTATGTGCAAAAGGACAGCGTATCCAACATCTCCGACACCCAAACCGCCATTTTCGAATTTGACGAGATGAATGTGATCTGGCAGCACCGCACTTGGGGCAATCCTGTCGACAAGGATTATCCTTGGGCGTTTAAGATCTATGGCGAAAAGGGTATGCTGGCCGGAAGTCCTATGCGGGCAGACTTTTTCCCAGTTGGAAATAACAATGGAGAGCCGATCCATTACCCAGTCGTCCTGGAAAAAGAAAAATATCCGGAAGATGTCACCGAAAAAGACATCGAGATCCACGCTGCTCCGGCTACCCGTGAGCAACTGAAAAACTGGCTTCAGGCCATCGCCCAAAATACCCTTCCGGTTGCGGATGTGTTACAAGGTCATATTTCCACCGCTGCCTGCATCCTGGCAAATATGTCCATGGATCTCGGAGGACGGGCACTTCGATACGATCCCAAATCGATGACTGTCGTCAACGATCCAGAAGCAACGAAACTGTTGAGAAGACCTTATCGGGAAGGATATGTGCATCCTGAGCCGGATCAGGTATAAAATTGATTCTTTGGGTTCTTGACTTTATAGAATTCCGTCTATCCTATTTTTCTTTGGAAAGGGTTGACTTTTTGTATCTTGATCAGAACAATTAACCTCAAACCCAAACCTCTATGAATCATTTGAATCGACGCGATTTCCTTAAAGGATCCTCTGCTCTAGCGACCCTAGCCAGTTTTGGACTTTTAGGCATGGACTTCAAAGACCGGGAAGGTCCACTCCAAGTCGCATTGATCGGTGCAGGCTGGTACGGCAAATCCGACCTTTTTCGCCTGATCCAAGTTGCCGACGTGGAAGTAGTCGGATTGGCCGACCCGGACAAAAACATGCTCAAAGCTGCCGGTGACATGGTCGCCTCCCGCCAAAAGTCAGGCAAAGCCCCTGCACTCTACGAAAATTACAAAGAGCTACTTGCCAAGGAAAAACCGGAATTCGTGCTGATCGGATCGCCGGATCACTGGCATGCCCTGCAATGCATAGACGCCCTGAAAGCGGGTGCGCATGTCTATGTGCAAAAACCCATCTCTGTGGATGTGATCGAAGGGGAAGCCATGGTCGCCGCTGCGCGAAAATACGGGAAGAAAGTCCAGGTAGGCACCCAGCGCAAAAGCACTCCCCACCTCATCGACGCCAAAGAGCAAATCATCGACAGCGGCAAACTGGGCAAAATCTCCCACGTCGAAGTCTGCTGCTACTACCACATGCGAGCCAACGGAAATCCGCCCGTGGAGCCCGTCCCCGACTTTTTCAATTACGAGCTCTGGACTGGCCCCGCGCCGCTAAGACCCTACGACGGCCTCCCGCACAAGCGCTGGTGGAGAACCTTCATCGAATATGGCAACGGCATCACCGGCGACATGTGCGTACACATGCTGGATACCGTTCGCTGGATGCTCAAGCTCGGCTGGCCAACCCAAATCACCTCCACCGGAGGAATCTACGTCCAAAAAGAAGGCAAATCGAATATCTCAGATACGCAGTCAGCCATCTTCGAATACCCAGAACTGAATGTCGTCTGGCAGCACCGCACCTGGGGAACTCCCGATGACCCGGAATATCCTTGGGCATTCAAGATTTTTGGGGAAAAGGGGACACTGGTCGGCAGTACCATGAAAGCGGACTATATCCCTTTAAACAAAGACGAAAAGCCCATTCACTTTGAGTGTCTTTTCGAGCGGGAAAAATATCCAGAAGATGTGAACGAGCCGGACATCGAGCTCAATGCTGCACCTGCTACCCGATATCACATGCGAAACTGGCTGGAGGCAATTGACAAAGACACCCTGCCAGTGGCGGATATCGAGGAAGGCCATATCTCTACCGCAGCCTGCATCCTCGCCAATATCTCGATGGATCTCGGTGGCCGCACACTGAAATATGATCCCAAGACCATGACGGTAATCGGGGATAAAGAGGCAACTGAACGTTTGAGAAGACCTTACCGAAAAGGCTATACTCATCCTGAACCGAACAAGGTTTGATGCTTCGGCTAAGCTTAGGACAAGAATTGAAATCCCCGGACGGCAAGAAGCTGTTCGGGATTTTTTTTATTGATTTATAGAATCTTACAAAAAGTTCGACTCTGAAATTCGATAACGATAGGATAAATTTTAGTTTCTGGTTTGACATAGACGAGGTCATTCTTGTCAAAAAGAATCGATCGGCTATCGGCAATTCCTCGATCACTCGGATCTCTCCTTGGTTATTCACCAGACTGTATTTTGCCTTTCAGCATTTCTGGAAAGCGCCATTGAATTTCGGATTCAAGGTTTCGAGCTTCCTAACCTTAAATCTGCTTCTGCAACAATTCCAAAAACTTCCGATCGAGCTTTTCTCCATACCAGTCCTCATATACCACATCTTTTCTTCGAGAATTGAGCACTCCAAAAGCTCCCGAAAACTCCCAGATTCCAAAACCGACTTCCATTTCTTTCAAAACCTGCAGCACATCTCCAAACCATGCTAAAAAAACCTGATGGGGCGTTTGATTGTAGCAGCCACATTCACCGCAATGCACACCAACGCCTTGGTCGATCAGCGATTTCCAAGGCGCATAATATTCCCGGATGGCTTCGATTCCCAAAACGCGTTCACCTTGCGTCAAAGGCCAATCTACCGGAGGAACCGATTCTGGATCTTTGTAGACCCAGCCTGCTTTGTAATGTGATATTGGGAAAGGGTGATATCCACGGCAGCTTTGAGCTAAATCCAAATCTGCGAGTTCCGGCACAGCCATTCCTCCGCCTCCATTGCCATCAGCGATCACCAATCGGGATTTTTTCACAGATTTGATGGTTTCCAAGGCGGCCTTGGCTACCCGGTGGTAATCGGCCACATCCACCGGACCGCCGGGGCTGTGTTGATCATTGGGATTTTCTCTTTGAAATGGCTCATTCACCAAGTCAAAACTGAGCTTTTTCGCAGAAATACCCCGATAGCGCTTCGCCCACATTTCCCAATGGGCACAAAAAGCCTCCAGTGCTTCCTGATCTTTCCAAAGATTATAAGGTTCTTCAAACCCCGCATTGATACAAAATCCCGGTGCGCGATGCAGATTCAAACTGACATGCAATCCTTCTTTTAAACTTCTTTCCACCAACTGATCGACCTTTTCCAATCTGCTCTCGTCAAAATTCAGCACCTCGTCGGCGCGGATCGGCCTACTTCGATCGATATCCAAATAACTCGGATAAGAGATCGGCATCCGAACAAAATCAAAGCCCCAATCGGCTATCCACTTCAAATAGTCTGGCTTGGTAGGCCTGCCTTGGTCCGGATCATGGGAGAAAAAATCCAAGAGGTTGAAGCCTTTCCAAGCTGGAAGTTTGTTTTTGGGTTTAGCTTGCGCAAAAGAAGAAAGTGGGAGCAAACTCGCTCCAGCAGTCGCCATTACCGTTTTTTTCACAAAATCACGGCGGGCATCAAATAGGCTCATGGGCTTACAAATTGATTGATGAAAAAATATCCACAATTATTCTCGGATCGGAATCAAATCGGTGTTTTTACACCACTGGCAGAAATATGCAGCGAGCTTAGCTCCAACGCGTTACTACTTCCCGCTTATGAAAGTCCATCTCACAGGGATTTGACTTTATATCTGTAAAACACATTGTAATCCTGCTCCTCCTGACGCTCCGGCTTGATATAGAGGATGTCTTTTTTGTCAAAATAATGGACCGCACCCGCAATGGGCAACTCTGCGATGGCCAGGCTTTCTCCTTGGGAATCAACCAAAAGGTATTTCGCCTTTCGGTACTTGCGGAACACTTCCTTAAACCCTGGATCATTTATGTAGTTTTCGCTTTTCGCTCGAAACTCGTCACGTACTTCCTTTGGGATTTCCGTGTGAAACTCGACTAGAAAGAATTTCCCGCCACCCTTCAAGTCAGAAAATAAGGGATAGAGAAAAGGCTGATCCATGGGGTCAATTTCCAGAGTCTCATTTCGCTCCGCATGGACCAAACTGGCCTCGCCTGCCGGCACGAGCTGCTCATTTTCCCATCGAAAAAAGAACAACTGTTTCCCCACTCTTGGCAAAATTCCGATCAGCCCACTTTCTCCCAAAGCGGATGCATAGGGTAGGGCTTGACCTTTCCACTGCCGGTTCTTTCTGGGAAGCCAGTTCTCTGGATAGGCATTGAATCTCCAGAGCGAATCTTTGGCCGGATCATAGACATAGCCAGATTCCGCCAGACCATAAAAATCCGCATTTTGGCTTTCTGGGGCCATCAGTTGGGGTTCGATGGCATTGGCCTCGGTACCGACGATGAGGGTTTTCCCCCCGGCCTGAAAAGGCGAAAAGCTCAAATGGGTTCGGTTGATTTCGAGCATATTCATCCCCTTGGCAATGGGTTTTCCTATCTTTTCCTTTCTGAAATCAGGTCCAAAAAAATTTAAAGGCATCGCCGCTGACATGTCTTTCACCACCAAGCCACCGCCTACAAAGGCCATCTCCATGGGAAAGGCCACCTGATCCGGCCCATCGCCCTTGATGGAGAGCGTGTCGAGTATGTTCCCGATTTTGTCAGTCAGAAGAAACTGGTTTAAAAAGCGATCTTTGAAGATCATCTGACCATTGGCAGGGTTGACTGCCCCAAGCGAAAGCTCTCCTAGGGACTCAACCACGACTGAATCCAAAAACTCAAAATCCACTTCCATTGCGTCTTTTGCTTCCGACTCTGTAGTCGTTTGGCTATCACAGCCCCATACTCCCAGGCCCAGCAAGGCCAAAAAAGCTGTTTTTCTCATAAAAAGGTTTGGACGTTAATCGCAGGACTTACTTGAAAATATGACAACACTTCAGAAAACTTCCGTTGGGCCTCCTTCGCTTAACTCTTCTTCCACATCATCACCGGCAAAATCCAGAACACGCCGATCAGACTGAACACCAATCCTCCAATGGTACCGATGGCGAGGGAAAACCAAAAGATCTCATTTTGTCCCTCTAGGATAAAAGGCAGGAGGCCAAAACATGTCGAAAGAACCGTCAATAGGATAGGGATTGCCTTGCCAGCGATGGACTTCAGCACGTTTCGATTGAAAGTTCCCGAAATCCGGTTGTTAAGGTCATTGAGAATAAAAATGCCCGCATTCACGGCCAAGCCCCCCAGCATGACAAAGGCCGCAAAACCACCCCGGTCGAAGTTGAAGCCGCCGACCGCAAAGATCAAAAACAGCCCAATGAAGCTGATGGGGATGAGGAACAGAATGAAGAAAGGCTGGCGAAAATTCTCAAACAGGATCGTACAGATGAAAAAGATCCCCAAAATCAGCAGTCCTAGGAGTCCGTATTGGCGCTTGGCCCGCTCGGTACCCCAAGACCATTCCTGCTTTTTGGCCTCATAGCCTATCGGCATCTGGACTTTCATCTCGCCCAGCACCTCCTCCAAGTATTCATTGCCAAACTTAGCCGAACCCATGTACTCAAAGGACACGATGCGGATGTACTGCCGGTCTTCCTTGTGCAGGGCATTGGTCGTGGTCTCCAGATTCAGCGTGCCAAAGTCAGCCACCTTCAGGATGCGATCCTCCCCGCTGACGAGACCTTTCTTCTCCAAGTCAAACTTGCTGAAATCCTCCGCCTGCTTCTCCCGGATCATCAGCCCGTAGTTTTGGTCGGCCAGGGTCAGGTAAGCCGAGGTCATCCGCGGCTTGGAGAGATCTTGCAGCACGTTGAGGACTTCGTATTGGTTGGTGCCGCCGAGTGCGATCTGGTTTTGATCGAGACGCAGGACATATTCCTGGGTTTTCTGTTCGGAGTAGGAAGCCCGCTCGTTGGTATTGACCTCGGGGATGCGCTTGTGTTTTTTGAGTTTTTCTGCCAAAATATCCGCCTGCCGCTCCAGCTCGTCAAAGTTGTAGCCCTTCATCTCCACCCGAAAAGAAGGAATCTGGTCACTTCCGCCACCAGTATAGAATCCCTGCCCCACGCCGTAGATGTTCCATGCCGCCCCGCTCCAGTCGGTGGACTTGACCGAGAGCCGCCCTTTTAGCTGATAAGGCAAAGCGCCGTTTTCGTAGGCCTCGTCAAAGGTAATCACGATCTGCGCCTGCTGTCCGGACATCACATAGGTCACAAACTGGTCAATGCCGCTCACCCCTTTCAGATACTCCTCAAACTCCCGCATGATCAAGTCCATCTGCTCCAGCGTATTGCCAAAGGGAAGCCGAGCCGAGGCATACAGGCGGGTCTTTTCAGGCTCGCGATACACACTCTTCTCATACACCCCCCGCACAAACATCCGCAGCGTGCCGCCTAGGGCTTTGTCCACATAAGGTCGGATTTCCTCCTGGTAGAAGGCATTCCCCACGGTCTTGTTGTACCACTCCTGCCCCTCCCATTTTGCCGGCAAAAAAAAGGCCGGCGTACCAAAAAGCAGTACGATGGCGAGGAGGAAAGATTTGCGGTAGCGGGCGGTAAAAGCGATCCCACGCTCGTAGCGGTTGAGCCAAGAGACGCGGGTTCGGAGCTGGGACAAGGTAAATTTTCGACCTTCCTTAGCGGATTCTTTGAATAGCAGCTCGTAAAAAGCCGGGGTGAAAAACAGCGCGATCACCAAGCTGATCCCCAGCATGACCGAGACCACGATGGAAAACTCCATGAGATTCCGGCGGTCTTCCTCCGGCAAGAGCAAGACCATGAGCAGCGCCGCCACCGTTGTCAGGGAAGCGGCCATCAGGGCCAAAAAAACCTTGCGGTTGCGGTGCTTGTGCAGGTGGTCCATCATCACAATGGCATTGTCGACGATAAGGCCAAAGCTGATGGTCAAGCCCGCAATCGAATACAGCTGCAGATCCACTTTCAGGAAATACAGCACCATGGCCGTGAGGCTCAGGTTGACCAAAATCCCAAAGAACAAGATTGAGAGATACTTCAGGTTGCGGTTGATCAGGAAGACGAATGCGATCAGGATCAGGATGGAAAGCCCCGAGCGCTGGTAGATCTTGTTCAGCTCCTTTTCGAGAAACTCGGTGTCGTCGTTTTCCAGCCTGACTTCAAAACCCGCCGGAAGGTTGGCCTTGGCCGCCTCCACGGAGGCACGGAGCTGCTTGGCTAGCAGGACTTTGTTTACCCCGTCCCGATTGTACACTGCCAAAGTCACGGAGTTGTTGCCATTGATGCGGTAGAAGCGCGTGGCCTCGGCCTCCTCCAGCGTGACCTGGGCAATGTCGCGCAGCCGGACTTCCATGCCGCCGGTCTGGAGGATGAGCAGGTTTTCGAGTTGCTCCAGCTTGTGGAGCTTTCTGTCCAAGGTCACAAAGAGCGTCTTGCCCTCGCTGGTGTACACCGTGCCGGGATACTTTTGCCCAAAAGCCTCCGCGATCTGCTGCCCGAGAAAGCTCCGCGAAATGCCAAAGGCCTGCATCTTTTGCACATCGAACGTAACGAACACCTGCAGATCGTTTGCCCCGCGCACCTGCACCTCCTCCACCTCGGCAAACTGCGTCAATGCGGGCTTGACCACGTCCTCGGCGATCTTTTTGATCTCAAAAGAGGCAAACGGCCCGTTGATGCTGTAGGTAAGAATGGGAGTTTTGAAGTCCGTCCTCGACTCGGCGCTTTGGGTCACCACGGGATAGCTCAGTCGCTCGTCCAGCTGGGGATAGACTTGCCGGATCAGCGCCAACACCTCAAACTTTTTCAGCTCCATGTCTGCCTTCTTGTCAAAGCGCAGCGTGATGGAGCCCCGGTCGTAGTTGGAGGTAGAGGTGATTTTTTTGAGCTCAGTCAGTTGGGAAAAAGCCCCTTCCAGCGGGGAGGTGCCCAGCTTCTCGATGATCTCGGGGGAGGACTGCGGAATGCCAAAGTCTATGCTCAGCACCGGCTCCCGCTCCCGGGGATTGAGGTCTACGGACAGCAGGGGCACCGTGGCAAAGCCAAGGATCCCCAGCACCACAAAAGCGACCAAAACCCGGAATGGCGTCATAGCTTTTCCCTTTTTCCCACTGTCGTATCAAAGAACCAATACATCAACGGCACAAAAAACAGTGCCGTGACTGTACCAATCGTCAAGCCCCCAATTACCGCAAAAACCAAAGGCCGCTGCAAATCCGCTCCCAAGCCCGAGCTGAAAATGATCGGGACCAGCGCGAGGATAGTCGTGATCGAGGTCATCAAGATGGGCTTCAATCGGATCTTTCCCGCCTGATGGATGGCCTTTTCCCGGATTTGGCTGACTGTCAATCCAGCCTCAGAAGCATATTCCAGTTGTAGGCGATTGATCGTGTCGATCTTAAGAATCGCATCGTTGACCATGATTCCCAGCATCACCACCAAGCCGATGGCCGACATCACATTCAGTGTGGCCCCGCAAAGCAATAGCACCACAAAGGCGCCTGCAATCCCCAGCGGCAACGTAAACACGACAATCAGCGGCTGCACAAAACTCTCAAACTGCGCCGCCAGGATAAAATACAGCAACAGTACGGAGATCCCCAGGATTCCGATTAGTTGCCGAACGTTTTCCTGGTCTGCGAAATATTGTCCTTTGGCCTCCACGGCCAGGTTCTTTTCGGCTGCCCAGCGGGAATATTCTTCCTGCAGACCATGGGGATTTTCGGAGGTGATTTCTGCGCTTTGGTATATACCTCCCCGATCAGCCGTCACATATTTGTACTGGTCGGCATAGCGGTAGTCGACAAACTGCCCCAGGGGATAGGAAGTGCTATCGGAAGCATAGATCCGCGTGGTGCGCAACAAATCCTCAAAGCGGTCCTGGCTCTCTCGTAGACGGATCGGTGTGATCTCCCCGAAGCGACGGATGTCAGTAATGGTAAAAACCCCAAACAGTCGGGAAAGCTGCTCCTGCACATCGGAAACGGGAATCTGGTACAGGGCCAGGCGCTCCGGCGTCAGGGTAAAAAGCACCGAGCTCTCCTCCTGCAAGCCCGGCCCCGGCTCCCAGGATTCTGCCGGGAAACTCTCCAGCCAAGGCTCCATCTTATCGGCAGGCACGGGCTTTTTCTGGCTTAGGTCTTTCCACCGAACCTCGTAGTAGGGCTGGTTGGAACTGAAGAGCTGGTCAAAGGCATTGGGCGCATCTCCCAAGGTAAAAGTAGCCAACGGGTATTCCTCCCCAAGTTTTTCACGAAGGATCTCCAGCTGCTCACCTTTCTCTTTTTCCGAGGGGAAAAGCAAGTACAATAAAGACTTCTGGATGGAATTGTCCCCGTCAAAAAGCAAAAACTGCCTCACTCCGACATCCGCCTCAGCTTGGCTATAGTCTTCAATATCACGAATCAAGCCAAGCATCCGATCGCGATTTTGTGCCGCCGAAATCGGCTCATTCCAATCAATTTCCAGACTGGCATCCGGCTTTTCGATTTCTGGCAGGCCCTGTGTATCAAGCAGCATGCCCAAACCCAATCCCACCGGAATCAACACGAAGAAAAACAACAAGGCAGCTTTTCTACGCGCAAAAATCCAGTCAAACGCCCGCTCATAGATCCCCAGTGTCTTTAGGAAGGCCTTCGGCTCACCCCGCAGCATATCCCGTTTTCCCACCCGGAAAATCAGCCAGTACAGCAGGGGAAGCAGGATAAAAGCCACCAGTAGCGACACCGACAGGATCGCCGCCACGGCCACGGCCTGGTCGTAAAACAAAGTGCCCGAGATCCCACTCAGGAAGACCAGCGGCACAAATACCGCCAGCGTGGTCAGCACCGAGCTGATCAGCGCACCCATCACCTCATTGGCACCCTGCACGCAGGACTCGAAAAGGCCGAGGCCGGACTCCCGCTTGCGGGTGATGTTGTCCAGGACGATGATCGCGTTGTCGATCAGCATGCCTATGCCCAGCGCCAAGCCGGAGAGAGAAATGATGTTGATCGAGATGCCGAAAAAATAGAATACCAAGAAACTGATCAGCAGGGAAGTCGGCAGACTGATGCCCATGATCAGGGGAATGCGGAAATCCTTGATAAAGAGGAAGAGAACGGCAAAAGCGAACACTCCCCCAAACAGCAAGCTGGTCTGCAGGTTGGAGATGGCGGCGTTGAGCAGGCTGCTTTGGTCTTGGGTGAGGGCAAAATCCACCTGGGGATAGTCGTTTTTGAAGAGTTCCAGGGACGTTTTCAGCTCCGGGATCAGCTCGTTCATCTTGGCCGCAGCCTGCTTGTGCACCGTGATCACCAGTCCCTCCTGCATTCCGAAGAGATGAAAACCCAGCATCTCCTGGGTTTCATAGCGGGCGTTGGCAACGCGGCCCAGGGGCACGATGGCTCCGCTCGGGGAGCGAACCGGCAGGGACTCGATGTCCTCGGGCGTGTCCACCCGAGTGGCTAGCCTCAAGAAATACCGGAACTGCCCATCCTTCACGCTGATTCCCGGAAGCTCGGCGTTTCCGGCCTGTACGGCATCGATCAGTTCCTTTTGCGTCATGCCCAAAGCGGCGAGCGCATGCTCATCGGGCTCCACTGAGATGATCCGCTCCCGCTTGCCATTGATGTCCACGAGCGATACACCCGGCAGCTGCTCGATGCGCTTTTTCAGTACATTTTCGGCTAATAGGCTAACCTCGACCGGATCGATTTCAGCTTTGGGAATCACTTGGACCCTCGCCACCGGGATATCCGAGGTATTGATACGGATGACCTCCGGTCGGGGCAGGTCTTTGGGAAGGGAATTGGTGAGGCGGTCGATCTTCTCGTTGACTTCGATGTAGGCCAGTTCCATGCGCGTCCCATAGTCAAAAGTCAGCCGGACCGTCCCGATCTCCGAACCGGCCTTGCTCTCCATCTCCTCCAGTCCATTCAGTGTGATGAGTCCCTCTCGGATGTCCTGGAGGACGTTTTGCTCGATGGACTCGGGTGAGGCATTGGGATAGGTGACCTTCACCACGATCTGCGGCACATCTATGGGCGGCAAAAGAGAAATCGGCAGCAGGCGAAAAACAATCGCCGAAAACACCAGCAAAGCCAAAAAAGACATCATGACCGCGATGGGCCGCTCCAGCAAAAATCGGATCATAGGGTGTCGTTGGCGATTTGTATCGGAGCTTGGTGGGCGAGCTGAAGGTTGTTGCTGGTGATGACGGTACTGTTTTCCGGGATTCCCTCGAGGATCTCGATCTCACGCCCGTTGTCCTTGCCCACCTCCACGTAGTTCCACTTGGATTCCTTGCCGTTTTCCACCGTGAAAACCACCGCTCTGCCTGAGCGATAGACCACTGCATCCTTGGGCACGACGAGGCTGTTGTTTTGCGGAGCACGGATCACCGCGCGGGCATTCATGCCCGGAAGGAGGTTTTTCGAGGAGTTCAGCGTGAGGGAGACTTGGACGAGGCCGTTTTCGTCCACTTTGGGATTGATGGCGGTGACGGTACCGACCAGCGCGTTTTGGGGATCGGAGATGGGATAGACTTCGGCCTTCTGTGTGGAGGAAACAAGGGGGATGTCCGATTCCAAGACCTTCACCCGAAGCAGGAGCTGGTCGGTGGAGAGAATTTCCGCAAACTCTGCATTTTTGGTCACCAAGCTGCCCTGTTTGAATTTGATGTTGGCAATCTGGCCATCGACCGGGGCGCCTACCTCGCAGCGGGCTAGGTTGAGCTGGGCTTCTTTCAACTCGACCTCGGCTAGGGAAAGCCCACTGTTGACCAAGATGCGGTTTTGCACCAGCTTGGCCACTGCTGTGTCCTGGGATTCCAAAGCCAGATGGAACTGGTTTTTCAGCACTTCCAGCTCCGACTGTGCCTTGATGACGGCGATGCGGGCCTTTTCCACGGCAAACTCCGCCTCACGTCGGTCCAGTCTGGCGATGACTTCCCCTTTTTTCACCGCGTCGCCCTCCAGTACCAATACCTCTTCCAGGTAGCCCTCGCGCTCCACGAGCGCCTTGACTTCGCTTTGAGCTTCCAGTTTTCCTATGGCATTGATTAAGTAGTCAAAGCTTTTTCGCTCTGCGGTAGCCGTTCTGACTTCTGTGGCGGCTACCTCGTTGCGAAAGGACTCAGCCGGTATTTCCTTGGAATCCTCCTTGGCTTCGGAGCAGGCAAAAAACAACAGGAAAAGGCCAAAAAACAGGTTTCTCATGCAAGGTGATGTTTCTGGGTTAATCGGGAAAAGACTTCAATATAAGACCTTTTGCAAAAGACATACAGATCTCTATGGCAAGAAGGTGTAAAAACTAGTTTTCTGCGTATGGTTGCTCCCTCATATGAAATGGACTTATTTCTTCACCTTTAATCGGATTAGCACGGGAGTATCAAAGTCTCCGGAATCATCAATGATCAGATTGGAGTAGCCATCAAGTTCCTCACTCCAAACACTATACATTCTCCCTAAATCATTCAGTCTGGATTTGGATATCCAACAATAAAACATATCCCCTTCGACCTCTATTGGTCCCTTTATCCATGATAGGCCGTCGAAATACTTACTTAAAAAAGACTTCTTTTCAATGTGGCCATAAAAGCCAATTCGAGGATCTACGATTTTGTTACTCAATCCAGACTTTTTCAAATTTAAATTGAAAAAAAAGTAATTCTCTGTTTCCTCATAATATCGTCCCAAATAAGAGAGTGCCCCCGTAGACAAAGTTTGAAAAAACTCATTCAACAAATCTTTATCCCTTTCGGGCCAAAAATCCTTCCCCCCAACAAACTCATATTTAGGATAATAATCTCCTGCCGAGTTTATGAAAAAAACTTTTGAGGAAGTTGGCTCATTAAATAGAAATCCGTCTGAATTTGCGTTAGTTACATGTCCAGCGATAAGTTTCAATGAAATAGGAAATATATCTCTAGGATATGGGAAAAATGTTTTAAGAGTATCGCCCTCATTATTCAACAATGCTATATTCTTATAAAGCGAGTTATAATAGGTCATAGAAACTGCCAAACGGTCTTTGTTATAGGAAAATTGATCAAGTTGCTCTTCAAGCCTAATGCTTGAAACGAACTCGCCAGAGGGTTTAAAACGGGAAATTTTCATCGCACTATAGCTAGCCAATAACAATTCATCCTTCTCCTCATCGTAGGAGAAATCATCAATCTCAGCCATTTCCATTGGTCCTGGGCCTATTACGCCGACTCTATTCAAAGCCTTTCCGTTTCGTGAGTACCTAATAAGATTCCCAATTAAGGGATCCAATGCATAATATTCATCTCTCCCCTTTTTGACTCTATATAACTCAGACATATAAAAGTCATCTCGAAACTCAAGTTCTATTAAAGTATCAATACTATACAACTCAAAAAAGTCTCTTTCGAAAAAAGTTTGAGAATCCTCCAAGTCCAACATGGTAGTACTCCCAACGGAGCTAATCTTACTCTCAGAACAGGAAAACAATAGGAATAGCAGAAATATTGATAACCTCATGGCAAAGTGGATTTTTAATAAAGTCAGTATGTCAAAAAAGGAAGAGCCTATCAGATAGGCTCTTCGAAAAACAAAATCAAACTACTCGATTGGCCGGTCGCAACTCGTTGGACTACAACCGCCTCCCTTTCCTCCACAGACAGTGTAATAGAACAACTCATGTGAGCAGAGTGCTGCCATGGGCATTTGTTCACTTGTATTGTAAAAGCCCACTGTGCTTGCCTGAGATTTAATTGGTGATACAAACAAACAGGAAACCCCTAGCATGCTAAAGATCCCAATATTCAAAAATAGTTTCTTCATTTTTTTTTTCGATTTCAGTCCCTCCTTTCGCACCCTGCATGGCGGAGAAAAAAACACCCTAAAAAATCCAGACTTCGGCGCCGACCTTGATCTTTCGCTAGGAATTTACCCCCCCCCAACTAAATTTCAAAATTTAGTTGGGGAAAAATTTATACAATTAGTTAATAGATTGGTTTTCAGGAACAAAATTTTTAGACCCAACTGGTAATAGCCTGAATTCCAGCTTCCTTTCTGGCACCTCGATAGTGCGATAATAGGGCCTAAGTCGAAGTGGCGAATAATCCCTGTCTTCGTAGTACTCGATCAGCCGATCCAGCTCATCCAGATCCAGCGCCTCAATCCGCACCTGTGCGAGACCATCACGCACCATGTCGATTTGCTCCGCCGCCGTTCGGGAGATATCGATCTGCCGCTTGGAATAGATGGGCAGACGGTCGTTGACACGGACCACCACCGCGAGGTTGTTCTTCTTGTTGATCACCCGCACCCAGGTCCCGAGCGGCAGTCGCTTGTGTGCGGCAGTTAGGCTATCCATCGAAAAAATCTCGCCGTTGGCAGTTCTTTTTCCGTGAAATCGTTTCCCATAAAAACTCGCCGTCCCCTCCTGGATCAGCAGGGAGTCCACCTGGGCGCTGGCCGAGAAGGCCATCAGGCCGAGTAGAAAAAACAAAAAGAAGGAAATCTTCACCACCGAATTTAAGCTTTTCCCCGTTTCCCAAGAAAAGTGCCAATTCCCGTCAGCTTCCTGCTATTTCCTTGGAGGATTTCTCCATCACGAGTACCTTAGTAGACACCTTTTGATTTTTGCCAAACTTAAATACTAAGGTACGACGGTTCCTTCCCCCTTCGGTGGACCGTCCACCGTTGACGAAATGCTAAAAATCCTCCACACCGCCGACTGGCATCTGGGCAAGCGCCTACAGGAATATTCCCGACTCGATGAGCAGAAGCTCGTGCTCGACGAGATCTGCCAGATCGCCGACAGAGAAGCGGTCGATCTCGTGCTCTTGGCCGGAGATATCTTTGACAGTTTCAACCCGGCACACGAAGCCGTCGAGCTCCTCTACAAAACCTTAAGAAAACTCTCCAAAAACGGCAACCGGCCCATCATCGCCATCTCGGGCAACCATGACAGCACTCAGTTTGTCGAGGCACCGGATCCTCTGGCCAGGGAGCTGGGCATCTTCTTTTACAGCCGCTACGATTCGGTGATTCCGGTCGGCAAGCTCGACTCCGGAGTGGCGATCAGCCAGTCCGAACCGGGCTTTGTGGAGATACGACTTCCCCGGTTCAGCTTCCCGATTCGGGTGATTTTGGCTCCCTATGCCAATGAAGTCAGTCTGCGAACCTATCTCGGAGATGAAAATCGGGAAGAGGAATTTCGGGGAATCATGGCGAAGAAATGGACTGAACTTGCCAACAAGTTTTGCGACCCTTTTGGTGTGAACCTATTTGTCGGGCACTTTTTCTTTGCCAAAGAAGGCGGCCCCCTCGAGGCCGAACCCGAATCCGAACGCCCGATTCTCCATGTCGGAGGCACCCAGGCCCTTTTCACCAAAAACCTTCCGCCCCAAATCCAATATGCCGCCTTGGGCCACCTCCATCGCCACCATGCCGTAGGCGACGGCCCCTTTCCGGTCGTGTATGCGAGTTCGCCGCTGGCCTATTCTTTTTCCGAAGCGGATCAGGAGAAAAAAATCGTGCTCGTCGAGGCCGAACCCGACAAGCCTGCCAGCTATCGGGCCATTGGCTTAAAGCAGGGAAGACCGCTCTATCGGGTGAGGTTTGATTCGCTCGACAAGACTCTGGAATGGCTGGAGCAAAACCCTTACTGCTTCGTGGAGATCACCTACGAAACCGAGGAGTCCATCGAGGCGGCAACCCGAAAAGCTATCTTCAAGGCCCATGACGGCGTAGTCAGTCTCATTCCTGCCCTGAAAAACACCGGTAGCCAAGAAGCTTTTGCTCTTCATGTGGACGACCTATCCAAAGACATGGAAAGCCTTTTCCGGATGTATTATAAAAGCGAAAAAGGACAGGAACCCAATGCGGAAATCCTCGCGCTCTTTAAAGAAATCACCAGCCAAAACGACTCTGCATGATCCCCGTCCGACTCGAAATCGAAGGCCTTTACTCCTACAGACAAAAGCAAACGGTAGAATTTGAACAGCTCACGGCAGCGGGCTTGTTTGGTATATTTGGCGCAGTCGGCAGCGGCAAGTCTTCTATCTTGGAGGCCATCCTCCTTGCCCTTTACGGTAGCACCGAGCGCTTGGCCGCCACGGGCGAGCGCTACAGCATGGTCAACCTCCAAAGCGACCAGTTGCTGATCAATTTCACCTTCCGTGCTGGGAAAAGTAATTCCCAGACCTATCTAGCCCGCTATTCGGCCAAGCGAAACAAAAAAGATCCGGAAAAAATCGACACCGGAGAGCATATCTTCTATGCTTGGGAAAACGAAACTTGGCAAGCTACAGCCCAAAAAGCAGAAGAAATTTTGGGCATGGGCAAGGATCACTTCAAGCAGACCGTGATTATTCCCCAAGGTAAATTCCGCGAATTCATAGATCAAAAGCCCCTCGAGCGTGCCGAGATGATGCAGCAGCTTTTTGGATTGGAGCGCTTTGATCTTTCCTCGAAAAACGGGATTTTGTTAAAAGCCGCTCGGGAGGAAAAAATCCGGTTAGAAACCCAGTTAGCCGGCTTGGATGAAGTTTCAGACGAAATCTTGGCAGAAAAGAAGAAATCCGACCTCGAGCTCCAAACCCAAAGTAAAACGGCAGATCGAAACTTAAAAACTGCCGAAATCGAACTCCGAGCGCTGGAAGCCCACAGAAAGTCGTTTTTGCTTCTCAAAGACCTAAGCGAGACCCTTGCCCAGCTCCAATCCCGCAAACCGGAAATCGACCAACAGCGCCAGCTCCATCGGGAGTTTATCACCGCCAAAACCCACCTCCGACCAGTTTGGGATCGTCTGAATGACGCCAAATCAGATTTGGAAAAATACCGGGTGAGTGTCAGGGACTGCGAGCGCTTCAAGGAGACCTACGAAAAGGAGATTGGCGAATTGGAAAAAGAGGAACGAGACTTAATCACAAAAAACGAGCAAAGACCAGAGCGTGAAGCCAAGATTCGCGACCTCAAGAAAGTGATCGAGGTCAAGGCATTGGAGGAAAAAATCGGCGAGTCCGAGCGGACACTAGAAACCCTTCGGCCGGAGATCGACTCCAAAAAAGCAGCCCAGAAGCAGCTAGAAGCAGAAATCCAAACCCTAGAAAACCAGCTGGACTTGCTTCCTGCGATAGATGCCAACCTACTCTCCGAGCTAAAGACCAGCGCCGCCCAGCTGCAAACACTTCAAGAAAGGAGTCGAGAACTCCAAGGGATGCTCGACCAATCCGGCCAAGCTGAAGCTGCGCAAAGACAGACCTTGGAAGCGATAAAAGGTCAAATCCCAAATCATGAGGAATCCTTGGACACTTGGGCAAATTCAGAAAAAAGAGTCTTGGAAGAGCTGGAGCTCGATCGTGGAAAACTGCTGCGCAAACAAGGACTTGCCGCCCACACACATTTGCTTGCAGAAGGGGAACCCTGTCCGCTTTGCGGCTCTGAAGAGCACCCCAATCCCCTGACTGCCGAAGCGGAAAGCACCGTGTTGCAAGAAAAAGAAAAGCAGATCCAGGAAACGAGGGCGAAACTTGACCGAATTTCTTCTCTGATCCAAAGCCAAAAAATCGAAGAGTCCAGACTGGAGACCCTTCTCCAAAACAAGCTGGAAAAGACCTCCGAACTCCAAAAACTGCAGCAACAACGAATAGAACTTGGCGAAAAGCTAACCCAGCTCGGCATACAGGACAAATCCGAACTAGCCGCCAAAATCGACGGACTCATTCAGTCGGGAAGCCAGCGGGATAGGTTCACCAATGCCATACAAGCCAAAAGAAAGATTTGGCAGGCTGAGAGAGAGTCCTTGGAAAAATCCGAAAAGTCTCTCCAGCACGCACAACTCACGCATCAATCACTCTTGGCCTCAACCCAGAGCAAGCGCGAGGAAATCAAGGATCCGACTTTTTGCAAAGCTTTTTTCCCAAAAAACAACGATACAATCCAAGCGGCCATACAAAATGTCGAACGCGACATCGAAACGGCTATCGAGTCTCTCCGAGGGAAGCAAAAGCACTTGCTGGAAAAACGGGCCGAGCAGTCGAAAAACCTCGCGAATATTGACCAGTACAGACGCCTAGCCTCCGAAGCAGAAATCAAAGTGGCCGAATTCGCAAGCCAATTTGAAGACCTGAAACAACAACATCATTTTCCTGACGAGCCGGTTTTGATCCGCCTCTTTCACCATTCCTTGGACGCCGAGAAAGTCGATTTGGAGATCCGGCAGTTTGACCAAAAGCTGGCAACTACCGAAAGCCGAATCAGCGAGCTGAAAAGTGAAGAAGGGGTGAGCAATTTTTCCGAGTCCGCTTTTCTGGAAGCGCAATCCCAAACCCTACTCCTACAATCCCAAGCGACACAACTCCAAAACGGACTCATACTCCTCAAGCAGGAAATCAAAACCCTGTCTGAAAATCTGGAAAAAAAGAGGGAATTGGCAAAAAGCTTTTCCTTGGTCGAAAATCGGGAAAGCAATCTGAAAGAGCTGGAGCGGCTCTTTCAAGGCAAGGGGTTCGTGAAGTTTGTCAGCTCCATCTACCTCCGCGAGCTCTGCAATACCGCCAACCAGCGCTTCATGAAGCTGACGAAAAACAGCCTCAGCCTGGAGATCGACGATTCTAACACATTTTGGGTTGTAGACTATCTGAATGACGGAAAAAAACGCCTGCTCAAGACACTTTCCGGCGGGCAGACTTTCCAGGCGGCGCTTTGTCTCGCTTTGGCTTTGGCAGAAAAAGTCAAAGCTCTTAATCAGGCCGACCAGAGCTTTTTCTTTCTGGACGAGGGTTTTGGAGCCTTGGATCGGAATGCGCTGCGAGTTGTGTTTGAAACCCTGAAAGCACTTCGCCACGAAAACCGGATCGTGGGTATCATCAGCCATGTGGAAGAGCTCCAGCAGGAGATCGGCGTCTTTGCACAAGTCGAATTAGACCCCGATTTGGGCTCACAGATCAGCTACTCCTTTTAGGCAAATACCTGATTACCTTAAGTTTTTCGAAGTATAGAGCACAAAATTATCTTGAGTAGTTATCAGCGTGCCACAAAATGTCTTTAAGGGATATGGTGGCCTCTTCAGGAAAAAAATGACAAAAAAATACCCCGACAACCTGCCGGGGACTTTTTAAACTAAATAGACCTTACAAGAAAATTCTTTGGTTTACCCAGTTTATCTCTTCTTCTCGGATCGTATGATCCGGATCGTCAAATAATTTTATTGTTACCTCTGCTCCCATTTTTCGGAGCAGGTCACCTGATTCCTTTATTCTATTGGCAGGAACGTGAAAATCCCGCTTACTGCTACCGATGAAGATCGGGGTATTCTTGAAATCTCCGGAATACCTTTCCGGCTGGAGCTTTTCTCCAACAAGACCGCCCGTAAAGGCTACCACTCCGCCAAAACGTGTCGCGTGCCTAGCGACAAATTCCAGACTGAGGCAGGCTCCTTGGGAAAAACCCAGAAAGTATACCCGCTCATCGGGAATTCCCGCAGCAAGCACCTCTTCCCTCACTGCAGCAATTGCCTTTAAAGAACGTTGCAACGCATCTTTATTGCCTTCATCGGAAGCCATAAAGCCATACGGATACCAAGAGTTTCCGTTTGCTTGAGGTGCCAAAATTGCATAGCCGGTCAAATTCAAGTGGGAACTAAGCGATAAGATACTCTCAGCGGTTGCTCCCCGACCGTGGATTAATATGATTGCCTTTTTCGCCTGCTCCAAAGGCAATCCACTTCTCCTCACCTCATGCATAGGATTCTATGTCTAGCTTTACCGGTGTCAGTGCTTTTTCTATTTTCTCCCGACTTGGCTCAGCCCATTCAGGCAGCTTAACCAACTCTCCCAAGTGCGCCTCATCTTCGTCTATGGCAAAGCCAGGCTCGTCGGTCGCGACTTCAAACAGTACCCCACCCGGCTCGCGAAAGTAGATAGATTTGAAATAATTTCTATCCTTGACTTCGGTCACCATGTACCCATTCTGCATCAATATTTCTTGAACGGCCAATTGCATAGTTTGATTGGCAGTACGGAACGCGATATGATGAACGGTTCCCGCACTTTGTACACCCCGACGTCCGGCCTCGTTGACGACGATGTCCACGATATCCCCTGGTTTTCCAGCTGTACCGTAGCGGTATCTCTCCCCTTCTTGACCGATCAAGCGATAGTCCATATGTCGCGTCAACAGCTGCTCAGTCAGTTCTTTGGATTGGAGATTTAAGGTCGCCCCATAGAATCCCCTGATCGAATGCTCCGATGGAATATGTCCATAAGTCCAACCGGGACGATCGTCTTCGTCATTAGCCACCAGCTCAATGCGCATGCTATCGTGGTCTTCAAATCGGATCAATTCGTAGCCAAATCGCTTTTGAACGTCCGATACCGGAATTCCAAACTTCTTTAGCCTATCAACCCAGTAGCCTAGGGAATCTTTGCCTACGGAAAAAGCGGTGTAGGTAAGTTCGCCCGTCCCTTTTGTCCCTTTCTTCGCTCCTGCGAAAGGGAATGTGGTAAAGACGGTCCCCGGCCGTCCAAGCTCATCTCCAAAGTAGAAATGATACACGTCGGGCGCGTCAAAATTAATGGTCTTCTTGACCAATCGAAGCCCGAGGATTCCTGTATAGAAATCGATGTTTTGCTGGGGATTTCCGGCGATCGCTGTGATATGGTGGATGCCGGTGATCAATGGTTTCATGGTACTTCCTTTCTTTTTGGGGGTTATAAAAAAAGCTGCCCGAAGGCAGCTTTCTGAGATTTAAGCTGTCGCTTCTTCAGCTACTTCGTCTTGCTGCTTGACCAGCTGTATGCTCAGATGCAATCTGACTTGGTCGCTGACCACGACACTGCCAGCTTCTGTCACTGCAGACCAAGTCAAACCAAATTCCTTACGTGAGATTTTTCCTTCGATTTCAAAACCTGCCTTAGTTTGACCCCAAGGATCCGCCACTACTCCGCCAAACTCCACGTCGAGTTCGACTTCCTTCTTATTTCCGCGGATTTCAAGCTCTCCAGCAAGTTTATACTCGCCTCCTACTTTGACCAACTGTCCTGCGAAATTCAATTTAGGATAATTTGCCGCATCGAAGAAATCCGCGGATTTCAAATGGGCGTCTCTGTCTTTTTGATTGGTGTCGATGCTGTCGACATTGGCTGTGAAACTCACCTTTGCGCCTTCAAATTCTTCATTTGCAGATTCTGCGGCACCCTCAAATTCCTTGAAAAAGCCGGTAACCGTGGAGATTACAAGGTGTTTAACTTTAAATGATACCTCAGAGTGAGTGGTGTCGATAATCCATTTTGTGGTGTTCATAATCTTGTTGTTTTTAAGTAAATATTTATTTTAGTGTTTTTACATTATTTGTATATACATTTAATATGCTAATTTTTTTAACCTCTAAGTTTGTCCAGAAGTTCATTTAGCTGAATCGCTTCTTCCACTTCGAGGTTGACCACCCGAATGTTGCTTTCCTCCACAAGCTTTTCCAGTGTTTTTAGCAATTCGAGACCCTCATCCGTGATCAGCACATCCACCTGTCTTCGGTCAGACGGGCACTCTGTTCTCTTCACCCAGCCCTTCAACTTCAGCTTCTCCACAAGCCTCGATGCATTTGACATCTTGTTCAGCATCCTATCCTGAATGGATGAAACTGTCGTCGGCTTTCCGTTTTGCCCCCTGAGTATTCTTAAAACATTATACTGCTCCGGTGAAATATCGTAGGGCTTGAACAAACTGTTTTGTGAAGTCACCAGATAGCTATGGGTATAAAGCAGATTCACCACAGCCTTGTTGAATGGATCTTTGAATTCCTTCTGCTGGATTGCGTCTTCTATCTTTCCCATCTTTATCTACATTTGATTTTAATGTATATACATTTAAATGGATTGAAAGGTTTCATTTCTCCCAAAACTTTTTCATTTTTTTCTTCCACCTTGCGCGAAAGGCTATCAAAGCCAAAACCTTGACCCAAGCCAGTTTTCTTCCCAGAGCAAAAAAAAGGAGCCTATTCAGCTCCTCTATCTAAAACCAAACTATTACCAGTCCAAGCCAGGCTGTTTTAGCTGAACATTTTCGGTTGCTTTTACCTCGTCCACGATCGCTTTCACATCTTCCAATAGCTTCTTGGCATCATACACGATCCCGTCCTTTACGGTATACTTCACCCCGCCAACCCTCACAGGAGTATTCGTGTCATCGATTCGGATTGAGCCTGTGCCATATAGCACCTTGAGGTTTTGAAGGGGATTTTCCTCCAAAATCACAAAGTCAGCCAGCTTACCCACCTCTACCGATCCAATTTCCTTTTCCATACCCAGTGCCTGCGCTCCATAGTAAGTCGCACTGCGGATCACTTCCAAGGGATGAAAACCTGCTTCTCTCAGCAACTCCAATTCCCTGATATAAGCAAAACCGTACAACTGATAGATAAAGCCGGAGTCAGATCCCGCCGTCACACGACCTCCTCGATTCTTATATTCGTTGACAAAAGCCATCCAAAGGCGATAGTTTTCTTTCCACTGTACTTCCTCCTCGGTCGTCCAGTCAAACCAATACGAGCCGTGGGATTGGCGGCTCGGGGCATAGAATCGCCACAGGGACGGAAGAGTGTAGACCTCATGCCATTCCTGTGTCCTTGCCCGCATCAAGTCGCGGTTGGCCTCATAGATGTTGAAAGTCGGGTCAAGGGTAAAATCCAGTGCCAAAAGCTCATCCATCACCTCGTTCCAGTGCTCCGAGTAGGGCGGAGCGGCCTGCTTCCAAAGCTTGCCTGCCTCACCAAAGCGATGCTGTTCATTTTGGTAGTTGTAGTCCAGCCTGAAATCCTGTATTGTGCGGTTTTCAAACAAGGCCTCCGGCAAGCCATACCAATGCTCCATGGAAGTCAGGCCAGCTCTTGCGGAATGAAGCACGTTCCATCGCGCCACGTCCATCTGCTGGTGGTGCATGATCGACCTTAGTCCGATCTTTTTGTTTTCGGAGATCGCAGCCTCCATCACATCGGGCTTTGCTCCAAAAAACTTAATCCCATCTGCGCCTTTTGCCTTATTGGAATTTACCCAAGCCCTAGCCTGCTCCGCATTGGTAATCGGCGCAGTAGCTCCTTGGCCGAAAGAGGTGTAGGCAAAAATCCTAGGAGCCGTGATAGTATTGGCCAGAGACTTCTTTTTCTGATCCAAAACCCAATCTATTCCATTTCCAGCCGATGGATCCTTGATGGTGGTGATGCCGTGAGCCATCCAAAGCTTATACACATATTCTGCTGGTGTACCTTGCCCCGTCCCACCGATATGTCCATGGCTATCCACAAAGCCGGGCAGAAGATAGTGTCCTTCCAAATCCAAAACCTTGGTGTCACCATCTGCCTTGGGTCTGCGGTTTTCGCTGATGGGGAGCCCAGGATAGCCAACCGTCTGAATTTGCACGATGCGGTTCTTCTCAACCACAATATCTACCGGACCTATGGGCGGCGCTCCTGTCCCGTCGATCAGGGTTACCCCTCGAATAATCAGCCGATCGTAGGGGCCCTCGCCCTCTGCCCTATCCGGCGCGGGCTTGATTTGGGAAATTGCCGATACGGCTGAAAATGCCGTGGCAATCAGAAAAAGACAAAATTTCCTGAACATGGTTTGGTGGTTTCTTTTGCAGGATAAGATAGCCTAAAAACGGAAACCAAAAAAAGCCTTTGGGACAGGGGGAAAAACAAAAACCCCAGAAAATCCGGGGTTTTGACAGTCGTTTTTGGACTTTACAAATCGCTGAATTTGTCCATGATGTCTTCGGAAATCCCGGTGAAGGAATAGCCGCCATCGTGGAACAGGTTCTGCATGGTCACCATTCGGGTAAGGTCGGAAAACATCGTAACGATGTAGTCCGCACATGCCTCAGCCGAAGCGTTTCCCAATGGAGATAGCGCCTCAGCAAAGTTGTAGAAAGAATCAAATCCTCCGATTCCAGATCCCGCAGTAGTCTTGGTTGGGGACTGGGAAATGGTATTGACGCGGACTTTCTTCAGCTTGCCGTATCTATAGCCATATCCTCTTGCGATACTTTCGAGTAGAGCTTTGGCATCTGCCATGTCTGTATAGAAAGGAAATACGCGCTGCGCGGCGATGTAGGAAAGTCCGACGATAGAACCCCATTCGTTCATGGCGTCCATCTTCTCCGCCACATGCATCATCTTGTGAAAAGAAATGGAGGAAACGTCATAGGACTTCATCGCCCACTCGTAGTTCAGATCGCCATAGTTACGCCCTTTGCGGATATTTGGAGACATCCCGATGGAGTGAAGCAGAAAGTCAAAGTTCGAGCCCAAAAACTCCTTTGCCTCCGCATACAGCTTTTCTATGTCCTCGACCACAGTCGCGTCCGCCGGGATTACAATGGTATTGCATTCCTCAGCAAGTTCCTTGATAGCGCCCATCCGCATCGCAATCGGTGCGTTGGTGAGTACAAACCGTCCACCCTGTTCTTTTACTTTTAGGGCAGTTTTCCAGGCAATTGAGTTTTCATCCAGTGCACCTGTGATGATTCCCACTTTTCCTTTGAGCAAATTTTCTGGCATATAGCTTTGGGTTGATTTCAAAAATTCTCGGTAAAAATAGGGAAAATTCGCGATTTCGCCCCTCAATTGAGCAGGAGCTCCCGGGCGCTTTCCACGGCTGATGACGATGGATTGGCTCCGGCGATCATCTTTGCCAGCTCTGCGACACGATCTTCTGTAGACAAAAGGCGGATCTTACTCACGGTTTTTTCTGAGGAATTGTCCTTATAAACAAAGTAGTGCTGCTCTCCCTTGGCCGCCACTTGGGGCAGATGGGTAATGCAAATCACCTGATGCCGGCCAGAAATCTCCTTCATCATCCTGACCATCTGTAGGGCCACTTCGCCGGAAATCCCGGTATCAATCTCATCAAAAATCAAAGTTGGCAGGGCCATCTTGTCAGCCATGAGATACTTGATGGCAAAAAGCAAGCGTGAAAATTCCCCTCCCGACGCCACTTTTTTCAATGGCTGTGGGTTACCTCCCTTGTTGGCGGAAAAGAGCAGCTCAATCTCATCCAAGCCAGAAGTAGCCGCAGGGATTATCTTGTGGTCGATGACAACCTTGGCGTTTTCCATGCCCAGCCCGGAAAGCAAACTCTGAAGTTCACGTTCAAAGGATGGAAAACAAGACTTGCGCTTTTTGGTCAATTTTTCTCCCGCAACATGCATCGCCGACTCGGACTCCTTCAGCGTTTTCTCCGCTAGGAGAAGACTTTCATCCAGATTTTGAAATTGGAACACCCGGTCTGCCAGATCGCTTTCTATCTTCATTAATTCCTCGATGGAATTTACCCCATGCTTTTTCTGAAGCTGGTAGATCTTGCTCAGTCTTTCGCGGATTTGATCCAGCTTTTCAAAGTCAATCTCCACCTTGCTTTCTTCGCTACACAGTGAATCCACCAAATCCTTCACCTCAATCAGCACACTCTGAAAGCGGCCTTTCAGTTCCGAAAACTTGTGAGCCAGTCGCTCAAGACTTTGCATCCCCTGTTGGATCTGAGCCATCCCCTGCAAAACCCCAAATTGCTCTTCCTGAAACAAGGCAAGCATTTCGTTGATTTTTAGCTTGATCTCTTCCGCGTTTTCGAGAACCTCCTGTGTGGATTCGAGTTCAGCTTGCTCGCCTGCGATAAGGGCCAGCGAGCTCAGCTCATCCAATTGAAACTGGTTGAAATCGGCTTCCTTTTGCAATTCCACAGCCTTCCGCTTCAGCTCATCGTAGGTATTTTTCGCCTTTTTGAAAGCCCTGTAGGCCCGCTGATACTGGCCAAGTTCTTCAGAACTTTGCGCATAAGCGTCGACCAAAGCCAGCTGATAGGCCCCATCACCCAACTGTAACGTGTCGTGTTGGGAATGCACATCCATCAATTTCGACCCGAGGGTTTTCAAAAAATCCAGCAATACTGGGGTATCATTGACGAAAGAACGGGACTTCCCCCCTGGACTGATCTCTCTCCGAATGATACAAACGTCTTCGTAATCCAGCTCTTCTTGGTCAAACAAGTCGCGAAGTCCGTACTCCCCAATCTCAAAAACTCCCTCTACCACACACTTTTTGTCGTCGTGAAGCAACACTTTGGTATCGGATCGATTGCCTAGCAGAAGCCCAACCGCACCCAACATGATCGACTTTCCAGCTCCGGTTTCGCCGGTAATCATACTCAGACCCTTGGCTGGCTGCATGTGCAATTGATCGATCAGGGCGTAATTGGAAATGCTAAGCGATTTGAGCATACGTGGAAAAGGCTTTGGGCAAAGCTAAAAAAATCAGGCTTAGCTTCTCAGCAGCTCATTGTACTTTCTGGCGTTATTTGGATCAACCTCAAGCAAAAGTTTCACCGCTTCATCGCGGATTTCGAAGGGTGCCTCCTTCAGGATCTGTGAGATTTCCTCGGACTTCGCATCCATAAATGAAATCGTAAAAATCCCGTTAGGCTGCAGTTTGTTGGCCTCCGCCACCATTCGAATCGCCTCCAGGATATTCTTGTAGGCAGTTTCAGGATCGCCTAAAACCAAGTCCATTCCCTGCCGGTGATAAAGGTAGTAGGCATCTCTGATCGTCGAGTAGATCGTTGACACGTAGATATCGTTGATCAACCAGTAGCGGCTTCTTCGGTCGGACTGGCTTTGGACCCATCCCGCCCGGCCTGACTGTTGCGCGTTGTTGACGATGTCATTGGCCACGGCAAAATACTCGTCTCCACCCCGACTGGCGAAGGTATCATAATCTATCCCTAAGGCGATATGCGCATAAAATGCCAAGAGCGAGCTGATGTTGTTTAAGAAAGTAAACCGATTAAACTCCAGCGGCTGTGATTCAATATACTCAAACGTCCAGTTTCTGTCGGCAAAATTGAATACCAGGGATTCATAATTGGTGCCATAAACTGGCCGGACGACCTGGATCTGTACCGTTGCATTGTACACACCTACCTGAGGTACTTCGTTTATGGTGATGAGAAGGTTTCCCTTGATCCGCTCCTCAGGCCGAAATTCGTCATTCGTCCATGATCGACCATTGAGAAATTGCTCAAAATTGGTCTTCATCTGGTTGAACACATCGGTATTCTGGATTCTAGACCGGTCGGAGTTGATAGTTACCGTGAAATTCAATTCCTGGGCCTGTATCCTTAGGACCAAAAAAAAGAACACTACCAGTAGTCCGAATCTTGTCATTAGCCTAAAATAGATAAATTTCCAAAGCTCAAATCCAAACCGGAGCCTTTTTGATTTCCTCCAAAATCAATTCGGCAATTCTAGACTTCGGCTCCAAGCCCGATTCGACCACTCTGCCATCCCGATGGAAAATTTTCACCCGGTTGGTGTCATGCTGGAATCCCGCTCCCTCATCTCTAGTGGAATTTAAAATGATCAGGTCGAAGTTTTTCCTTTCCAACTTGCCCTTTGCATGGAATTCCTCCCTTTCGGTTTCCAAAGCAAATCCAACATGAATCTGACCCGGACGCTTTGCCTTTCCCAGCTCCTGGGCAATATCAACGTTTTTCCTAAGTGAGATCGTCATCTCCGACTCGTCTTTTTTTATTTTTTGCGCAGCTACCTCCGCTGGCGCATAATCGGAAACCGCTGCCGCAAAAACACAAAAATCCATCTGCTGATGTAGGCGATTTGCTACCTCATACATCTCCGAGGCTGATTTTACCCGATACAGATGAAAATCTTCCGAATTAATTGGAAGCGAAACTGGGCCAGAAATCAGAAATACTTCGGCTCCACGGCTTTTAAAAGTCTTGGCTATCGCCAGTCCCATTTTGCCGCTGGAATGGTTACTGATAAAGCGAACGGGATCGATGGCTTCTTGGGTCGGTCCCATGGTGATCAGGATCTTTTTGCCGGAAAAATCCTTTGTCCTAGAAAAAAAAGTCTCCACTTCAGCCAAGATATGCTCCGGTTCCATCATCCTTCCCTGGCCGCTAAGTCCGCTGGCGAGTTCACCGCTTTCCGCATCCAACAGGACATTGCCAAAAGAAGTCACTTTGGCAAGATTGGCTCTCACAACAGGATGTTGGTACATATCCAGATCCATCGCCGGCGCGAGCATTACTGGACAGCGGGCAGACAAATATGTAGCCGTGAGTAGATTATCACATAGCCCATTGGCAAATTTTGCCAAGGTATTTGCACTGAGTGGGGCTACGACAAATAGATCCGCCCAAAGTCCCAAGTCCACGTGGTTGTTCCATTCCCCCGTATCCTTTTTGGAGAATTCGGAAAGAACTGGGCGTTTGGAAAGTGTCGCTAAAGTGAGAGGGGTAATAAAATCAAGAGCTGAAGTGCTCATGATGATTTGCACTTCAGCTCCGGATTTGACGAGTAAGCGGGTCAAAAGGGCAGACTTATAAGCAGCAATGCTGCCGGTCACCCCAAGTAGAATCCGCTTTCCCTGCAGGTTCATGGGGATTACTCCGCTCCCTCCTGCTCAGGGGATCTGAAATAGACCTTTCCCTCCATAAATTCTTCCATGGCAATGGTAGAGGGCTTTGGCATACGCTCGTAAAACTTGGAGATTTCGATTTGCTCCTTGTTTTCAAACACTTCCTCAAGATTGTCTACGGTGGATGCAAACTCCGAAAGTTTGTTGTTCAGTTCTTCTTTCAGATTAGTGGAAATCTGCTTTGCGCGCTGCCCCACGATGTGAAGAGACTCGTAGATGTTGCCAGTTTTATCCGCAACTTTGTCAAGATCACGTGTAACGATGGACGGGTTGATAGCCATACTATTTTTGGTTATGTATATTCCTACTTATTTATTTTCTTCATTGGACTTAGACTCCGCAGCTACTTTGGCTTCGGCAGCGGCAAGGCGCTCAGCCTGTTCCGATTTGAGCTTCATATGGGCTTCGAGTTCCTTGCGGGTCTCCTCCTCAAATTTCTTCACTTCGCCTAGATACTGGCTATTGCCATACTTTCTATAGAAGGTCGCAGCAAAGCCCAACGCATCATTGAGTCGCTCTTCCTTTTTGGCAAAAGCGGAGTTTTCCGCATAGCCATAGCCTACTTCAACCAGCTTATAGGCCAGCTCTTCATTGTACTTGCTTTCAGGATAGTCCTTTGCAAAGTTTTGGAAATTGATGATACAGGCACGGTAAAAGTCTCCGGGGAAAAGCCCGTCTTTCAACTTATAGTACATCTGAGCCTCACTGTAAGCCTTTTGTTCAAATCGGCCTTCGAGATCGGTCAGCATTTCCATAGCCCGCTCATAACTCGCTGACGCTGGGAATCTAGTCACAAACTGCTGGATGGCGGCCACCGCTTCCTGGCTGCTTTGCTGGTCCAAATTGTAATCTGGGGCGTCGAGGTAAAGGGAATACGCATTCATAAACAATGCTTCCTCAGCCAATGGGCTTCTGTTGTAAGTCCGATAAAAGGTACTGAAATAGCCTGCCGCCTCGATATATCTCTTTGTCTTGAAATGGCAATTGGCATAGTTATATTCTGCCAATTCGGCCTTCTCGGATCCCTTGATCACAGGGAGAACTTTCTCATAGAGGATAATCGCCTTACTGTACTCCCCTTCCTGATAGTATTTGTTGGCTCCGTTGTAGAGTTCTTCCCAGTTCGTGCTTTTTTCCAGCTTGGTAAAAGGCCCGCAGGACATGATCAGAAACAGAAGGGAGAGGAAAAGAAGGGATTTTGACTGCATACTCATTTTCAAGACCGCAAATATACGGGTAAATTGTTCGTATTCAAATGTCAGAATTGGCGGGGAAGTTACTTCTTGACTTGTAGTTTTTTGGTCACTACGTTTTTGTTGTCAATGAATAGTGTGTAGAAATAGACACCAGGCTGGAAATCCGTCACATTGATCAGCAATGAGTTTCGCTCAGGATCCAAGTCGTATTCAGCTATGGGATTGCCAATAAAGCTGTTAATCGAAATCTTAGCCTTGGCGGCAGGGTTTACCAATTCGTAGTCTATCTGGGCTACCCTATTGCTCGGATTCGGGTATATTTCACCTAATTTGATATCCTTATGGAGAAAGTCAGCACCTGCTCCAGACGCCACTTCATACCTAGCTTCAACGACAAAGTTCTCGCGGATATTTTCCGAGTTCACAAAAAACAAGTCAAAACTTCCTCGCGTCTCCGCTATGCCCATTTCAAATTCCAAGTACAGGTCAGTGACTATTTCACCTGGAGCTAGCTTGATCGAAATTTTCGCCAGGTCTTTTTTGGGATCAAAGCATTGGTCATTTAGGCAAACCCTCACCTTCTGCGACGACCCCACGCTTCCCCTGACATTTTTCAGAAAATAGGTCTTGGTCTGATTGAACTCGTTTTGGAGAATGACCGTTTTGCGCTGCGAGGAACCAATGTCACCGGAGAATTCTACCGCCTCACTCAACACGCGCACCTGTTGCGCACCAGCAAATATGGGCGCAAACAACAACAGCCATGTCAAAAATCGGAATAAGGACTTCATGTAAAACTTTTATCAATAGGGGCTGTAAATTGGTTTCCAAGAGATATAATATACGGACAAAATTACTTTTTTGATTCCCTATACAATAAAAATGCGGGTTAATTGTTGTTAACCTCCTCAAAAAACAAACGCCCTCAAAAATCGACTTTCCCTGAATCAGGGATTAACTTCTTTTTTGCCGGATTCAAAACCGGTTTTCCAAGTTTTTCCTGTATTTGTTCTTCAGTCGGCATCTCCAATCTCACATCCGGCTCATTGAATAAATTTTTCTGATCCGGGTCGATTTCGATCGGTTTTCTCCAAGCATCGATGCTGGTCCGGTCGGGTTTTTCTTCAATTCTCCATTGAAATCCTTCCAACCTGGAGATTTTTTCATCGATCTTCTGCACGGGGGTAAATTGCCCATCAGGCCTGATCCCAAAATTGGCTTTCCGAATCGCTCCTTCTTGAAAAGTCAATTTGATATTGGCACTCAAGATCCGGTTGATCCCCTGCGTCAGGGTATCGGCTTCCAGGGCAAAATAGAGCGATTCTCCGTTCCCATCTATGTCCAGCGTCTCGATTTGTCCTTCCTTGAAATATCCGGTCATCGTTCGCCCTTTCATTTGGTTGTGATTGAGCAGCGTGTCGGTCATGATTGCGAAGGCTTTGTCCTTCATATAGACGCGATCCAACTCTTCGTTTGCGATGAAAAAAACCATCGAATCAGCCGAAATCTGGCTTTTTTGATTCCACATCACCGGGTCTTGGAACAAGCGAATGGACGAATCGGAGTAGTTGTACACCAAAGAATCCGCGATCCCCGCCAAATCTGTTTTGGTTAGCTTGATGGAGTGAAAAGCCAAAAGGTATTTCGCAGTGTCCGCCTCACTGTCATGCGAAATCAATGTATCCGCGGCCATAAACAGCGTGTCAGACTCGAAATACTTTCGCACCAAAGCATTGCCATGGACCAAACTGTACTTTCGGTCTTCCCAGTATTGGCCCCTGTCCCCGAACACCTCCACCTGCCTTTCCTTGTTTAGAACACGCACGTCCTCCTTGCCTTCATAATAGGCCTTTTCCTCATCATAAAATAGCTCTTCCGCTTTTACCCGACTCTCCTCGGTCTCCACGATTCCCTCAAAAAACCTGAACTGCTTTTGCTGGGTGTCGTAAAAGCTGCCTCTTTGCGCGTCCAGTTTGTATCCTTCCTTCGAAATAATATTGGTCAGGCCTTTAGTCTCGGCTGTTTTGGGAATTGTAAGATAAATCAAGTCATTCGTCTTCATGGTGTAGTCCGGGTTGACCAGCACCACATCCTGGCGAAAAGTGATCCGTTCAATACTGACCTCGTAAATCCCCCGTTCACTCGTCAGTACATTGGTCGAATCCACGACGCGTCCCTCGTTGAAATAGGTAGCGATATTCGTCTCCCGATTGTAGTCCAGATAGTCGGTGTAGAGCGTGGTTTCCTGATTGGTAAAAACCACGTTTCGCCTTAGCTTGGCGACTTTGGTGTTGCCGTCATACTCCGCGTAGGCGCTGGTTGTGGTGATTGGATCCTCGATATCCTGGATTCTCACGTTTCCGAATAGCCTCGCCCGGTTTTCTCCCCGATAGAAATGCGCAGAATCACAAAAAATCAGAGAATTCTGGTGTTTCATTTCCACCTCTCCGAGCAGTCGCTCAACTCCGCGAGTACCTTCCAGCGAATTCGACTTCAGGATCTCCAAGACTGAGCTTTCCTGGCCAAAGCCCCTACCAATACCAGAAAGCAGCAGCAAAAGGAGACAGGAAATGCGGAGAAAACGGATGTTCATATATTGTACAATGAGGGCAAAATTAGCAGAAAGCCGGGGAATGCTCAATCACGGAATGGCATTCGGTAAGACAAGGGTCTCGCCAGGCCGCCTAAACCTAAAACAATTCCCAGAGAAAAGTCTATTTTTGGTCAATGCTTGACGTTTTTCAATCCCATACCCAAAATCTCTTCGATCCAAATTCGACTTACCTTCTGGCCTGCAGTGGAGGGATGGACAGCATGTGCCTAGCCAATCTTTTGCTCAAGTCCGGAGTTTTATTTGAGATCGCCCATGTCAATTTCCAGCTCAGGGGATCCGAAAGTGAAGGGGATCGGAAATTTGTCCAAAACTGGGCAGAAAGCAACCAAATTCCATTTCACCTAAACCTCGCAAAAACCGAAGCTCTCGCCAACGACAAGGGCATTTCAATCCAGATGGCTGCCCGGGAGATTCGATACCAATTTTTTGAGGAAGTGAGATCAGAACGAAACCTCGCCGGAATCCTACTGGCGCACCACCAAGACGATCAGCTGGAAACCATCTTCCTCAACCTGCTGCGGGGAACCGGGATTGAGGGTATCTACGGAATGGCGGAGCGAAAAGGTTGGCTGGTCCGACCCCTTCTTGGGTTTTCTAGAGGAGAAATCGAGGTCTTCATGACGGAAAATAGGCTGGAATGGAGAGAGGACCACACGAATTCCAAAGAGGAATACAAACGAAACAACCTAAGAATCAACGGACTTCCCGCGATCTACGGCCTTGAATCAGACGCGAGAAAAAACCTCTTGACGAGCTTTACCAGACTCAAGGAAACCGGCAGGGCATTTCAGGGCCTTTTTGAACTTTGGAAGAGGGAAGAGATCCGGCAAGGAGACAGCTTCCAGGCGCTGCCCTACGCTGCCATCCGGGGACAAGCTGGTACATCCACCCTGCTCTATTTTTGGCTGCGCCCTTTTGGCTTCAACTCCGACCAGGCGCAGGCAATCGCCGACGCTCTGCATCAACCCAAATCCGGGATCGTATTCAAAAGCCCCGGCCATCTGTTGTACTTTGATCGCAGCGAGCTCATCTTGGCGGAAGAGCCCCAACCCTTTGCCCCTGTCTCACTGGAAATCGGAGACTCCGGATTCAAGCTGCCGGAAGCGGGGTATACAATAAGCTGCCTCCCCTATCCAACTGAATTGGATCTGAACCCGTCTCATGCGCAGCTGGATGCGAGTAGACTCAACTTTCCACTGGAAGTCCGGACTTGGCAAGAAGGGGATAGGTTTGTCCCCTTGGGGATGAATGCAGCAAAAAAAGTCTCTGACTTTCTCATTGATATAAAAATGCCTCTGGCGAAAAAACAAAGCGTAAAAGTCTTAGTTTCAGGAGGGGAAATTGCCTGGGTCATTGGACTGAGAATCGCCGACTGGGTGAAGTGCACTCCGGCAACCCAACGAATCCTTTACTTCAAAAAATGCTGATCCATGCTGAATCCATTTTCCAAAACCTACGACGAGGATCAACTTAGGACCTTCGACTTCATGCAGGGGATCAATTTTTTTGAGCGGCTCCGGCAAAACGAACTCTCCCGATTCCTGCCGGCGATGCATCACCGCAAGTATGTCCGGGACGAGGTCGTCTTTTTCAGCAAAGATCCCGCGCAGGCGCTCTACCTGATCAAAAGCGGGAAGGTAAATCTGACGATAGACATCAAAGACAACTTTGAAACCATCATGGAAGTAAAGCAGGGCGAAGCCTTTGGTGAGAATTCGCTCTTGGAAAATGCCAAACGAACCTACACTGCGCTCATCGTGTCGGATGAAGCCGAACTGATCGTGATCCCCCACTTCGCCATTCAGGAGATCTTCGAAAGCAACCCAAAGATCAAGGCCAAAATGATGACTTCCCTCGCTGAGTTTTTTAACTCCAACAACCAGCGACTTTTCAGATCCTACCGTGAATCCTTCGGGTTTTTCAGCCTGCGGCAGATGTTTGAATAGCCCTGGGGTCGACCTCCTATTTCGTCCATCAAAAATCCCGCCTACCGGCCAAACAATTCTCCGGTGAGCTTCGATTCCTAGTTGTTGTTTAATATCTTAGCGCCGCTTTTTAACAAAGTAATCAAAATAAAACCCGATAAAATCATGAGCAAAGTAACCGTAGTCGGTGCAGGCAACGTAGGTGCTACCTGTGCCGATGTGTTGGCGTATCGCGAAGTAGCCGAAGAAATTGTACTAATTGACATTAAGGAAGGCATTGCCGAAGGCAAGGCCCTCGATATCTGGCAAAAAGCCCCCATCAACCAGTACGACAGCCGCACTGTAGGCAGCACCAACGACTATAGCAAAACTGCGAATTCTGACGTGGTGGTGATCACTTCCGGCCTGCCCCGCAAGCCAGGGATGACCCGCGACGACCTCATAGAGACCAACGCCGGCATCGTGAAGTCCGTGACTGAAAACGTCGTAAAATATTCTCCAAACGCCATCATCATCGTCGTATCCAACCCGCTGGACGTGATGACCTACCAAGCGCACTTGACCTCTGGCCTGAACAGAAACAAAGTGATTGGAATGGCCGGAATCCTAGACACAGCCCGCTACAGAGCTTTCCTTGCCGAAGAACTGAATATTTCAGGCAAAGAGATCCAAGCTATACTCATGGGCGGTCATGGTGACACCATGGTGCCACTTCCTCGCTACACCACCGTGGCAGGCATTCCCGTGACTGAGCTTGTAGAAAAAGACAAACTGGACGCAATCATCGAAAGAACGAAATTCGGTGGCGGTGAGCTGGTGAAGCTAATGGGTACTTCAGCTTGGTACGCTCCAGGATCTGCTGCAGCGCAAATGGTAGAGGCCATCCTGAAAAACCAGAGAAGGGTATTCCCTGTCTGCATCAAGCTGGAAGGCGAGTATGGCATCGAGGACTGCTACCTCGGAGTACCGGTAATCCTCGGCAAAAACGGCGTGGAAAAAGTAATCGAGCTTGACCTCAACGAAGAAGAAAAAGCCCTGCTGGAAACTTCCCGCGGACACGTGAAAGAGGTGATGAATGTACTGGACAAACTGTCCAAATAATCCATCTCCTTAAACGTTTAGACCTAAGATTCTCCCTCCAAAGGCGGAGTTTCTTAGGTCTATTTTTTATATTAACCCGATCGAATCACCCCTCGTAGCTCAGTGAAAATCTGGAAAAGTCTTTTGGTTCTTCTTGCAGTTGTCCTATGCGCATGGGGAGGATACTGGGTATTTCAAAATTTTTTTTCCTCCAAAAACATCAACAGTCTGGAGCTGATCCGTACAGATGCTGTCTTCGTATTCGAGACCAAGCAGGCCGACCAGACATGGAACGAACTGGTCAATCAACCCGCCTGGAGCCTTCTTTCCCAGCTTCCCGCATTCTGGGAGACCGCCGAACAGCTGCTCAACCTCGACAGCTTAGTTGGGGGCAATGGGGAAATCTCGCGTACCCTCAGCGGCAGGCAGGTCACAATCAGCTGTCACCCCAGCGGGGTGGATAGCTTCGAGCTACTTTTCACAGTCAATTTCGGGGCTAGCTCGCCTGAGAGCTTACTCGGCGAAATCAAAAGCAGGACTCCAAAGTCCGTTCGCGTCCAATCCAGAAAATACAGTGATTTGGAAATTGTGGAATTTTCAGGGATAGAAAACTCCAGAAACTGGTCGGCGACGATTCTGGGCAACGTACTGCTAGCTTCTTCCTCGTCCTTTATTATAGAGGAAGCGATCCGCCTTTATATCAGCGAAGAAAAATTATCCATCGCATCCAAACTCGGCGATCAACTGGATGAAAACTCCGGTTTGGGAAGGCTGATTCTCTCATCCCACGGCATTGCCAAACTAATAGCGGGAGTCAGCGCAAATCGCGAAAATCCGGTGGCTGCCGAGCTGGCCATCAATGAGGTGTATCTTTCGATGGCTCTATCCTTCGAGGAGGGACAGCTGAGCTTCGAAGGCCCCATGATCCAGAATGAGGAAATCAACTTCAGCCCCTCAGTAGGCGCGAACTTTCCCGAGTTCCAAAAGCTGATCTCCAACCGAACGCAATCCCTCACTCAAATCAACATGAATGGGATATTCGAAGCGCAGAGGCTCCAGAACAGGGCATTTACCCCGAAGTCAACCGTCAGCGGAGAAATCCAGACCCGGCTCACGGACAGGGGTTTCTTGGACAATTTTTCCGGGGAGATGTATTTTCTCGAACTGGAAAACCTGGGGAACCAAATCCAAAACCAGGCCTTGCTGGCTAGAACGCTCGAACCTGCCCAGACTTTTGCCTTCCTGAAGGAGTTCCGAAGCGGAACCGACTCCGACCAGTCCGACTTCTATCGTGATTCGGAAATTCTGTTTTTTCCGGAGGATGAGTTTCCTGCCCACCTTTTTGGCGGAAAATTCACCGGCTTTCCCCAGACACATATCAGTCTGAGTGGGCAAATCCTCATCCTGACCAACTCAGCGCAGGGAATGAAGACGATGCTGGATGATATTGCCATCGGCAACACTTGGTTCAAGGCACCCGAATCGGCCATCGAGCCTAAATCGATCAATCCGGCTTCCGGGTACTCAAAAAACTATTTCCTGCGAAAGATCTGGGAAAAATGGGAAGACAAAAGCAATCCAGCTTGGAGTCCCTTTTTGCAGAAATATGGGTCGATTTTTAAAGCCTTTCCCTACCTCAGTCTCAAAGTGAACCAAATCGGCGGCAAACCGGTAGCCACTTTGACCCTACCCTACGAAGGTGGAGAAAAACCAACCGTTGTAGACCAAACTGGTCTGAGCCTGAGCCCTTCCTCCACAGTCACGCTGCCCGAAAGAATCACCTACGGCCCGAAGTCAGTGCGTAATTTCAATGACAATACCGAGGACATTGTGGTTCAGGATGCGCAGGACAAGCTGTACCTGATCAATTCAGGAGGCGAAGTAGTGTACACGCAGCAGCTCTCTGGCCCTATCGTCTCCGATGCCTTTCAAATCGACTTTCTCAAAAACGGCAAACTCCAGCTACTCGTCGCCACCGCTGACCGACTCTACGGAATCGATCGCCTGGGAAATCCTCTGCCAGGCTTTCCAGTGGAAATAAGAAATGAGAAAATCACCCACCTTAGTCTGGCTGACTATGACAATACCCGGGACTACCGCTACTTCCTAGCTACCCGCTCCGGCAATCTTTGGCTCCTCGACCGCAACGGCGAAGCCCTGGAAGGCTGGAATCCATTGAAGCTGGGAGAAAAATCCATCCTGGCCCCAAGCCATGTTCGGGTGCCGGGAAGGGGCGATTACATGATTGCGCAGTCTGAAAATGGAAAGATCCATCTCTTCAACCGCCGTGGGGAAAAGCAATCCGGATCTCCACTGACACTTGGGGGCGACTTCGTCACGCCTATCCAAATTACCCCGGGCACTGGGGGCAACTCTCTGAAAATATCCGCAATCTCCGCGACGGGCGAAGTGATTCAGGCTAGTTTTGGCGGTGAGATTACCTACCGAAACCAACTGGTCAAGCCTGATCGCGACACACAATTTCAGATCCTTGCCGATCAGGGAGGAAATTCCCACGTCATATTGTCCCGCCAATATTCAAAGACCTTGGTGCTGGATGAACGGGAGAGGGAATTGTTCACGCTGCCCTTAGCGGGTAAAAAACTGCGGTTCGGATATTTTGATTTTGGGTCGAAAAGACAAATACTGGCAGTATCAGATCCAGAGCAGGGCTTTGGGTACCTCTATGATCTCAAAGGAAATATGCTTACTACGACTCCACTCGAGAGTGAAGGTACAATCCAAATCACCCATCAACCGACCAAGAGCCAGTACCTGATCCGAACAATCACCGGCAAGAACCTCCTGGAATACAGAATGCCTGACTGAGACCCCAAAGTTGATAGGCCACTGTTCATTGAGTAAATTGCCGACCTCGTGCCACCCCATTCCCATGAACAAATCGCTTTTCCTTCTTTTCCTTTCCTTTTTTGCGTTTTCCCAATCGGCTTTCTCACAGCTCATCACCGATGACCAAAAACTCTTGCAGTTGGAGGAAGGTGTTGATCTGAGCTCCCCATACCATACGACACTCTCCTTTTTCTACAATCTCGAACGAACCAATTTCTCCCCAGATCTAGCCGCAAAAACACTGGAGACAAGAAATATAGACCAAGACCCAAAAGATCTGGCGATCAAACTCCAGCAGATCTTTGAAGGAAAAGGGGTCATCGTCCGTACCAGCGAAATCCCAAATGACCCTGACTACGCCGATTCATCAGCAGGCGGTGAACACAAATTCTACTTTGACCGAAATGCGATGCCGGGAATCTTTTTGGTCAAACGAGGAAAACAATGGAAGTTCTCTCCCTTTACGGTGGCACAGATTGACGAAATCCATCGGGAGACCTACCCCTTTGGCACGGATAAACTGCTAAACTTCCTACCTAAAATCGGCACATCCGAATACCTCGGCCTACAGCTCTGGCAATTGGTCGGCCTCGGCATCCTGATCTTCTTGACCTTTTTGGCCCATTTGGTATTTACCTTTTTGGTAGATCGCGGCCTGATCTACCTGACCAAGCGACTCGGCTACGGCTATATCGGGGAAAACTACCTGCTTCCTATCGCCAAAATAACCAGCTTCTACCTGATCGTGGTGGTGCTCTCCCTGCTGATGCGCGTCTTGCAGCTGCCAGCGGAGATATGGTCATGGGTGGTGATGGTATTCAATACGCTGAAGCCGTTTCTGATCACGGTGATTTTCTACAAAATCGTCGACATCATCGCTGCCTATTTCAGCCGACTCGCCTCCAGAACTGAATCAAGCCTGGACGATCAGCTGGTACCTTTGATCAGAAAGACCCTCAAGGCCTTGGTCATTCTGATTGGTACGCTGTTTATCCTCAGGGACGGGTTGAACTTCGACATCATCCCATTTTTGACGGGCCTTTCCATTGGTGGGGTTGCCATCGCGTTGGCTGCACAAGACACGATCAAAAACTTCTTTGGCTCGATCATGATCTTCATCGACAAGCCTTTTCAGGTCGGCGACTGGGTGACCTCGGGAGATATTGACGGCACCGTGGAGGAGGTTGGCTTTCGGTCCACCAGAATCCGCACTTTCCGAAATTCGGTGATGTATGTCCCGAATGGGAAAATTGCCGACTCTGTGGTCGACAACCATGGACTGAGAAAATACCGGAGATTTTACACTACGCTGACGATCACCTACGACACGCCCCCTGAGCTCATCGAAGAGTTTGTAAAAGGCCTGAGGGAAATCGTCTTGGCACATCCGGATACCAGAAAAGACTATTTCAACATCTATTTCAACACCCTTTCTGCCTACAGTCAGGACGTCATGTTCTATGTGTTTTTCGAAGTCCCAGGCTGGCCCGAGGAGTTAAACGCCCGACACGAGCTACTCATCCAGATCGTCAAGCTAGCCAACACTCTCGGCGTTCGCTTTGCGTTTCCGACCCAAACACTTCACATGGAGACTTTTCCAGAGAAAAAAGGTTTGGTTCCCGAGTATCCTGGGAAGGCTTCCTATCAGGAAAACCTGAGAAAATTTCTCGACACGGAGCTGAAGAAAAAGCCAGATTAAGGTAAAACTGTAAAATAGCTGCGGCTGACCTGCGACTTCCCATCGTCATCGCTTGACCTCACCCAAAAGACAAACAATCCTTCCAAGTCAGGAGCCTCGATTTCGGGAAGACTACCCGCATTGTCTTCCCAAAGGAGAACTGTCCTCCAATCCGGGTATTTTCCATTTTGGCTCGGCTTGGAAAACTGTCCCCTGTCCATGAGTATCTTGGGCTGCAAACCGTAGTAGTCAAAAAACCGGGCACTCGGCGCAAGAGGGAAAAGCCCAAAGTTGTTTTCGTAGCTGCTCCAGCTCAACACGCCAGAATAAGTACGCTGGTTCAGGTAAAATTCCCGATTGAGTACCTCGAGCCGCTGCATGAACTTGGGATTGAAGGAAGCCAAAAGATCGGAATCAAACACAGGCATGGCATCCACCAAGATCAGTGGATTGGTATCAAACATCCCCTTGACCGCTTCATTGGTCAGGCGAAACTCCTTCTTTCGATCGTGGGTACGCACCATCACGCTGGGGACGTATTCTCTCAAGACTGTCTCCACGTCGTCAAACCGCGTGTAATCGTCCAGATTGTAGGTGTGATCCGCCACAAAACCGACCACTACCTCCATGGAGTCCCGAAAGTATTCCTCCACATAGTAGCTCTCCACACGCGACGCTTTTAGCAGCAACTCCAACCTAGGCAAGTCCTTTTCTCCAAGAAATAAGTCGGGAAAATCAAAACTCGACCTAAAGCGGGTTTGGATCAGCGGTGGGACGACTTCTATTCCCGGCATCTCCGCTCCATCCTCCAGCTGTATGACCATACGGTCCCAGTGTTTCAGGCCTCCGATATCCACCAGCACCCTTCCGTCGGCATTGGGAATATCGGTAAATAGCGCACTGCGCGTTCCATGAACAGACAGAAAGTAGGTGGCATCAAGTCTGGGATTAGGCACATTCACTTCGACGACGTGCCCAAAAAGCTCAGGAACCAGGTCTTTTTCGAGAAGCAATTCATATGCTTGTGCAGAAGCGATTGGCTCTTGTTCGGAGGGCAAAAAGGGATTGGCAATGGACATCCCCATCACCTGTGCTTCGCCAAGGTCCTTGGTAAGGGGCAGCGATATACTCTGGGACTTCGCAAAAGCTTTTTCAGAGGTAGGTAAGACCACCTCCGCCACGGACCCCTCGGGTTTTCCCGCCGGAGGAATCGTGGGATTAACAATAGTCACAAACTGCTGGGCAATGCCGAGGTCCTGGTCCAAATAGGGGCTGATTCGAGTATAAACCCGCAGCAGATAGTGATCAGAGGGAATATCGGATCCCACCTGAAAATAGTTTAATGCCTTTCCCTGCAGCAAGGGCAATTTCACATAGGCTACGGACTTGGAGTCTCTGTTGACCAATTCTGCATACAATACCTGGGAGCTCGTCGGAGCGTCTCCCAACACAACAGCCGCGTCTATCCAGATTTTTTCCCCGGTGAAATACAGGGTCTTGGGGATCGAGAACGATACCGATTCTTTTTCCCCCTGCTCCTGTCTCCCGAATACATGGTCAACGGAAATCAGACCAAGACATAGCACTAAGAAAACCTTGACTGCATTCATGCTTTTCACTTTTTTAAATCTTTCGGTTGGCTTACTCATCTTCCCAAAAATCAGGCTTTACTTTGCTTGCATACAGTGTGCAATCGGCACAGCGCGTTTCTATAGGATTATAACCGATAATGTAGGTGGCTAATATGGGGCCGTCCCCCAGGAAGGGTCGGGCTGGAAGATGGCTACCACTTCCAAACAAAAAATGGTATTCGAAACTTCCGATGAGCAAAGGCACGTCATCGACATAGCAACCTGAAAAAGCTTCATTACTGTAATTCCAGGGAGCGACGTCGGCGCGATTGATGTAGATTCTCCGCTGTCGCACCTTTCCAATATTCACCTGTCCTACGGCAAGGTTACTTGTCTCGATCCCATGGATATTCCCGGAAATCACAGCCGGCAGGGGACTGAAGATCGAGCCAATCTCCTCCGTATTTTTCTTCAATATCTCCCAAAACTTGACCGCGTCGGAGGGGATGGCCATCTGATTGATCAAAATACTATAACGCGCTTGCAGCCTCTCATCTCCAGTGGGAATTTCGGTGATCGTCTGTCTAAACACCACCTGTTCCTGAAACCTAGAACTGGTCTCGAGCAAAATGCCAGGATTAGGTTCCGTCCTGAAGCAAGTATAAATATCCTCAGAGGGAGTCCGATCCCTCACCTCCCTCAGTGTTTGGTCATAGATAAAGGGAGCCAGCGTATAGGGCCGGAAAATCCAGTCTTCCTGGAAAGTCCAAAGGAAATCATCTGCTTGCTCATTGCCCTGAGTATTGACGAAGATCTCTACCCCCTCCTCGTCTTTCACAAATCCCGCATCCAAGATCTCCGGAGTTTCAATGGGAATAATCTCATCCGATTGGTATTGTTCTCCATTTTGGAGCTGGATGGACAGCTTATAGCTCAGATCGAATGACAGTGTCTCGTCAAACAAATATATTCCGTCTCCTTTTTCCTCCAGGTAGTATCTAGTCCCAGCGGAAGACTCGAGGTATGCCGTCGCGTTAAGTTCCGGGGAATAGGCCTTCAAAGAATCCAGATCAGTCATTCGGCTTAGCCTCAGCTCACTCTTTTTTCCATCCGCATCGAGATAGCCCTCTACCACCAAAATGGCAACGGAATTATCTTGAGGCTCTGGATCAAACGGAGTCCGACACGAAAAAAGAAAAAGCAAGATCCCTCCAACACTACCTATCCGACCCAAATAGCCCATCGCGACGCCTGAAATATTTATCAAGGCTTGAATGGGAAAGGCTCCCAAAAGTTTCTTCACCAGGCTCTTCATCTCAGTCATCTTCCCAAAAATCAGGCGTTACCGGCGAAGCATAGAGCGTACAATCCGCACATCGACGGGATGTGGGAAAATATCCCAGAATCACCGTTCCTCCAGGTGGAATGTAGGGTCTGGCCGGAAGCACAGCACCGCTTACAAAAACAGGATCATAAAATCTCGCCAAAACGGAGTCAGCTTCGATGATGCAGTCGTTGAATTCAGGATCCAGATAATTCCAAGGAGCTACATCGACCAAGTTGATATACAATCTTTTTTGCCTTACTACACCCATGCTCACCTGCCCAACGACAGGTATACCGCCATCATCGAGCGACTTGATATTCCCTCCGATGAGGGAGGGGAGGGGACTGAAGATCGAGCCGATGTCCTCGGTATTCTTTTTCAAAATTTCCCAAAACTTCACCGCTTCCTCTTCGATTGCTTTCTGGGAGACTAGGATGCTATACCGCTCCATGATCCGCTCGTCCCCTCTCGGTATCTCCGTGATGGTCTGCCGGAAGACAACCTGCTCCTCAAATCTCGAACTGGTCTCCAGCAGGATGTCTGAGCTCACCTCACTTTTGAAACAAAGGGCAATCTGCTCTGCTTCAGTCCGATCTCTCACGTCGCCGATGGATGCATCATAGATGTAGGGCACGCGAATTCGGGGCCTATAGATCCAGGTCTCATCATAGGTCCAAAGAAAATCATCTGCATTTTCGTCGCCTTGCGTAGTGACGAAAACCTCCACCCCCTCTTCGTCCTGGAGATATCCAGCGTCGATGATGTCTGGCGTAAGAATAGGCTTCATCGCGTCAGACCGATAGCGTTCACCGCTTCGAAGAAGGATTTCAAGAGTGTAGGTTTGACCCTCCGGAATATCGGCCTCAAACACATAGGTACCAGGATCACTTTCTTGGAGTCCATAGCTCTCCCCTGAATCCGACGTAAGCGTAAGCGACGCCCCGGACTCCACTACAAAGGGCGTCTCTACATTCAGAGGAGCCGATCGACTCATTTTGATTTCGCTCCTCTTGCCATCTGAATCCAGATATCCCTCCACTACCAGAAAACTAGTCTGCTCTGAAGAAACTTCCGGATCAAAGGGGGTCCTGCAAGCCTGAAGCGTTGTGTAAAGCAAAAGAAAACTCCAAATCGCTTTTCTCATCAGAATCTGAAATTATAGCTGACAAAGGGAATAGGCTCGGCAAAAATGGAAAGCTGGTAGCCGCTCAGTTTGCCTTCCTCCGGGATGTAGTACACCGAATAGGCATTGTCCCTCCCCAGGATATTATAGACACCAAAGGACCATGAGCCGTGAGCGACCTTGTTCACCTTGTGATTGCCCTCCAGATTCACCGAAAGATCCAACCTGAAATAATCCGGGATTCGGAAGGAATTCCTATCTGCAAAATATACTCGCTCCGAACCACCGTATTCAAACTTGGCGACCGGCAATGTTACGGGCCTTCCTGTGCTATATTTTCCCGCGAGGGTGGTGTTGACCCTACGGCTTAGCTCATAGTTCAACACGAGGTTTGCCGTATGGGGCTGGTCAAAATTACTTGGATACCATTCTGATCGGTTGACCTGCTCTTTCCTCTCAGTCGGGTCAGTCAGCATCAGGGATCTGCTGTAGGTATAGGCTAGCGATCCATTGAGCTTCCCGGTGACTTTTTTCAAGTAGAGCTCCACGCCATAGGCCTTGCCCTTGGTGACCAAGACATCCTG
>CAZTJM010000013.1:0-53610 GCA_964613865.1 uncultured Limnohabitans sp. | reverse complement strand
TGCAGCTGCCGCCAAGGATTTTGAAGAGATCCGAGAGTCCCTGTTGAAGAAATACGGGGTTGTGGAAGGAGCAAAGTTGACCCTAGAACAAGTGAAAGGACTCAACGAAGAATACGGGAAATTTGCGGACGCTGAAACGACTTTCGATTCGATTTCCCCAATTCCTTGGGAGGTAGTCAAAAGCTCTGGGTTGACTCCTAGACAGTTGGAAATCCTGGAGGAATACTCCTTAATAAAGGATCTCCCAGCATAAGTAAAAAGCCTCTTAATTGAGGCTTTTTTTTTCATATAGCTCCGACTGTAGTCAGATAAGTTTCAACCGGGATCAACAATCTCGGGGAGTTGATCAAATAGGATCCGAAGAACTGGAACATACATAAACCGGTAGTGTTTACCTCTATTGGAGTGTTCAACGCTGTGCTCACCGGCCCTCTATTATTAGCCAAGCTGTAGAAATTAAAACCAAAGCCTGTACGGACAGAACTAGGAACCGCTCCGGTCAAATCGATAGCCCCCTGGTAAAGAAGTGTTCGACCTCCGATGGTTCCGTTATTGTTGTAGGATCCTCCCCTAACGATTTCTCTCATCCCGGCCCCGGCAGTGTTAAAAAACAGTTGTGGGTTAGACCCCCAGGAGTCGTATGGCCTATTTCCAAGAGTAAGTGCCAAGGTCATTTCTACAGCACTTCCACCGCCGTCTGTCGACTCAAAACCAAAAATCCTATTATTGAAATCGCTGGTTATGTAGCCTCCCATTTTACTGTTTGGACTAAAGTAGTCGTCGGTCTGTTTGAATACTTCTTGAATGTAGTGGTTACCGGCCGTAACTGAACCTCCTACACCTCCAAAAGCAGTAAACCTAATCGTACCTATCTCAGTACCGTCAAACTGGTTCCTGGTCCAATCCAACAAAGCAGCTTGCTTATCGTGTGCAGCTCGTATAAAAATAGCCACAAACCGTTGGTGTAGAGAATAAGTCTGAAGACAAAGCCCTTGAGAGAGCTTTATCCCCTTTATCAGGATGTCGTAGTCCGTGATTTCGCTCCCTGAAGGGCTCACAGTCATCCTGGCTACCGTATCTACGGTTTCCGGCTCCAGCTCCATACCACAACCTTCGCAATCACTTCCAAAGAAAAGTCTCATTAGAATCCACAGGTTTTGTATCCGTACAAGTCCACACCATCCCAGTAAAGGGTAATGAATGTGACCTCATTTGGAAGATCCGAAATAATTGGGGCTATTCCACCCTGCCACCTTACTTGCTGTCCGGAACCGCTCCAAGTAATAACTCTACCTCCGACAGCATCTTGTTTGAATCTGATCACGGCGGAAAAACTCAAAGCCGAAGAATAACCGGTGGAAAACTGAATTGTTCTGTTAGCCTCCAGAGTGTAATTTTTGGCCGGTGTTGTGCTTGGATTTATTGTGGTTGTACCTCCAGCTGTTATCACCTCTTCAGAGGAGTCGTAGAAACGAGCCCACTTAGAAATAATACCTCCTTCGGTGTCGTAAGTACCATTGCCGTCGATCCTCATCACTTCACCTGTGGACCGGTGTCCTTGGAAAATGTAAATTCCTGTAGTACTGTCACCGCGGGCAATCACCTTCATTCCTCCACGTTTCTCGATCTCTAAACCACCTCCGTTGATGTTCTTAAAATTCACCATCAAAGATGCAGCTGTACCGTCTTCCCCGGTGTTTAGAGTCAAGGTACCCAGGTTAACACCCACAGAAGCTGTGCCGTTGGTTACGGTCAAGGCCCCACTCATGGTGTCCCCTGTTTTCAGAACGTACGCGCCAGATATACCTATTTCAGCAAGGGACCAGGAAACGTCCGCGCTGCCGTCGAAAGCCTTTCCTGTAGAGCCAATAGTCAAGGTCCTAGGTGTAGTCAATGTTGCAGCTGACCCTGTGGTATTTTGGTTCCAGGTGGGTACAGTGGCTGTAATATCTCCAGAAGCCCTGGTCAATGTCAGCTGGGAAGTACTAAATACTGCGTTCGTGATGTCCGCTGAAGACAGTCCGTAAGCTCCAGCCGGTTGTGCTCCAATGTCTGCTAAAGTTTCAGCCGCTGTTCTTCTTCTCAGTACATTGTTTACATCAATCCGGACGAAGTCCCCGGTAGCGTTTGTAACTGAATCAAATCGGGCTGTACCATTAACCCTCAACTTATCTCCAGAATCAGAAGTTGTATTTATAAGCAGGTTTCCAGCTAAGTAGTTGTTAGCTGTTCCAGCCATATAAATATTCCATCTACCCGTAGAAGCAGCAAGGTTTCCATAAAAACCAATATTATTTGTTGCTCCTATGAGTGTGGAATCTGCAAAAAATCCATATTGATTGGTTACAGTCGAACCTGCCCCAAAAGTACCCTGGGCTGCAAGAAAATGATACAATGCTGGTAACGTGAATGTTGCTGCTTGTGTCCCTGTAGAGGTTTGAAATATTCTTGCTGAGTTTGTTACGTCTGACTGAACAGTGTTTGTTGCTAAAATTCCGAAAGAGTTTACGGCTCCACTAATACTGCCTATAGAATATAAATTGACCTGTGGAAGTAAAGTTGTTCCCCCAAAAGTAAATTTTCCATTAAAATAACCAGCGTCTGTTGTTCTATCAATGCTAAACATCAACTTATTACCAGCACCTCCGTAACGGATTAATCCGAAATCATGATCTGCATTTACGTTGTAAATACCCCAAGTTCTGGTCGTTGTGTTTCCTTCAAACATCCCAAAGGAAAGGTTTCCGAAAGAAGCCTTTGACTGAATCTCTCCTACAAAGATTTGAGCTGGTGTAAAGGTTTTTTGACCTGTAATTGTCTGGGAATCAGCGTCTGTAATTATTGTCCTCCAACTAGCCCAGGTTCCATTTTCTAAGGATCTGATTCCAAACACATTGAGTCTTCCCGATAATTGGTAACCGTAGTTATTAGATGAAACAAAGGACATAACAACAGCGTTAGTGCCAAAAGGTCTATTCAAAGCAGCCGTACCTACAAATGCCCCGCCTGTTTTTAATGTATCTAAGTCAAAAGCATCTCCTAGAGCGAGTGTTTGTAAAGTATCTACTACATTAAAGGTTCTAGTAATGTAACTACCTGAAGCTTGTGCCCCGATGTCACTCAATACCTGAGCCGCCGTTCTTTGTTGGAAAACACCTGTAGCCGAATAAGTTGCGAAGTTACCGACAGCATTATCTATTGTGCTTGAAATTCTAACACGCCCGGTTCCATGAGCATTAAACAAAATGTTTCCATTCCCGGCAGCTGTTGCTATTGTAATACTGCCTGTAGAAGATTGAATTGTTTGGGCACCTGTTGATTGTAATATACCCGCAGCCGTAATAGACCACCTTAAAGAATTAGCGGTGTATAAATCAATACCATTTCCAGCTGAGACTAAAATAGGAAACTCAGTTCCTGTAGTGTTATCGAGTGCAGACAACACTAAGAAATTAAATTGGTTAGCTCTTAAGTTGAAGCTAGAAGCTGAAAATAGGGATGACTGTTGTACAGAACCTCTTTGAAAAGAAAGTACGTTTGTGGTTGAATTATAAGTAAATTCATTATCACCAGACTGTGTCCCTACACCCGTCCAGTATGCCACCTGCGTATTAGCTCCTGACCCACTTGGTCTGGCACTAATTTGACCCTGTACTTTCTGAAAAGCCTGTAAAACAGAGTCAGCAGCGACAATTGCTGTATTTGAACCAGCAACGAAACCGGTCAAAAGAGAAGCTCTTACACGAGTCTCTGTGAAATACAGATTTGATCCCTCAGCCACGTTTGAAGTAGTCAAGGTCCAAACCCTGTTCGCAGAAAGGTCTTGAACAACCCCGTTTATTTCGATAGTTCTAGTTGTAGGAACATACCCCAATAGAGCTGTGGTAATATCAGAAGTAAGCGCAATCGTTCCTGAAGCGTCTGGAGCCTTCAAAAGCCTCGCAGCTGTAAGAAGATCCAAACCAAAAGTTAAAGCCTGGGATGCCGGTGCTTTGAAGTCCCAACCTGTTCTGGTAGCGTCTGTTGCAAAGTAACCTGTTATAACACCACCTTCTTCGATCTCAAACCCTGAAGACACACCGCTTGCCGCCGACCCCCCAACGTTCAACCTTATGAGTTTATCCTCGACTGCCAGGTTGTCAACGTTCTGGTTCAATACAGTTCCCTGCATGTTAATGACCGCACCGGACCAGCCAATGTTGATTATATCAGCATTGCTCGTACCTAAGTTCAAAACACCTGAGGAAGCCGTGGAATCAACGCCAGCAGGGGCTTCAAAAAGTAGATTTCCGGTCATCGTGTCCCCTGCCTTTTGGACATAATCACCAATAGATAGTGCTGCAATTTCGGCTTCTAAAAACTGCCTAGTTATTAGGGACCGGGCTGTAAAATTTGCTTCGTAGTCTCCACCATATTCCATCCCCTTATTGTTCTGGGGATCCAACAGTCTAATAGCGTTGTCGTAGGTAAAAACGAGTTCTTGAGTACCCAAAGGAGCGTACTTGTAGAACTTCATTTCATATTCATCGGCTGCAAAGCTTTTGTTTATAGTAAATCCGGAACCTAGGGAAGTGGTAAAATCGAAGATTTCCGCAAAGAAACCACCAGCACTGTCAGCATCCCCTCTATCCATGTTTAGATAGAATAGGGCACTAGGAGTTAGTTCAACGCTACTGATTAGACCAAAGACTTGCTCATCATAAGTCCTGGCATCTATGTACATAGAATCCCCAAAGTCAAGGTTACCCAGTTGTATTTTACCGGCACTATCCAGAGATAGTCCTCGACCTACGTCATAAATGTTGTTAATTTGACCTTGAACCTTCCCAAAGGCCGTGATAATGTCATCCGCAGCTACAATTGGTGTGTTAGAACCAACGAAGAAACCAGTTAGAGTCGTCGCTCTGACGTCAACCCCGAAGTCTTGCCAAGTTTTGTCCCCTCTCCAATACTGTATAGTGGATCCTAACGGAATAGCAGGCTCAGCCCCTATAAAAGCAGGGTCCAGCGGTTGCTGCACATTCAGTAGGATAACCCCATCGACAGGGTCGTTATTGATGACCACCCCCAACTGAGCGACCATGGCTCCTGGGGTTGTTGAAATTTGACCTAATACTGTTCCGGAGAGGTAAACAAAGTCGCCTTCAGCAAAAGCTGAAAGGTCCAACCCTTCAACAACCCCCTGAGTACAGGCAAAACTTACCTCAGCATCAAGCACATCAGCCAACATGATTCCAACCAAACCTTGAGAGTTGGCCAGGTCTGAAGCTTGTGCAAGGGCTACAGTAGGCAAAATGGAATTGGATCCAGAGATTCGAACTACAGAGCCCTTTAAAATAGTTGCTCCGGAAGTGTTTATGACTCGGGTAACACTTTTCTGACCTACTTCAAAAGTGACTGTATCAATATCAGAATCAACCTCGATAGTCCCTAAAGACCTGTTCCACCTTACACGACCAGTTTTAAAAGTTGCCCCTAAATCTGTAGGTGTCTCCTCTACAACGTCGAAGTCTACAGCCTGGAACCCTGAAGCTCCGTCTGCATCCCTTCTGGCATTTGTGTTTGGTGTTGGTAATGGGGTAGAACTGTAAATGTAAGTGTCCAGGATACCTTGGAGGCCCTGGATCATTCCCACTGTCAGCGTTTTATTTTCCCATCGAGTGGTTAAAGAATTGTAGGTCAAGACCTGATTAGCTACAACTGAAGCTATTGTCACGTTGTTTAGATCTCCAAGACCTAAATCAATTTCGATTTCGACTCCGGCCTGAACTCCGGCCAAAAAGTCAGCATAGGTCACAGAGTAGTTCTTACCGTCTGCGTCCTTCCAAATAACCAACAAATCGGGAGGTAAAACGCCCCCGATCAGTGGTGGTAAATCTACGTATCGTAAAGCTTCAAGTACCTGAGGTGCTGCCATTAATCGTGCTGTATGTAATTGCCGTTTTCGTCTACAAAGGTCTGTCCCAGACTGTTAACAATTGGTCGAAGGATATCGGCCTCAAGTATTGGAAGTCTTTGGGAAAATCGTATTCTAAACGAAGCAATTCTCTTGTTTGGGTCGTATTCCAGATTAACAGGAACCCCCCGAACTAGGTTCCCTTTGAAGTCAGGTACTTGAATGTATCCGTAATTATTGTCATCCGCCGAATTACCCTTAAGGGCTTTCTGAATGTAGTTGTAGACGTCATAACCCAAGTAAACTTCCCACGATACGTAGTAAGCGATAAACCGGGTGTTTCTACCCCAAACCTGAGACAACGTGATGTCAGCACCCTCTTTTGTGAGGTCCCTCTGAATATCTCCCAACGGGAATGGATCATCAATGCTTAGCTCAGTTTCCAAAAGCATATTACCTTCACCGTCCTGGAATTTGATATCCTCATCCCCGGACTTGAAGGACAAACCGGCGTTTATCACTTTACCCCAGTTCTTCAACATTCTTTTCGGAGTATAACGCAAGTTATAGTGTGTCTCCGGAGACTCCAGATTATTCACCTGCTCGAAAGGCTCAATTGATTCCGGAATGTACCTGGTAGAAGGTAGAAGGATAACAAGCTCGATCTGTGGGGATGGTGCTGGTTCTGGTGGTGGCTGGGTGAAAATTACATAGGTGTCGTAGGCTGTGGAACCAATCCCCTGGGGAGCATTCAAAACCTCCTTAATAGTTCGGTAACCTGCGGAAATCCCGTTGTATAGGATTTCAACTGTGTCACCCTGGACTAAAGGAAGGTTGGTTCTGTTCAAAAACCGGAATCCGTTGGACTCAATCAAGAAGTCTACGAAGTTTGGTTCGCTGAAGAAGTCCTGAATACCGTTGATTACGCCTACGGCCTGGTCCTCCTGCCTCAAATTGATCATGTAGACATCATTGTCATAACGCTCGTTTGAGTTCTGGGAATCGGGCTCGAACTGCTTTCTACGGATCCTTTCAAGTTCAAAGGAAGAAGCTATGAACTGAGAAATAATTGAAAGCTTGTTCTTGTGCTTCCTGATCGGAGTCAAAAAGTTTATTTTACCGTGGGTGTCCTGTAGAGTGTCTCCCTTATCGGTTTCCCTCTCTTTCGAGAACTTCTGGTACCCTACCTCAACCTCATTAAAAACGAAGTCCATGTCTGCACCTTCCACGTAGCTTAAAATTTCTGACTCCTCTGTGAAGGTTATAATCTCCTTGTTTGTGAAGAAATAATCCATTTCTTCAACCCGTACAACCTCACGACCGTCTTCATTGACTTCCACATTGTAACCCAGGTTTACCAAACACCTTGCACCATTGAACAAAGTTTTGAATGAAGCCCGGCTGTCTGTAGGTCCACCAACTTCCGCAGCTCCCCTGATAGAAAAACCATTTCCTACTGTGAGAGAGTGCAAAGCACCTCCTTCGTTCAGGAAATTAGAAACAAGCACGTTTCGGCTCTTCTCAGCCAGTTTTTTCAAAACTGAGTTCATAGCATCAAAGAGTCTGCCCTGGTAAGCCAGGGACGCCTTTGCTATGGTCAAACCGGACAATTTTATCACCGGGTCTGTGGCAGAAAAAGGCCTATACTCAGAAGGTACAAAACCTTCCTCGTCTGAGTCTGTATTGGTAGATTCAAATACCTTCAGGAATGCGTTGTCGTTTCTATAAGCAATCGTAGGTCCTGGAGAATCCAAAGGAGCTTGATACCTAATATAGATATAAACTTCGTCATTGGAAGTCAACTCAAACTGGTATGATTTCTCAAACTCCTGAGACCTCACAAAACGCAATGGGAATTCGGTGCCATCAGGTCTATACCAAATAGTTTGAAGCCATGACTGGAAATTTGTAGGGTCTGAAACCTCTTCGAATTTAACGGTCCCGGTAACAGCATCAATGACCTCTACAACGAGTTTCAAAGTTGCTTCACCAAAGCTTGGTCCGTCCGGGTCAGGAATGTTGAACACTCCTGGAGTACCTAAGCCAAATGTTTCTATAATCCACCGTTCCAAGTCGATCCCAACAGCTGAAACCTTGATCTCAACCTGATATTTTCCGGGAAACTTTGGTTTCATTACATACTTGTCCTCCTTGGAGGGTTTGACAAAAGTCAATTGGTCAGGATACGTGAAAGCACCCTCGATCTCGTTGAGGTTAGGGTCTGAATTAAACACACCAAAACCAGCTACAATTGTGCTCAGATCTGTTGGTTTACTCCCAACATCCTCGTACAACCTGGTTGTTTTTCTCGTGTACTGTGTGACCTGTGGGAGTGCCTTTGAGTACATGAAAACCGGCAAAGCCCTTGGGTACAGATATGGCACGTCCTCACGACTTGTCAGCAGTTGATTAAACTCAGATCCTTCCAAGTTAATCTTAGTTGTGTCCCGGTCTCGTGTGTACTCAGAAAAATTTATGTCGTTAATCAGAGCTATTATAAAGTCATCAGAACCAAAGGATTGAATCGCAAAAATGAATTTTACGTTTGAGTCAGCACCCCCCTGGATCCAAATATTATCAATAAATTCCTTTCCGGAGTAACAGCTAAAAGATATAGCGTCTACAGAAGCTGTCTGGGTGAAGCCATAATTCTCAGTCCTTTCAGTTTTGAGTCTTACTGTATCCCAATCTCTTGGCTCCCTAATGTAAGTCCAATCAAGACCATCAAAAAGCGCAGTGTTGAGCACAGAGCCTACGGGCAAATTGTAGGGAAGATCCTTGATGAGAAGAAATACCGCACAGTTTTCGTACGTATTTGGAAGAAAGGTTCCATTTACGACCGGTGTAGGTATCTCAGGTTCATTATCCTCTGTTGGTTCCTCCGGGTCTACGTCAATTGGGGTGAAATTAGCCACCAAGTTGGTGGTTTCCCCAGGCATAGCGTAGGTGAAATTTGGAACTGTCGAAATGACTGTAGCTCCATTTGTCCAGTTTACAAATACAAAACCTGGGTTAGCTGAAGCTGTTAAAATTATACTGGTCCCGGGGGCGTAGGGTGCGGGAGTCCCTGTGATGTTACTCGCAGTCCCCGAACCCACAGGATTCACAGCGACCGTTAAAAAGTACTCCTCTTCAGGGAAAATAAATTCACACTCACCATGGGCAGAACAACTACCCCCGGTGTTTACAGAATAGGGAAAAGCGATGGCATCATTGGTGACAGGATCCCTAAAAACAGGACCTACTTCTAAGCAAAGCTCAAAAATGGAGTTTCCCTCGTCATCCTCAGTCTGAGGTACGTTTTCAAGAAATTCCGTACTCAGAGATCCCCCCACAGGATGATAATCTATCTTGTAGTTTGGGACCTCTGAGGTCGGCATCAACCATGTGTAACAATTTGCCATGTTAGTACTTAAATCCGTAGCGTTTATTTAGAACCCGAACCCTTCGAAGCTCTTTATGCTGGTATTTGTTGAACCCGTTTTCGTCAATATAAATTTCATCCTTAGGCATAGATCTGAGTTCTTTTCTAAATCCATCCAGAACACGCTCAACGTCAATTCTTTGAGTTTCCATTCTACTCAGGAATTCCTGGGTTATGGAGTTGTTAATGTCTCCATTTCGTAAGGATTTCAAAATATCCTGAGTTTCATTGGCCGTAAATATACGAGTTCCAGCCTTCAAATCCATGACCGTAGGTCCGGAAGGTGTCATGAAAGCCTTACCTTGCCGATCCACAGCGAGCTCAGCTCCGGCTTCACCCACCAACGCTGGACCTTCAGGGGATGACCTTGTACCTTTCTCAAATGCTGGGATCTTCTTAGAAGCTGCTATGGCCAACTGTATTCCACCCTGAACAGCCACGATTGCAGCCTCGATAAAGTTTTTAGGTGGAAGACTTGAACCCAATGCTTTAGCCACACCCACGGCAGTACTTAAGCCAATGTTGAACATGGCTTGTTGCTTATCCAATATAGCTCTTTCACGGTTCAATTGACGTCTACGACGCTCAGCCTCCCGCTCAATAGCCTCACGGGCTTCTGTATTGTCGCCTAGGAGCTCAGTTCTCTCCTGCTCCCATTCGGTAAGGTAATTCAGCTCATCCTCAAGTTTTTGCCTTCTGTTATCGTAACCAGCATTAACAATGTTCCCAACAACTGCCCCTACTTCCTCTACGATCCTAGCGATCTTTTGTAATAACGTAAGCATGCTGTTTTCAAGCTCGTCTGCGATTACTTCCCCGGACTGCTTAAATCTCAACTCGATTCCAGTCAGGTATGTGTCATACTTGGCTCTAAGTTGGTCAAGGATCTCCTGTTGTGCCTCCGGTCCCTGAGCTAAGAACTCCTGGGAACGCATAATCGTCTTCTCCTCGTTCGCCAGTTGGGCCGCATTGTTGGCAATCGCTTCCTGAAGCTGTCTGTCGTTCGCAGCTTTCTTCAATGCTGCCAGTCTGTCAAGAAGCTTCTTTGTTTTACCTAATTGGAAATCGCTCAGTCTATCCAGAGCCCTTTCAGCATCTTCAACGTCACCTTCAGCCTGAATTGCTGAGTTCCCCTGCATAGCAGCGTTGGTTTCAGACAGTATTTGAATCTGTCTTCGGACCATACGGGAATTAAGCTCTATCCTTCTGTCCAAAGCCTTGGTTTCAGCTTCCAGACGCTTTTCCATCTCATTATTGATGAAGATGGTCAACTCCTGTTCAGCCTTCTGTACGTCGTTCTTATACTTGTTTTGAGCAAGTATTTTTCTGGTTAAACGATCACTTTCGTTCTTCGCAGATCTTTCAATCTGTGCGAGTTCGTTGTTTAGTTCTGCCTTGGCCAACTCCTCCCTTTTCTCCTTCAGCTTATTGGCGAAAACGAGTTTTTCCTCGTAAGCCATTTTCTCTGAAGTGACGGTTTTCTGAAGCCTCTCGACCTCGAATTTCAACTCCTGCTCTTTGATAGCCAGGTAGTCAGCAGTTGCTTCTATGGCATCCTCTGTATAATCTTCCTGGGAAGCCGCTATTTTTTCTCTGATCTTGGCCTCACCCTTGGTAAATTCCAAAAGCTTAGCGTTGATTAACCCCAGCTCAGAAGCTATCTGGTTTCTCTTCGATGCAGTCTCGTTATCCTTCAGCTCAAGTTGTTGGATGAGCTTCTGTTTTGCGAAGTACTCGTCTTGAAGCTTCAATCGCTCAACAGTGCTTCCAGCCTTACCGGCCTTCTCTTCGATTAGGTCTCTGGCAGCACGTTCAGCGTTAAGAATTTCAGCCTGCTTCTCAGCTTCCCTGTCTAAAGCTTTAAGGTATGCCTGCTTTTCAATTTTCTGTTTTCGGGTAGATTCAACACCCAACAGGAAGGACTCTTCCTGCTTTTTAATGAACATTTCCAAAGATGCAATTTGAGGATCCATGAGACCATCTTCACGCATCAAAACGAATTCTTCACCGAAAGTCTCGACAACCTGCTCAGAAAGAGCGTTGACTAGATTCAGTTGTTGTGCCAACTTCTTCGCACCATCCTGGAGCTCTCCCTTGGCAGACAAATCCTTTAGTCTTGCGTACTCACGCTTTGCGTCCGCTGTAACCTTTACGAGTTTTGAAGCCTCGTCTGTAGCCAACTCAAAGTTTTGTTGAATACCCCCGAGCCCGGCCTTTAATTGGTCAAAAGCTTCTTCAGTCTGACCGTCTCTTACTTTTCTTTGGAAATTAGCCCAAGCTTCAGTTACGTCCGTCGTATTGGACATAATTCCACTCAGTTTTAGGAAACCTACAGACAAACCTTCAAGGTAAGTTTCCATGTCCAAACGACCAGCAACAACAAGTCTCAAGGCTTCAGTGAAAAGCGTCAGGTTCTGAACTGAAAGCCTGATTCCTTCATTGAATGAATTTAATCCCTCTCTTCGAAGTGCATCGAATGCCGAGTTCAAAATCTCGATGTCGTTAGCTAGTGTGTCTCGCATCATTGTTGCAAGTCTTGCACCTTCACCCTCTAAACCACGGTACTCATCTCTTAAATCTTTAATTTTATCTACCTGTTGTAGAAAAGTCAAGAACGCTGGTCTGGCTCTAACGTCCATCAATTGAATCGTTTCAGTCAAACCTATGCCTGTAGCTTTCATTCTTTGGAAAGCTTCTATCAACTCGTCCGAATTTTTGACAGTCCCACCTAAAAGTTTTGAGATTTTAGAGGTTGGATCGGCCATCCTAGATAGAATATTTCTAAGCGAAGTACCTGCCAAGGACCCTGAAAGACCAGCATCGGCTAATCTTGATAAAACCGCCACTGTAGTTTCTAAATCAATACCAGCAGACTTAGCAATTGGACCCAACAATTTCATGGATTCCCTGTACTTTTCCAAGTCCAATGCGGACCTCACGAAGGAACCGGTCATTACGTTAACTACTCTGTCAGTTTCAGTAGCAACGAGGTTAAAAATTCTTAGTGTTGATGCTGCTACCGTCCCGGCCTTGACCAAATCCTCCTGTGTGGCTGTAGAAAGGTCAGTGATTGCTTTTGTAGCATTTATTGCCTCAGCAGCTGAAAAACCAAGTTTACCAAGTTCTTTCTGAAGAACAGCAATTTGAGAAGAAGTAAATTCTGTAGAGGCTCCTAGCTTGTTGGCATTGGCTGTCAGTGCGATCATCTCCTCACTTGTAGCTCTCATTACGGCACCTGTAGCAACCATTTGAACCTCAAATTCAAGGCTGGAAGCAAAGGCCTCACGCAGCTGTGTCTGTAGCCCTGTTATACCCCTTATTAGAAGATTGGCACCGACGTAAGCCAGTGAGAATCTAGCCATCAAAGAGCTTATTCCCGAATTGAACTTAGCAGTACTTACCGTTCCGGCGTCCTTCGCTGCTTTGAGCTTATTTAACTCATCCCTTAAGGATCTTATCTCCTTTTCGTATTTAGCCGCGTCACGCGCTCCATTTTGGATATTCGCGTGATAGTTTCCGGCCTGTTGATTTAACTTCTTAAAAGAATCTTCAAGGTCCTGGAGAACCCTACTTGACTTGGCAGCATCTATAGAAACATCCCGGACCTGGTTCCGGATGAACACGAGTTTTTGCTTCAGGTCCCCGTCTAAAAGATCCCTAAATCTCTCGAATTTACCTATGAGTTCCTCCATTTTCGTAGAGGTCTCCATAAGTCGGGCATCGAGCTTTTCGAATAACCCTAGATCACTGGCGTTTATTAATCCTGACATTCTCCTGTATTACTTCGATTCTTTTGTAAAATTCGTAAGTGGTGTTTTGTTTAGGAGACGTCACTGCCCCGTATTTTTCCATTGCCAAGCATAATCGCTCGAAGGTCTCATCCCTCTCGTCAAATACGTTGTCCGGACTTTTCTCGTTGAAGTTTGTTGGTTTAAGCAAACTAAAGAATAATTCCGTGGCAGACTTTATAACAGATTTAGAGTAATCTACGTTCTCTCCGAGGACGATATTTATCTCCGCTATAAGTTTTTCCTTTTTTGAAATGATTAAATTGTCCTGTGAGTTGTCATGGGACTTGAAAAGTTTTGAACAGGAAACTTTCAAGCCCTCCTCTACTTTTTTCGAAACCCTTCAGTAAGCCCCTCCAAAAGCTCAACGGTTATGCCAGGATCTGCTTCAAGTTCCTTTATTAACTCCGGGGTGACTTCATGAATGAGTACTCCGTCAATAGACCTGATTCTTTGGGCTAGTGCATGAACTTTTGGACTAATACCTTGAAAACAGTAGTAGACCTGAAGCTGAAAGTTACGCATCAAAGTGTTAAAATCTTCAGTTTTGTTTGAATTGACCATCTCTATAGCCAAGGTAATTTTGTGGCTAATCGATTCGAAATCAGGACCTAGATCGGAGTCCTGTATCATAAATGACAAAAACCGATTCCATTTTAGAATCGGCATTTCTTTAGCATTTTCGTAAAGCTCCAGCTCTTTGCCGGAACTCAGTTTAAATTTTTTCATCTTAACAATTTAGTAGTCTTTCTGAGAACTGAGAATCGGAAAGCGTGATCGTTCCCTTGGTAAGATCTTTTTCCGGTAAATAGTTCGGGTTATAGTTTTCTGTGGAAACATACTTCCTATCATTGATCTTTACGTCATCGTGATGGAAAAGCGTAGCCAGTCCCTCATGGGTAGCAAAATCCAAGAAGTAAGTTTCAAATATCACAGTCCGCTGTAAAATTGAATTAAACTTTTGGGTTCTTCCGCTTGAAACTTCGTTATAGATCGTCAACTCCTCTGGGTACTCCACCCCGTACATGGAAGCAAAGCATTGAACCCGGTTGTACCTGTCTTCTTCATCGAATGCATACGGGAAATTTTTAACCCTCCCACGCTCCGTTCTATATTTGATTTCAACTACCCCATTATGGTCCACAGGAATAGTGGTCATTGGGGTGGCTACGGCATAAACCGCACCGGTCTGCACAAATACAATTACAACGTCCCTGTAGGCTGGAGCGGACCCGACATTCACAGTCACGTAGAAATTGGCCTCAAGGGCTTCTATTGTGACCGAGGATCCAGGAACTTCAGACAGGTCATCCAAGTAGAGAAAAACAGCACTCAGATCTGAAGGATTCAGCCCTACAGGGAAGTTTGTGAAAAAGTTGATCCCTGTAGGTAGTATTGGAAGGTAGTGAAACTTTCTAACTTTTGGGTATGGTCTTGGTAAGTATTGCTTAAAAAAATCGTTGTTGAAGCACAGCTGGTTCCCTTCCAAGTCGTTATAATCGACTATACCAGCCATAGGGTAGAGCTTTATGAAGCCTCCCTCGTTCAAATACATACTACTTACTTCAATCTGAGCCATCGAACTGATCTTTTATGAGCTTAATGATGAAAGGGGTTAAGATGAGTCCCCGGATAAATGCTTTACTTACCCTGGCAGGCATCTCGGTGTCATCAAGAACAAAGAACAGTACAAAAGAGATCCAAAAAGTTACGCACATCACACAAATTTGGATGCTTGCGTTTTTAACCTTTTCCAACCCCAGAAAGCCTGCGAGCTTCTTGAAGAAACCAAGAAATTCGTAATGAATGTTGTACTTGAGGATTACAAGCCAACAAATAGCCGTGATCCCCAAGACATAAGTCATTATTTCAATGTTGATGATGTCGTTTACGTGGTCTATCATGGACATGGGATTTCAAAGTTCCAACTTAATTTTAATCTGAACAAGCAGAAGGGCCACATGAAGTATTTTGTTTCGATGTCGGCACTAAATTGATTGTAAACTTCTCTGTTCTGCTCATCTACCTGCATAATTTTAACACCGCCCAGTCCGGAAAGCTTCTTTATTGTTTGCTCTACAAAGTAGCTAGTCGAAATGTTGTGTGGATCTGGAGTCAATTGACGCAGATCCCCAAAAAATATAATATCAAAATCAATATCCGCAATTGTTGAGTAGTCATTAGTGTCATACCTGGGGAATGTGTATCGTCCCGGTATGTAAATAAACGAAAAAGAATTGACATTATCCCTAGGCAGCATGTCTTTATAGTCATATTTTGCTCCAGAAATGTGAATCCCAGGTATTCGGGATCCTTTGGTAGCATCTGCCACCAAGTAAGCTCTTCCGTAGCTCTCCGCAACAAAAGGCAACTCAGCCATCTTTGACTGAACCTGTGAAACCAAATTATCGATACCTAATGGCATTTTTCAATTTTCTTATGAACTTCGGTTTAAATTTCTCTCTAAAGACTTTTAAGTTATCCTCACTTAACCCAAATAGATCCTCCCCGGCAGCGGGTGTATTTCCGGATCCTTCTATGATTTTATCCCGTTTACGGTCAGTGGAATCTATTTTGAAAATCGCACCAAGGAACGGAATTATTTGAACATAGAATTTTCTTATGAAGTTACCGGCGTACTTGTAGTCTTTAAACTGTGTCTGAAGACCCCTTTTAGATCTATTGGCAATAGTCCTTGCTGCGTACTGGCCTGTAGGATTTCCCTTAGAATCATATCCACTAAGGATCTGAGTCTGATTCAGCTTGATGGCCAGGTTTTTTAAGGTCTGATCATCTTCCACAGTGTCTTTGGCGTATTCCGCAGTTCCACGGCTCGCAATCTCCTGTAGGGATCTTTGAAAAGCCTTGAATCTGTCTATCATGACCAGCTGATTATTCCTCTCTTTTTGTCTGTTGGTAAGCAGCGATCCCCAAGCTCAGAAATGTCAAAGGAAATTGCTTTCAATGTCTTTTCGTACTCATCCACAATACCAAACTTCGACTTTGCCCGGCCCGCTGTGTTCCACTCTCCATGTAACTCGGAGAATGCAAAGTTCTGAGCCAAAGAAGCCTCCCTGTTGAGCCTCGGACTGTTCTCCATACCCTTCATGAGCTTCTCGCTGTATTTGATCATGACAAGCTCTGAAACGGTCTGCTTTTGGTCTATTAGGAGCTTGGTCATGTCACACTCAATCGTAAATCCCATGTTGAACCCGTAAGTCAATTTACCAGCCTCTTCAGGCACACTGATAGCGTCTCCTGAGGTGTCAGAAATAATGGAATTTAATTTCATGAATCCAAACCAAGAGTCCTGGTACTTCCTGTCAGCAAAGCTACAGCTCCCACAAATAGGACTGTTCCAGTTTTCATACCTCCTACCTAGAACACTGTTCCCAGGTTCGAGTTCAGAAGTTTTGATCCCTACGTAGTACCAACCTGCGTTGTCCAAACTATCACTAAAGGACTCCAAGTAAAGATCATCTTTTGCAACCCAAAAAGGAGAACCCCCTTTAGTCACATTGACCGCTACTGTCTTCCAAGGAGTGAACAGATCTGAGGAATGGTAAATGTATAGGTTTATCGACTGAGGGTTAAGCAAAGTGATGCAAAATCTATCAACTTTGACCCTAAAATAGTCAGATCCTTTTGGAGCAACCTTAACACCAACAAACTTGCTATTGGTAAGCGTCTGCGTTTGAAGATTACCAACGTGTATTTCGTACAACGAAGAAGACTTCTGTACGTTGTTTTTGACATTTTCTGAAACTCGTTTGTGGATGTAAATGTCATTGATCGCTTGCTCTATAGCCCTGGACCTAGTTGATTCTAAATAAGACTCAAGGGTCAAATGTTCAGGTCTTGAAAGATCAATATTTTTGAGGTTTAAAAGTGGGTACCTTTGGTTTACTTTCCTAGAGTCCAATGTAGTCACCAACCCAACCGGAAGGCTATAACCAGGCTCCTGTTCAAAGCCTATCAAGGGTTTAATTGCTTCAATTATAAGGTCTCTATTGTACATAAATCCATAACCCTCAAGGGCTTTTAATAGTTCGGTTTAATCCTCGTCTTTGTCCGTTTGCTCAGACCTCCATTTGTCGAACTGCGAAAGTATGACTTTTTTCACAACTTCGAAAAATAATCCCAACAAATCTAACTGTTTAAATTTCTTTTTGGCCTTTATTCCTCTAATATGGTAGAAACCAGAAAAGCCGTCATTAACGGCCATGACCACAATAAAGGTGTCAGACAGACTTTTACCTGTCTCATAACCCATTTTGTTTGCAAAGTAGGCCCCAAAGAAAACACCTCCTAGAAGAAGAATCTTTACCCAAAGACCCATGAGGAAGCTCCTTCGGGAAAACTGCCCCATGTAGTAGTAAAAAGTAGCCCCGGTAATCATGTCGAATACCGAGGCTGCTGAAAGGATAATGAAGAGTTCAATAGGTATTCCTACCTCTGCCAAAAAAGCTATAAATAGCCCCTTAAACAGAAGCTCGTTACCATTATTTTCCACTCTTCTTTAGTTCTTCAATATCCGCTTTCAAATCTTTTACTACGTCCAGGACGTCTCTCACTTCCTTGATGAGCTCAACAAGCTTGGTGGAAACAAATTCCAAAAGCTTTCCTTTGCCCAGAACACCCAGGATAGTGGAAATTTTCTGGATAAACTCACCTATTCCGCTTTTACCTGGTTTGATGATTGCTTGCTCCAGCTCTTCGACAATTTTAATTTCGTTTTGCGTCATGATTAAATCTATTTGTTAGTCTCAGTATTAACGCTTTTCCTGTTCCTCTGGTTCCCTCTTCAGAAAAGAGTACCAACCAAAATCCCTAGCTGTTTTAATTCTGTGGCAATTTGCACAACGAACCTCACATTTTTGGATCTCCAGATAAATCTTAGTCCAAGAAAAACAGGAGTTTACGGCCCTTGAAACATCGAAGTTTTTCTCTCCAATGTGGTCAAACTCAAGTACTACTGGGTTACTCTCTCCACAGTCTATACAAGCCGAAAGTTGTAAGTACTGGTAAATTCTATACCTCAACTTGTCTCTGGCCTTTTTCTTTGCTTCTCTATAAATCTGTGGGTTACTCTGATACTTTTCTCTCTTGTAAATCCTACGACAGTCTTTACACTTGGACTTTTTGCAACTCGGGTTTTTACAACTCATTTTTGCGTTTCAAAGAAAAAGCACCGGTAGTGCCGGTGCTTTTTACTGGTTTCAAACTATGGAAAGGAGGGCGATTTTTTCTTATACTGGTGTGTAACCAGTTGCACCAATCACGTACTTCAAAATCACTGAGGCATCTGTCTCAGACAAGTAAGAAGTAAGGAATGCATAATCCAAGTAGAAAGCGTACTGAGTGGTGATACCCCAAGTGTGACCTGCGTAGGTCGCGGAAAGGTTCTCGCACTTCTTGTCAACTTTCAAATCCCAGGTAAACCCGAAAACTGGATCTGCAACGGTTGTCATGTACTCGTGGTCTCCAACACGTGCGTTAGCTCGTGCATCGACAGTGTTCCAAGTCAACATACCAATCCCGCCTGGGGCGATCAAGTAGTGGATCTCGTCAAAGTCTGTGGTTGGCACGATTCTGTTGGTTCTGTAAGGAACCACGGAACGAATCTGATAAGCAGTATTGGTGGCGTTAGCTCTACCCTGCTGGCCAATAAATTCGTATTCGATCACAGATTCAGTGTTGGTGATGTCCAAAACTCCTTCTTGAGGAAGGTCATTTCGAGACATGATAGCCTCAATGGATCTGTAGAACTTAAGTCTGTCGGCAGCTAGTACCACTCGGGCGTTAGCTACAACGTCAGGGAACAACGGAGAATCATTCACCGCAGACTTATTGGTTTCCAAGAAAGCAACCAAGTCGGTTTCGATCTTCAAGAAAGCAGCCTTCAGGCCTTGAGACAACTGATGCTCAAAGTGCTCATCCTTGGTGAAGTAGTTCTGAGCGTAAACGCCTTCAGAGAACTCTTTTACCACAAAACCAGTGGTGGACCAAGTAAGAGGGAATAGAGCAGTAGTTACGGTGTCTGGGTTGGTAACGCAGGCACGTGCAGTAAGAAGAGTAGCGTCGTACTCGTTCATTACTGGGATTTCGACGGCGTGAGCTGGAGCCTTTCTGGCGTTTTCCAATTGAGTTTTCGGAACCAAAAGGTTCACGTTATCAAGTGCAGCCTGGATTGCTCCATAATTTGGAAGTCTGCCCTCGAATCTCTGGAATCCTTTGCTCTTGGCGACTTTAACAATCGCTTTTAGAATAGTAGTAGGAACTAAAGACATTGTGTTTGTGGGTGGTTTTTAAATGTGAGATTTTTGATCGGGAGCAGACACTATCCCAAAGGTTAAAAGAAAGTCACTACCCAATAAACGAGTAGTGACCCTTTGGAGTTCCCCCGCTATGAAACTTTTTTAAATTTCAATTCCGGAAGCCTCTGCTTTTTCAGAAACAAACTTGGAATACTCCGGACTACCAACTGAGTGTCCGGCTTTTACAGCCGCTGCGGAAACGTCTTCAAATGTTTTGAAACCTTTTCCTTCGTCGGTTGGTTTTCCGCTTCCCGACCCACCGGCTCCACCAGCTCCAGCGGCCTTAACCTCTTTGAAGAGATAAGGGTTATCCTTCTGGAAAATCTGTGAAAGCGATAGTCGACGGAGATTTTCGTCCGCCACGGGCTCTTTTGTGCTTTTGTCAAACACCACTCTGTTTCCCTGGGCATCCGGCTGTACGTAGTACTTTTGGTTGAACTTGGAAAGCAAAAGTTCGCTGGCGTCTGCTTTGAAAGCTTCAATCTCTTCCTTCTCACTCAAGTGAGCCGGTACGGAAATCTGAAGGCCTGCAACCTGAGATCTTACGTATTCAGTGTTGAGTTTCTCAGAAAATTCCGTTTCTTTTTCAGTGATCTTCTTGGTAAGATTATCATTCAAGCCCTGAAGCTTTACGATATCCTCCTGAAGCTTACTGATCTCCGGAGACCCGGCTTTAAGCTGGGTGATTTGATCGTCTTTTTCCTTGATGACACGGGAAATAAAATCAGAAGTCTTCTCGTCCTGATTTTTCTTCACCCCGAAGACCTCTTGGATCTTTGCATCGATGTTGGAATAAACCAACCCTTGGGCTGACTGGATGATTGAGTCCTTAATCTCCTTTGGAAGATTTTCAGCTATCAATTCAAGTTCGCTACCGTCTTCGGCAACTAATTTGTACTTAGGCATCTTGACCCTCCTCTTTTAGATTTTCGTCCTCAATTTCTGGAGCCTCTGAACCTTCAGGTTTTTCCGGAGCTTCAGTCTTCACAGGAGACTTTTCAGCAAGCTTAGCCAATCTTTCAGCCTCAACTTCGGCACTGGATCTACGAGTCTTTTTCCCCTCGGTTTTAGCCGGTTCCTTCACATCCGCTGGTACTTTTTCTTCCTTAGACTCCAAAGTAGGGTCGTGAAGAATAGTAACCTTGGTTGAAGGGCTTCTCTCGAAGTAGTTTGGACCTTCTCCACCACCCTGCTTACCTGGATTTACAATCCGGTTGTAATCATGTGGGGTGAATACCTGAATTCTCACCAAATCGTTGGCTTCAACGATCTGAATACTTTTTCCAATCTGCACTCTGCGGATCGGGGTGAAGGAAAGGACGTAATTTGCCTTATCCCTGTGGTTCTTTAGTGGATGCTTCTGGGAAGTATCCTGGTTGCCGAACCATGGCTCAGTGTTTGCACTTACACTCATCTGAAAATTGGTTTGTTGAAAATTTATTTAGTTGTCTTCTTGACCGGTTTCCCGCCTGAAGCCTGTCCGGTCTCAGGTGGAGTCGGGGGAGGTATGAGCTTAACGAACTCCTCCAATTTTTGGTTCATCAATTCTACAAGTTTCTCACGCTTTCGGCCATAAGGACCTCCATAGGCATTTAGAAAAGCCCCTATGTGTCCCACTTTCTCCTCCACCATGTAGACGATGTCATTGAAATAGATCTTCTGGGCCAGCGTTTTCGCAGTGACCAATTTGGCTTGGTACATTGTCCCAACGTCCTCAATCGAATGAAGTACGAAAGGTTCCAGGTCAATCAGAAGCAACTGCTTCGTGCGCTCATCCGTGTCAGTTGAGTACATATTCTTCACCACCTGGCGAAGCTGATTAATCCGGATCTGTTGGGAAACACCGGCATCCGTAAGGGTCTTGTAAAATTCTGCGTCAGCTTCTGGAGTCTTAAGAAACCAGTTGTCGCCGTACTCGATCTCAGCACCGAGGAACTTGTCCGCATAGAGGTATTTTCCAAAGGCATTCACAATTTTGTTGTGAGTGTTCTGGAGAATCTTACTCATTTTGAGGAAAACGTTCTTCTTGGACTCGGTGGCCACGTCGATTTGCGTCTCTGAAGCAGAGAAAGCCTCCAAAGGAACAAGCGATTTACCCACAATGGAGTAGAATATCGCGTTCTCAAGACGCTCCTCTTCTTTGGTGACATAGTTGATCGAAATCTCACTTGCATCCAACACCTGGACAGGATCTCTCAAGTCGACATCCTCTTTGGATTCTGGTGCAGGTATTTCGACACGGGAACCTGCGATCATCCTTTGTGATAGGCTGCTTTTGCATCTCGGGCACTCCTTGACGACCTCCTTACCCTCTTCGTCTGCCCACCTTAAGGTTCCACCCTCGCATGATGCGTGTGAAACGGGATCCTCAAAGTTACAGGGGAACCGGTAGTGAGAATAGATAGGGAAAGGAGCACTTTTGTCAAGTACTTTCTTGGCCAATTTCCAGAACAGTAACCAGTCCAAATCGCCCACCTTCTTTGCGAGGGGCGATTTAACTTTGAGCTCGTCTTCATCAGAAAAGAAATCCTTGTAGATAAGGTCAGCTGGTACCTCGCCCAAGCCGTGGGGCTTTACGGAGTAGGTGTATTCAGACTCTCCAGTGGCTTTTGAGAAGAAGTGGAACTGTTGCTCATCCAAAACGACCAGGTTTCTAAGCGCACTGTCTTTGGACCAGGCCAGGTATTCCATTTTCCGGTTATTACCGTACTCATGAGCGATGTACTGATTGATGTTGACGAAATAAAGCTCAGGGTCGGCCCCAGGGATCGGTTCGACGACGAAAAAAGAGTTAGGACGTGAAATGAAGGTCCGGAAAACCCGGTCTTTCATCATGTCCTTGAATTTGTGCGTCGCTTCGAAGTCCTGGGCAGTGGTGTCAGCGTCTTTTTTGAACCTGATCGCGGTGTAGTTGGCATTTTCAGCCTCGAACAACTTGGAGAGATCATCAAAAATGTTGTCAGTCACACCCACAGTAGGAAGTGGGTACAACATGACGTCCATGAACTCTTTATATTTTTCGGTACTTACTTGCTTGGAAGCCCATTCTGTGAAGTATTTCACAGAATCTTCACAAGCCTCATCCCCGACGGTATGAAGTCTAATCCTCTGTTCGAGCTTTCGAGCCTCTTCGACGTCTTCTCTGTGTTTTAGGCTCTTCTTGGCTATCTCCAGTGCTTGGTCTTGGTTCAGTATCATCGCGGGTTTCCCAGGCTGTGTTTGGGTAATTAAGAAGATTTTTTGCAACTTGGGCCGAGAAATTTATCCCCGGCCCAGGTTTACCTTTTTTGAAAAGTTTCATGGTAGATTATTCTACGTTTAAAAGCGACTTATAGTCGAAGTCGAGAACAGCTGCGGTCAAACCCTGTGCCCAGTTGTGGGGAAGGCTAAACCGAAGGATGTTTTTGGTTTGAGTCTTCAGACCTTCAGTCCCTGGGTTGGAAACTACCAAAGAATAAAGTGGAATACCCTGGATAACTCCGGCTGCGGTCTTCTGGTAGAAGGCTTTTCCGTTCTCGTTGAACAGGATGGCTCTCAGACCGACAAAACCTCTGGTTGCGTCAGAGTACTGAGCGTATTGCTTCATTACGTCAATGACAGCTGGAGTAACACCATGGAAAGCTGCGGTTGCAGCTGAAATGTTTTCACCGTTGTACTCTGGGATACCTCCGATGGTTTCGTTGGTATCTCCACCGGTCATAGAAGACTCGGAAGGTGGGATCACGCACTCAGCAAACAGTGGGGTCAGCATGCCTTTGTCAACTCCAGTCAAAGAAGCGAGTGCTTGGTAGGTAGCAGCTTCGGTCATGTCTAAGTCAACGAGCGGTACAGCTGGAGGTCCACCGATAGCCATGGAGGCACCAGATCTGAACAGCATCATTCTGTTTAGCTGATCAAGGCGGAAGCCGCATTCTACGGCGGGGATAAAGGGTAGCTCGACGGGGAGTGGGCAAACTTCGATTAGGCTCATGTGTGGTTCGATTTTCAGCTATAACACTACCCCCGGTCCCCAGAGTTCCCGCAAGGGCTTTTTAGATGGAAAAATCTCAAAATGTTAAAAAGTTAAAAACAAAATGCATCTTTTTCTTAGGGTCTATATATTTTCTCTCAACCATTTTATATATACTTTCTTTTTAACTTTTTAACATTTAGGAATAAAAGATAATAAAAGATATAAAATAAGATTAATAATTTTAGTAGTTCTGAAAACTAAAAATTTCCTTTGGCAAAAGGGTGTTAAAACTGTATTTGAAAGTTTTTAACATTTGTTAAAAACCGATGAAAAATCCTAAAGTTTTTAACATTTTTGGGTAAAATTATTTTTAATAAGTCTTAATAATATTAAGTGTAAATTAGTTTGAAGGCCAAAAAGGCAAAAAGTTAAAAATTTTCTGTGAGGTTTTTAACATTTTGGGGTTCAGTATCGGCTTTTTTAAAAAATATAAAATTCACCGATATACGGGGGAAGGGCCGGGTCAACTAATTTTGCCGGGGGAGGGGCCTGCGAAACTTTAGTAGTGCTACGTACCCAAAGTTTTAAGCTTGTAGAAGGATGTCTCATAATGTAACTATCTATTAAGATATCTCTGATCAGGCACAAAAATAAACCCTACCTTTTGAGTAGGGTTTTAATTTGTTCCTGTCTTCAGTGCCTGGTGCACCTTTGCCCGGCACTCAGTTAGCCAGCTGCTGCTGTCTCAATTTGTTCCGGTCCAATGTAATTAGCTAAAACAGATTCAAGAAATTCTATAAACTCTTTACATTGTTTTTCGCTTTTGAAATCTGCTAAGCATTCTAACCCTCCTATTTTTAAATGCGCATAAACTGACCAAAAAACGGCGTCTTTTGGTTCGCATTGTTCAACAAAGGTATTACCATTGACAGAATAAAAGCTGCATGGATGGTACTCAAAACCATCAAATTTTTGATCAATTCTTTTAGTTAGATACCTCATTATTTTAAGGGTTTAAAGGTCTCACAAACAAAATAGTAACCTTTGAGACCTTCTCCGTACCCAATGCACTCAATACCCTTTTCTTTGAACCAATTCAAAACAAGTTCTAAAGAGTCATAATTATTACTATTATAAGGAATGTAAACAGAATGTTTAAACCTCTGGGATGTTAATTTTATTCTGCTGCCTAACTTGACAGTACAACCCACATAAATAGAATGAATAATATGTAAATTTTTCATTTCTTAGTTGTTAATGCTTTTGAAATTACGGCACAAAGTAGAAAAGAACCTAGGATTATTAACCCTAGGTTATATATAAAGAAAATCATTGCTTTTTGATTTCAACTATTCTATAAATCCTGCCATAGTAAGAGGCCCTTAAAAGGGTTTTATTTGGGGCGTAACCCTTCATTAAGCCATTGGAGGTTTCAAACCAAAATTCCTTTAGTATAGGCTTAAAATTAGCCTGCCAACCCATAATTTTAATTATTCCGGACCTATAAAAATCCGCTCCTTTGTAGTACCTATCTTTTAAAGCTTCAGGGTTTTGTGCCAGTTCACACAATCTATTCGGAACTCCTAAAACATTCGGATTGAATTTATAAAATTCAACCTTGTTGAACTCGAACCAAATTTGATTTGGTTCAAGTTCGTTGGCTACATCTTGGCAGGTTTTCACAGGTTCCAAACCTTTAAAGATTCATTAAAAAACGTTGGGCTTTTTACCTCATAATTGAGGGTTTTATAAAGTTCCCCAATTGCAAATTTTCTTTGGTCTTCCGGGAACTTACCGTTCTGGTGGAAATACCATATTTGCCCGGCCGTCTCGATATTCAGTAATTGCCTTTCGAATTCTGGCAAGCCATCGAAGCTGAATTCCTGCAACTGTAGGTAGTTTACCAAAAGTTCGTCTTGATAAGAAAAACCTAATGAGTGCTTAATGTGGAATGCGTCGTGAATTGCCCGGAATTTCCAATTAATTTCAGGAACTCCAAAAATAGTCACATCGCTTGCACCTGTCCAAATTTTCAATTGATTGAAAACTTCAACGTCGAATTGCATCCTTTTAAAAGCCATCTCGACGGCAAAATTAGGAAACTCACTGTTTACTTCAGCTTCAATAAAATAGGGTTCCTCAGATACAAACTTTATTTCGTACGGAACGGCAGCCACCAAGGCCGCAAATTTTTTTTCTATATATTCGTTCAAAATATCGCTGAACGGGATTGAAACCTTCAATCTCTGAATTACCCCTAATGATTTATTTAAATTTTCCATTTTTTAAGTTGTTTATTTGTTAAGAATATATACTATAAAACCGTAATTATATGACCTATCGAAATTAGCACCTGAAGTACTATTGGAGGTTACTATTTTATAACCCTCATTAAGGAGCTTTTCTAGCTTCTCAGTTTCTGGAAACTTTAGATCTAAAATAAATACCTTATTCATTAGACTACAGGGTTATATTTGAACCAATCAATTAAAAGGAATGCTAACAAGGTAAGCAGACCAACAAAGCCAAGCCCTACGGTTAGGATTTCAGCGTTAAAATTTTTAACTAGATTTTTCATAATGTTTAGATTTAATGGGGACTTTTTACAGTCCCCTTTTTAGATTTATTTAAAACTGTCAATAGTTCTTTGTAGACTAGACGGAATGTTTAATTTATTACTAGTTAATAATTCATGTAACCAAATTAAACATTTCTTTTTGTCTCTTGGTGCCTCTGGAAATTCCTTTCTAAATTGTGCGAAAGGACTTCCGTTTCTATTTGTTAAACCTGTCTTATAATTCAGGTTCATTTCTGACGATATAGCAAAAAGCCACAAACCGTTTATAGTTCTTTCAGTTTTCATTTTACAAGTCTTTAGTTTGTTCCTGTAAAAAAGACAAAAGCATTATTTGCTTTTCTAAAACAATGTTTTTCCTAGGTTCAAACCCTTCAGATTTAAGGATTTTTTCAACTTTAGAGCTTTTATTTACAGCTCTTTCCAATAAAGACTCTAAAATAAGAGCTTCAAATGATGTTAATTCTAACTTAATCATACGTTTTAGTTTTTTAGTTGCGGACCGTTCCGCAATTGGCATAGACAAAGGATGAAAAAACTTTGGTCAATTCCAAACATACCCAAAAAATATTTCAATTATTTTTTCGTCTTAGAAAAGTGCAACTTGGAGTACAATTAGTTACGAAACGGTCGTAGAGCTACGGGATCCCCGGAGGATGACTAACCTGGCCGGAGGCCCTGGGGCAGCCTGGGAGCCGGATCCTTTATAAACCCCCTTATCTCCAGCTCCAGGAGTCCAGCGTCCAGGAATCCACAGCATTTGAACATTCCTCTACAGAAGTTGTATTTTTCATGGAGTGCTTGGCTCCCGAAGTGCTGCACAAACTGTGCGCTGTTCTAACTTGGTACAGTTCTTGCTTAGTCGGGCCATCTTTTGTCCAGCCAGGCTGGGCTTCAGGTGGATTTTCACGGTAGTGCTGGTCTCATAAGTTAGATCCTTCTAACAATATTTTTAGACAAGCCTAAAAATTGGTTTAGTTACCTCGAAATCAGGTAGTTATAAGTTTAGACTCGTCTAAATTAAATGTTAGAGTCGTCTAACTCTTGGTTCTCGGGCCTTATATTGGCAGGGCTCGTCTCCAGGCCCAAGATAGATATTCTCTATGAGATTGTAAAATCGATAGATAATAACTATTCACACAGCTGTTTTATGCTCAAAATGATACAAAAGACTAGGCAAAAACGCCTGAAAACAGTCATCAAGTCCAGGACCTTGAGACCCCAACTTCCGAGAAACCCATCTTGAAAGCCCATCCGGGCACAAAAAAGAGGAGCACCTTTAACAGGTTACTCCTCTAAACCGGGGGATGAAACAACTTAACTTATACTGCAATACACACCGGGGACCGGTGGGGGAGGGGGAGGGACTTACCTGGTGTAGTGTCCCTCCAGAGACTTCCTAACATACGTTACAGAATTACCAGCCTCGAAAGTATTAGTCCTTCTGTGAACTGCTACATGAAACCAAGGCTCACCCTTCCTTATCTTTGGATCCCTATAACCGGAAAGAGAAATATAACCAAAATCCTCTGGAAGCCTCTCCATCTCCCTCCTAGGATCAATAAATTCCGGGTCTAACCGATAGAGAATCTCTATCAGTAATTTAATTAGATAGTTTTTCACGATAATGTAGGTTTTTCTGTGATCAATGCGTTCTTGAGTTCCACTTCAATGCCGGACCTCCTGACATGTTCCTTAACATAAGCCTTATACTGTTTCTCTCCCAGGCTATAAAGCATGAGTCTGAATTCAGAAAGCTGCTCATGGAGTGCGTTGGCTCTAATCCTACTCTGAGGTGTTCCTGTGGCCTGCAACCCAAATAGAGACCACATCCTTTCAACGGATCCATCTGAAGCATCAAGCTTGAAATCAAAGTACTGCCTTAAGTAGGAATGATAGGAGGCCAGGCCTGCCCCAGAGGTCACTTCAGCTAAAGCCAGGGGCTCTTTGCGCCGTAAACCTACTGAAGCATACTGGAACTTTGGAATGGTCAGGGGAGTGCCAATATCCAAGACCCCCGCAGGTGCCACGTTCTCGAACAACAAGCCCAGGTAGGTACCGTTTGCAACCAAGGCAGGGTCCCACATCCAATCCACCACTACAGGAGCCCCAACCCAGTTGGAAATGGAGCACCCTCGGTTCTGCAGGAAGTTAGCCACCTTCCAAACCGAGGTAGACACACCAGACCAATCAAAAGCCACTGAGGGATTTGAAGGATCGACCAAAGCATGAGCGTCTATCATATCGGAAAGGGTAAGTCCTGGAGGGGGACCATAAAACTCTTGGGTCACCAGGACCTTCACGGGCATTTGTTTGACTACTCCGTGACACTGTACCGGAATATTTCGGAAAGATCCATCTCTCCACTCTGTTAGTTTTGTCATAATATTTTAGTTTAACCTATTGGAGAATCCCAATAGAATCCTGGAATTGCGTCTTCATCGAAATCCTCATCCTCCTCTTCAGATTCCTCATCCTCAAACGAATCCGGAAGATCTACCTCGTGGATCCCGGTGAGTTTAACCTCCAACAGCTTGACCGGCCATGGTGGATCGGCCATGAACTCACGTCGACCAGTCTCTTCAGCTTCCTCAATGGTCTTGGCTCCAATTAGGAAAATCTCGTCGAGTTTCTTTTCTTTGCCCCGGTCATCTACGATGATCATCCTGGTGACAAACCTGAAGAAGGAGCAATCCTCCATCAAACCACGTACGTCTTTGAAGTTGGAGATCTTTGACGTTTTTAGTTCAACGCCCCCGCGGACCCCGTAGTCTTCCCAAAACTTGTAGGTCTTCTCCTCCGCATCCGCGAAGGTCTCAGCTTCCAGAAGGAGACGCTTTGTCTCGATCTTCAATAGTCCTTCATCCGATTCGAAGGCTCCTTTAATTGTTGTTTCGAAGTACATCCGATATTAGTTTAATAGTTTGATTTTGGTATTGATGAGGCTTATGTCTCCCATGTTGTCAACCTCCGAGATCATTGTCTGAAGAACCTTGTCAGAGGCCAGCGTAATTCTGGTTTCCAAAGTATCAAGCTGACAGGTGAGCTCTACCACTTTTGCTCTTATCTCTTCGCACTGTCTGTTGTATTCCTCCAACAGGGTGTGATAGTTAGGAGGTAAGTTGAAGATTTCTTCCACCTTAAGTTTGACCGTGGTCTCATTAAAAGAACCCCAACCCCGACCACTCTCGTTGGATAACCAGTTGGAGTCCCTACCCTCTTCAATCTGTTCGAAAGCTCTTTTCTTAAACAGTTCGTTGAGTTCCTCGCTGGACTTAACTATGACGTTCCCCTTCATCAATTCCGACAAGATCAAGGCTCTAACGTCTGGTCTCTTTGGTTTAGAACTTTCCAAAGCTTTGATCTCAGCTGTAACTCGTGAGTTAATCTTATCGATTAAAAATTTTCTTTGTTGCGCGTTCATAAGCGATTTTAATTATATAAATAGTTAGTGCAACATGGCGGTGCCAGAAGTGCATGAAATGTGTTGTAGACCTGGAGGCATCCGGCCACCAGTAACCATAAATAAACTGGTCTTTCTTAGGGTTCTTTGGTTTCAACCCAGGAAAGTCCTTATCTAGGTTAGCCTGGTTATAGTTGATGTCGTTTGATTCAGTCTTAGGATCAAACATTGTGATGTAAATCGTACACACCCCATAGCCACCCCCATTGCTCAGATCTTTATAGGTTACACCCAAAAGATTTACCCAAATGTTGAGGAACCAGAGTTTGACTATTTGAGAGAAAGTGCCCATCGCTTGAATCCTTCAAATCTGTTCAACACTTCCTTGCACCGGACATCATCAAAATCCCACAAGGGGGCCTTGAAATCGGAAACCCAATTGTTGTACTCCGGAGCACCACGCCACTCAGCCACTACAGCTTCAGGCTCAGTTCCAGCAGTTGTGACATACGTCACAGCACTTACCTCCTTAAGCTCCTCGATCTTCTCTTCCGCAGCCGTCTGTGCCAACTTAGCCAAAGCTTCAGCAGCCTCGGCATCTTTGATCCTCTGAGATGCAGCAGCAGCCTCTTCCAGGGATTTCTTCCGGGCATCCAACAGATAAGTGTAGAGCTTCTGGAACTCGGCATCAGTGAGCTCCTCAAAGTATTCGAGCTTTTTCTCACCCAGGTCATCAAATGGTGCCATTGGAAGATATCGGGCATAAAGGTGGTTCGCACGAGCCTTCTTCTCCTCATCCAATTTCTCCTGACGAAGCTGCTTATCACGCTCCCTGGCCCCCAGGTAGAATGTGTTCCACTCTGTTTCGGTCAACGGACCTAAGATTGTAGGGATAAGACCGGAGCCAGGAGCAAACTGGAGAAACCCGATAAGTTGGTTGGCTCTTTCTATCTGAAGACTTGCCTCACGTTTCTCACGCTCGTACTGTTCGAAGTTTTCAACCTCATCAAGTTTGTTCTCCAGGGGAGCAGCACCATCAACCACGAACTTCTTCAGTCCATCCACGAAACGACCACCGTTAAGGTAGAAAGCTTTCAGCTCGGTGTGTGGGCCGAGCACTCCGTTTTTTCCCCTGAGGGAGACGAGTTCCAAGCGTAACTCACGGGCTTTATCAAATTCCTTCTTGGTTAGTTTATTCACTTTTTGAAGCCCTTCAAGGAACTCTTTGGCCTTGGTTTCTACTGCTACATACTTCTCAAGGTGGGGTCTGAATTCAGCCAAAACGGTTTCAGCCCGGACCTCATCTACACCAAAGTTCTTAGGCTGCGGAAGACCAGGAACTGTGGCCAGGTCCAGTGTCACCGTAGGGTTACTTTCGGCTAGACCGGCTTTAAATGACTCTTTGAATTTCTTCTTGGCCTGGCTTTCAGGTACAGAAGCCGAGGCAGATTCAAATGCCTTCACATACTCCTCCTTACTCGGAGTGTCTGAGCCAAAAAGCTCACCCTCATCCATAAACTCGTTTATTCCATTCATAATATAGAATTTTTAGCGTTGTTATAATTTTTGAAATACTTAAAATCTTCTTTTGGTAAGTTTCCAACGTAGAAGGGGAGCACGTCGCCCCCTTCTTTGTTGGCCCCGAAGACAAGTTCACCGAATTCTACTTGGTAACCGTCTTCAGTAATTAGCTTCTTCCGCAGGAACTTTGGCGGGTCTATCAGCGTGTTGAGCAGAAACTTCAGGATAGGGCTCAAAACTTAGAGTTTTGTAGTTGACGCTCCAGATCCTTAATCTTCTTCTCAGCTTTACTTATCTCCTTCTCGTAGTAAGCGAGATCTTTTACCACAGTTTCAAAGGTTCCCTTGAACTCCGTTAAAGATGCTTCTAATGTCTGGACTTTTTCTGACAACTGCAAATTTTCAGACTCCAAGTCGGAAACTTTTTTCTGCTCATCCTCCAACTCAGAACTGAAGTCTTTGATAGTACCCTCGTGTTCAGTGATTTGGGCCTTGTGTGTCTCAATCTCTTCTTGAAGCTCGACGATCTCTTCTTTGAGCTGTTCTATTTTTGCCTGACCTACGTACTCAATCTTAACAATAGAGATTAGTTTCTCTACGAGATCTGCATCGCTAGACATCAACTCGATTCCCGGTACTAGGGGTTGCAGCTCAATATAATGCTGCCGTAGAAATTGGTCAATCCTCATAGCCTGTAGTTTCTAGGTTTTCGGTTTTACACAACATTTTAGTTCCGTCTTCGAATTCGACGGGAACCTTACCAAAGGCCTTTCTGTGGCCCTTCTGCACCCTGCCCACCTTCCCGGTGAGCTTGTGCTTTACGATTCTAGTTCTCTTGATCATTATTCTGAGCTTAAGCTATTTACATATTCTTTCAACTGAAGAACGTACTCTTTTGATTCTTCCCGCTCCAAGTCCCGAAGCTCCACCAATTTATCCTCATCGAAGACCTGAGCGATTGCTTCATCTACTAAAGCCTCCAATCTCTCCGGGGAGACTGCATCCAATTCAACCTGACCAAGACCATCCCAGTTGGCTGTTCTGGAGTCAGTGATCTTGGCTGGGGCTGGAGGGAGTTTCCACTTCAGAACCTGTTCTTCCATCAAAGCCATTCTTCGAACTTCGACAGTGACGTTGAAATCATTCTCCAAGTTCTCTTGGATGCTTCGTGGGATGTCTTCACCACTAGGATCATAGTCTCCGAAGTAAATGATCAAGGGAATCTTGTCGTTGCGTTCAGCTTCAATCATACGTTGAGCCACGTCATTCAAAAATGTGAGGCTTGGGTATCCTTTGCAGGCACCTAACGCTACTCGGTGTCTTGAGCATGGACCTAGGAAAGTACCGATCAAGGCTTTCTTTTCAATCAAGACTTCCACATAGTAGTCCTGGTTTTCCCAGCGATTTTTGCTGTAGTAGTTCATCCAGCTGTTGATGGCATCTTTAGCTTCATCCACAGCCTCCGCTACGTTAGTAGGTAACCATTGAGTAACCGACTCCATCTCCCGATCTCGGTCTGAGAAGGTTTCATAGGGAATGAGACCAGCCCTTCTGGCTTCAATCATCGCGTTCACTACTCTTTTGTAGTGTGGGATTGAGTTTGTCATACCATACTGGCTTATTAGTTGGTAGTACAAACCTCTTAGGGTCAAAACCCCGTCGTCATACTTGGAAACAATTTTGAGAGATCTCTCAATGATCCAATTTTTGGTGAAATTGTCTTTTGCCATAGTTTGTTTTATTAAAATAGTTCTGGTTGTCTGTGTCTTAGTGCTTCCATCGCGTTTCTCTGGAACTCGTTGTAGTGACAAAAAGGCTCCATGATAATCACAGCTGTGAATCTTATACCTCGAATGTCCTCACCAGTACGGATGTACCTGTACGAATCTTTAGTTATAAGCCGAAAGTCCCGTTTAATATCGGAGTGATTGGGTGAAAAGATTGCTATCACGGTTTCACCTGATTAATAAGTTCCCAAATCTGCTCAACACTCTCCGAGACAATCGACGGGGCATTTCCGGACAGGAAGAAAATTTTGGAACCTTCAACCTTTCCGTTTTCTTTGTTCGGAATTATATCCTCAGTGTTTCTGAGGTTGACGAGTAGCGGACCTCCATCCTTTAGGGAGGTGAGTTTCAAGAAGTTAGCCATTATTCACCTCCTTTGGTGCTGGCTCACACGCATTTGCTGTAGCAATACCAATCTCCTGGGCCATAAAAGCCGCGTGGTCCGGATTAAAAAGACCATTGTTTGCCGAGCATATTTCAAGAACTTTAGGGTTAGCCAAAAGCCCAGTAAGGGCAGCAGCAGTGAAGAACTCTGCTTTAGTCACGCCAGGTTCCTGAGTTGGGAGCCACCCGGCTTTCTCATCGCCTGGGATACCGTGTCCGTAGGCGGGTTTGTCTGCATTTCTCATGATAATAGTTTAGGTGTGTTTTGAATGAATGTGAGTATTTTTGTTTCATCGGTCTCCCCGAAGAAGTTGGCCAACTGGTGAACCATCTTTTTAAAGCCTTGGGCAAGACCTAAGAAAAACTGAAAGTTCTCTTCAGTGTAAGGAATCACCGTACAGTGGTTTTCTACAGTTGTATTATACTTGGAGATTTCCCCGGTTTCTTTGAAGTTATCATCCAACTTGTGGTTGTAGTAAGTAAACTTCCCAGATTCATCTAATTCTGTGTAAACTCCAAAGTTAAAGCCAACTTCGTAAGTTGATTTGGAGTTTGCTCTTGAAAGTTTTTTGAATTTAGGTTCTATGTACCCTTGATAACTACCTTGGGAAACCCGATTCATGATAATTTCAGAAGAGGCATGAGCGTCGAAGACAATTACTTTTCTAGTAGCTGTCTTGTTGGAAACATACTCCCGAACACACTCCTGAAGGTGTTGCCAAAGTAATGCTTCGTTTGAGTCAATATTTTTCTCATACCACTTACGGGAAAAAGTACTGAAGTCTGAAGGAAGCCCTTTAGCAATCTTAAAATAAGAACCTTTGGTGTCGTAGTGAATTTCTACGTAGTGTAATCCACCCCCAATTTTAATGTCTCGTGTCTTGACTTTCATAGTAGTTTGATTTGATGTCTCAAACCACGGAAGAAAAAATCAATTATGCAAGCGCATCCCAGATTTTTTTGCAGTTTTTCCATGAATTAAATCCAAAACCGCCATGACCAGTACGTCAACCTCCTCATCGTGTTTGAGTTGTGGGAATCCGATGACCTGATCAATGAAGGAATCGCACCACGCGCCGTCAATCAAAATTACCTTCCCGGCGACCAAGGCAGGCACGCACGCCCTCAATCTCTCAGGCTTGGAAGCATTAGCCGACGTACCTTTACCCGATGGGTAGACGTAAGGTTTGAATTTAATTTTACTCTTACGTTTTCGCAGCATACCTAACACTGTAGGACCTGAAGCCCTAGCCTCGATCTTAAAAGTAGAGTCTCCGGTGTTCCCATTTTCGAATGCGAATTTCTCCAACCACTCCGGAAGATCTTCAGAAGGTACCTTTGCCTTGGAAAACTTCCTCAAATAAAGGTAGCCATTTATTACGCACCCGGCCAAAGCCCCTGTAGGGTCAGTGTCCACTCTCTTTGAGTCCCCGTAACTGGTGTCGCCGTAGAAGTTCCAAACCTTTCTGTTGAACCTGAACTGGCGGTCGAAGTCTTCCGGGTGTATCCTGGAGAAGTGTTCTCTCTTGGCAATCAAACCCTCAGCCGGGTAAGGGTGCTGCATATACTGGGTAGCATAGTCCAGGGATCCAAGTCTCATCTTAAGACGGTCCAACACACCCCGGTCCAAAAGTCCTGGGAATAGAATGCCTCCAGGGTAAGGTACGATTCCCGGCTTCATCTTCTGCACAATGCTAAGGTGTGGCATCCTTTCGGTGCTGTCTGCAATTGCCGGTAAATTGATGTGAAGCACTTTGTCCTCGTGAGCTTCCAGAATGTAACTGGACATGTCGTTTTCAGCAAGTCGCTGCATGATTGTGAAAATCACACCAATTCGCTGATTATCCAATCGGGAGGAAAGAGTACCTTTATAGAAGTTGATTGCAGCTTCAGTTTCGGCAGCAGACCCCGCCTGCTTTGGCGACTGAGGATCATCCTGGAGAATCATCAAGCCACCGAATCCTGTTAAGCTGGATCCTGTGGACGAAGATTTTCGTTTACCTCCTTTGTTGTTGACCATGTAGCCTACAGCTTCCTTACCCCCATCACTCCTGGAAAGCGAGAAGGTTTCGTCAGAAGGCCATCGAGCCTGGAACCACTCCGAAGCCATCAGCTGCATGGATTGCTGGGAGAAGTTGTGGGCCAGGTCCAGGGAATAGGAAGTTGTGATCAGTTTGAATGAAGGGTTCCTGACCCAGACCCATGCTGGGAAGATGATCGAAAATATAAGGGACTTGGATGTCCGTGGGGGGACGTTCACCACGATGTCGGAGTACTTGGCCGGGATCCCCTTCTGAATACGCTCGAATTCCCGCTGGAGGATAAAGCAGAGGTAGTCGACGTGCCAGCTGTCCTCAAAAGTGGTGTTTGGTTCTAGGATCTGAAAAGCACATTTGTAGAAGTAAGCAAAATCTTTTTCGCAGTCCTTGCGGTCCAGTGCCAACGCCAGCATCTGGGCCTTCTGGTTCAATTTTTCATTCATACCCAATTAACCCTCACGGGCTTTCTTGGGTTCAAATGTTAAAAAGTTAAAAACAAAATGCATCTTTTTCTTATGGTCTATACATTTTCTCTCAACCATTTTATATATACTTTCTTTTTAACTTTTTAACATCGTAAGAAAATAGTAAGAATAAACAGTAAGAAATTAAAGCCAATGAAGGACGATAGGATTATAACTTTAAAGTTTTGTACTTTTGGATGTTAAAAAGCATGTTAAAAACTTTTACCCAGGTGTTAAAAAGTTAAAAAGTTTTGGTGTTTTTGAATCTTTTTTCCGGCCATCTCTTGCATTTGTCAAAAGTCTTCGACAGCTTTGTTGCCACTTAGAACAGTAAATGTTAAAAATTCTCACTCAAATTGTTAAAAACTTATGAACAAATTACGCATGATCAAGCAGCTTCAGGCCGTTATCAAGGACCTTCGATTCTGGGTTGATGAAGAGTACAAAGTTGTAGATGATCAAGTCTTCGTTTCCTACAAACTTTCGGTCCCTGAGCTGGGTTTATACCACTCAAAGGGTCCTAGAAATATGGGAGCTGCGTTTGAAAAGGAGGTATTCAATACCTTCCGGAGAGCTATCCAGAAAATGTATCCCATATTCTCCAAGAGAGAGGCTGACGACGTGGATACGTACACCTATGAATTTATTTATGGTGGTAGTTTATATGAGGTCACGGTGTTTTTCTTTTCGAAGACAGACATCCGTCTTGTTTCTGTCCACGCGAAAGTGAACGCCGTCACAACAAATTCGGTTAAGATTATTCCAGACGGAAAATTCTACCTTTTCGGGACATCGGACGAAACAGCTGAAGAGGTATTCGACGCACTCAAAAATCATTTGTAATGGGGCTTCCTGAGATAGTTATCGCTGAAAATCTATTCGTTGGTGTAGACGTTTATCAAAAATCTAACAACGTCTGTTTTGATCGGTACCCAACCGCAATTTATCATTACAGTGACAATTACTGGCCTAATATGATCGCTGTGTTCAAACTAAAATCGAGGAAATATGCAAGTAAGCGCGTATAAAAACACCTGGGACACCAATGGTGACAACCACATAAAGCTGGGGGATTTCTTCAAGGCTGTCAAGCGCGGGAAGTGGAAGACCTTAATTGAGGCTGTCCTAGCCATCCCTGAAGGCCCGATCCAAGACGCCGCAAAACAGAAACTCCCTGGGATAACCCCTTCGGGTACATTCTCAGAAGGCAAATTGGATGAGGGCCTCATCACTCACTCGGGCATAGTCTGTCTGGATATCGACAAGAACGAGCCTCACTACTTCCAGGCCATCACCTCTGACCCACACACCTTTGTCGTGCACAAATCGACCCGACAGAACGGCTGGGCCGTTTATGTGAAAGTGGATCCGGAGTGTAATACTGTGGAGCACCACAAGGAACTTGTCCGAGCTCTGATCACTTATTACGAAGAGAGGTACCAAATCAAGGTGGATCCAACATGCAAAAACCCATCAAGACTTAGGTACGTTTCCTTTGATCCTGATCTGTGGGGAAACAGGGAATCCGTCGTGTGGTTCAAGCGGGAAGAAGCGAAGAAAGCAGCCCTAGGAGAGTACAAGGGCAACAAACTACCTTTGGAAATTGCCATCTTCAGAACTGAGAAAATGTTTACCAAAGCAGCCGGATCTTTTGGCTCTAAAGGTGAACGACATGATTGGGTAATGAACTTACTTGTCTGGTTGAACCGGGCCGGAGTTCCTTTCCAGGATGCTTTGAATCACGTGACCACCAATTACCCGATTCCTGAGCGAAATTACGTAGTGGAGCACCGTAGAACAGCGGAGCACGTTTACGAAAAGAACGCAGCCAGCTTTGGGACTCATCCTCAGCCGAGGGTGTATGACGCTGAAGATGCCCAGAGGTGGCCTCAGTACAGGGCAGAAATGCTTGAGTGGTACGTAACCAAACTGGTTGCAGCCCTGGACAAGTACAAGGCCACTATTCAGAAGCCCTCTGCCGATTATATTGAAATTCAAACTAGGGACATTCAATTTCTTGCACAACTATGGAAAAGTTTATAACGAAATCGAACAAAAGTATCTTTCAAGTAATGCAGTTGAATAGGTACATGGAAGGGCATAATGGCTACATCGCTGGAGGGGCTTTCAAGAACATTTTCAATAAAGAGAAGGTCAAAGACGTCGATATTTTCTTCCGAAACGCTACGGATTTTGAACACGCCAAGGGGTGTTTTTTCGGGGATTCCCGATTCCACCTGAAATATGAGACCGAAAGATCTACTGGCTTTGTGGATAAGGAGCGTGGGGTAGTTGTGGACTTGGTTAGCAAGCATTTCGGGGGTCCAGAAGAAATGATTAAAAGGTTTGACTTTACAATCACCAAATGTGCCTACTTTGTGGACACTGACGGGGAGTGGAAAGTGGTCTACCATAAGGACTTTTTTGAGCACCTTCACTTCAGAAAACTTGTTATTGAACATGATGAGCCTTTGGAATTTCCAATATCAACTTTCGAAAGAAGTTACAGGTACGCACGTAAGGGTTATGGCCTGTGTAAAGAAAGTAAAATAATTTTAGTTGATGCTATAAGAGCTACGACAACTACGGATGTTTCCGGTGACCTATACTTCGGATTTGACTAATATGAATACATTCCCCTTCAAAATACCAGAATCAAGTGCAGTCAGTAGAATCAAAAAGGAGTATTTTGACATAACAGACCTTCTTCCGGAAGATGAGAACCTACCTAAGTTTTGGGTGGAGCAGGAAACGGCTAACGGCAAAAAGCGTCTCGGTGTTGAACAAAAACTCTTCATTGAATTTCTGGAGCACTTCGGGTTCCGTAAGGTAGTTCTTGACAACGAGGTTACGTACGTCCGGGTCAACCTGAATATCCTTTATGAGGTCACAATCCCTCAGATGAAGGATTTTCTACTAAAATTCTTTGACGGTGTCTGTGGAGAAATTGACGCCCAAGAGATCATTGTATGTGGAGAATTCACCCTTGAAGCCCTTGTAAGGTATTGTTACCTGAACGCGGGCAGTCTGTTCAACAAAGAAAAGATAGAGATGATTAAGTCTTTCGAGGGTGAAATGTATATCCCTGGGAAGCACGACAACGCCTTTTTCTTTACTGATGGTTGGGTTAAAATCACGCCGGAAAGTATGACAAAGCATTCCTACGTTGAGCTCCCTCCGAACATGGCGATTTGGTCAAAATCTGTCATTGCATTCAACATTATGCCATGGCCTATTAGTACAGACTGCCAATTTCAGGAGTTCATTAGGCTAATTACAGGCAAAAAGAACGGACACACAGCCGAAACTCAGGAGGCTAAAAAACGACAGATTGAACAAGCAATCGGATACCTCATGCACCCATTCTTTGAGGGTGCTCTCAGAGCTATTCTTTTGACCGACGTAAACTCCTCCGGGCAGAAGGCTAATGGTAGGACCGGCAAGGGCTTAATCGCCACAGCTATCTCTAAAATCTTCCCAACGACGATTATTCCGGCCAAAAGGTGGAAGCAGGACAGTCCGGTGAACTTTGGATTGGCCACCAAGGATACAAAACTCATTGTCCTGGACGACTTGGCTGAAGGCTTCAAATCCGAGTGGGTGTTCAACAACATCACTGAGGGGACTATAGTTAAGAAGATGCATAAAAACGAGTTCATGATCCAGACGAAACTCCTGCTTTTGACCAACAAAATGATCAAAGGTGAAGGTAGTTCAACCCGTGGTAGGTTCCTTGAATTTGAAATCGAGAACTTCTTCAACCACCTTTATAAGCCAATTGACCATTTCGGCTGCAATTTCTTTTCCAAACACGATTGGAACGAAAAAGAGTATGCAGCGTTTTATTGGTACTTGATGAGCTGTTCTTATCAGAACTTGCAGAAATCAAAAGAGGGTTATGACTGCGGTGTGGAGTACGTCCAATCCGCATCTATCGAGCAAAAAAGGTTGGCTCAGAACCTGGAGGAGGATTTTATCGCATACATGGACAGCCTTTGTAAGGAGTGGTTCAACAAGCCTGGAGGAGGTACCTTTGAGATTAAGGAGCTCAAAACCAACTACCTGGAGGACCAAAACGATAAATTCCGGAAGTTCTCATCCAAACTCATGAAGGAGTGGATCCTGGAGTACTGTGATTTCAAGGGCTATTCCTTGGAGGAAGCCAGCCGGGGCAACAACCGAATTAAGTACAGAATTTCACCGCAGAAAGCTGCAATGTAATGGCCTCACGAAACACATATAAAGGCTCTTCAGGGAACAAGGGCCGAGGAAGTCTTAAACGAAAACTAATGAACCCACACAATTTAAATGATCACCAGGTCCAATTCTGTCTGGAGTATTGTAAGACGCTGTCGGTAGCACAGGCCTATATGACCGTTTACCCTTCGGCAAACCTGGCAGCATCCAGGACAGCAGCCCAGAAGCTATGGGCTAACCCCGGAGTTCAAACCTATGTGAATGAACTCATGCACAAAAAGGTGAAGGAGCATGAGCTCTCCATAGACGAAACCTTAAGGCTTTTAAACCAAATTGCCCACGAGTCCAAACAGGATAACGTCCGGGTTCAGGCCTTGGACAAGCTTTTGAAGTACTTTGGTGGATACGTGAAGCACCAAGAAGCCGGGGCCTCTAAAAACGTATTCCTCGGGATGAGCGATGAGGATCTGAGGAAGAATTCAGCTTCGCTTTTACTCCAATTTAAAGAGAACAACGTCAAGGGGAAACTTGTCGAAAAAATTTCATTTGAAGAAATCAGTTATGAAGAAATACCAACTGGGGAGCCCGTTGAACGAGCTGAAGAGCGGAACGAAGCTCGTAGCCGTGAACTTGGAGTCGACGAATAGTCAAGTTGCCGGTTTCGATTCTGATGATGAGTTGGTGGACCTTATTCATAGGATCACCAACGATTCCATCTTCAGCGACGCTTTTAAATCACGTTTGCGTGGATCCCTGGGAGATAACTTGTCCTTGATTGTCAGCGAGATAGAAAATATCTGTGCTGAAAATGAAATTAATTTGTACAAGTTTTTGGAAATGCGGAAAAGATTCCAGAATATTGATTCAACGAAACGATAAAGCAATGAGACAAAGACGAATTTTATCCCTTGGAGCTTACTTAGCATTTGGTGCCTTCTTTGAGCCCATCACTATTCATGAAATGCCAAGAGTGCCTCAATTTGAGGCACGTAGGTTTGGAAACCCGTACCCAACCAGAAAATTTTACAGTAAGCATTACCGATTTATTATCACAACAGATCCCATCAGAGGTAGGGCTAAAGACCTCTTTAAATAAAACAAACTATGTCACCGAACATCAAAATCACGAGTACTTGTACTCATCGGAAGAGAGGAAACGCAGAGACTTAAGGATCTGAAGATTATCCCACACAATTCACCAGTGATTTCCCACGAGGAGCACTTGGCAAGACGTAACAGATTGGCGAGTAATTCTTACCAGTTCTGTTTTACAAAAAACCCCATCAGAGGTCGGGCTAAAGATCTCTTCAAAACCAAATAAATTCTCGCTATTATGTCAGGATTCGTTAATCCAAACCAAGGTGGTGGCTACAGATTTGTCTGTATCCACGACTACAAATTCAAGACAGCTCCTACGGAACAAGAGAAGATTGATTACCCACAGCTAGTAAAAACCAGAACAAAAGAAAAGTCTGGCGCGGTAGTTACGGAGATCGAATCTTCCTTGATCACCGGCAGACTGATCGAAATCGGTGAACGTGAAGTCACCTATGAACCGTACAAGGAGAACTACATTGTTCTTGAGAATGAAGACGGTAAGTTTAAGTTCAACCTCAAGTACATGGGCAGACCGATTCTGACCATCATGCAGAGGCTTCCAGGTATCCGGGAAGATCTTCCAATCCAACTCGGAGTTTTCGCGGCTGACGTTCCAAATCAGCCAGACCCAAATTTGAAAATGGCTTTGGTCTACGTTCGCCAGCAAGACGCTGACGGAAAATGGGTGAAGGTTGAGAACCAGTTTCCTTTTGATAAGGAAAATCCAGAGAACAACGTCATGCCTGGCTTCAACAAAGTCAAGGTTAAAGGTAAGGACGTTTATGACCCTACTCCTCAGTACGAGTGGCTGTTGCAGCATCCAACCAACGAGTACCTTGGCAGATTGTCAAGACTTGTGGTTGCTCCAGCTCCTGGGATGACTCCACCACCTCCAGCCAAGAGCCCAGCAGCAATGCAGGGAGGTCCAGCGACAGGTGCTGGTGCAGGTAAACCCGCACAAACTAAGAGCCCGGCTGCGGTAGATCCAGCCACAGCTGAGCATATTGGTTCGGCTTACGAGGACGACGATTTGCCGTTCTAAAATTAAATCGGGCACTGCGTAGTGCGGTGCCCTTTAACTTAAACATACTATGGACGTAAAGGAACTAATTGCTGACCTGGTTTTAGAAAATCAGATGCTTAAGATGCAAGCAGAAAGTAAGTCACGCTTTGACGTAGAAAGTGAAAAGACGATGCGTAATCTCCAGGAAATGGTAAAAATACTTGAGGAGAAGCTATCCACAGCGATTCAAAACAATAGGGATGCCAGGATCACAATGCGTGACCGTATTGTTACTGTGCTGACCGATCCAGAGAAATACTTTAATGAAAATCCTCCAGTTTTTGACAATCAGAGAAAAGCTGCTAGGATGCTTGGTATAACCCAAGGTACAATTTCTCATTGGTTGTGTGGTAGGGTAAAATTCCAGAACATGAGTCTGGAGATCGCGGTAAAGCTTCTGTTATACCTAAAAGCCATTTGAGATGAGATACTTCAAACTAAGACCTGGTATTTCCGGGTACTCGGAAGCCTTGGATCACGAAGTGATTTACCCGGAAAATTTTGTTCCGCATATTTCAGGAACAATTAATATTGCAGGACTTGTAGCAGCTCTTCCAGAAGACTGGGAAGAAGTAAAAGTCATCTATGGTGGTAACCAAGGTTACATTTTTATTGGAGATCCAGCGGAGTGGAGAGGTAATAAGGGACTTGAGCTGGAGCGTTATGGGATTTACACAGGAGATTTCAGGCTCCCAGGATGGCTTCATAAAGTCGAAGATTATGCGAAGCACCATACAGTGTGGAAAAAAGTTGATGTAAAAGTCCCGGAACCTTTCGACGGTGTAGACTTAGGTTACTTCGCCGGTCAGTTTGCAGCGGGTGGAGCCCATCCAGAGGGTGCTTTGAAGCAGGCAAAAGAATTAATCGAATTACTTAAGAAAGAATGTCAGGATTCGTAACACTACCGGCAGATGAGCCTATAGAGCCTCAGGCTAAAAAACAGATGAAGCAGATCACCGACCCGGACCACCGCTTTTATGAGCGTTCTCCGGGGGTGTACTACCCATCGATGACAACAGTCATGTCCAACGCATTACCGACCCCAAAACACCTAAGGGACTGGTACATGCAATATGGACACATGGCCAAGGAAATGATGGAATCAGCTGCCAGAGAAGGTACCTTGGTGCACGATGCCTGCGAGCAGCTTCTCCGGGGAGAAACGCTCCTTTATGAGGATTTCGAGAAGAGGTGCTATTTCAAGAGGTGTACACGTCCGGTGTTCCTCTGGAAGATGGTCATGAAGTTTCTGTTCTTCTACACCAAGCACGTCACTGAGGTGTTCGATATCGAAGAGCGTGGATTCACCGACAAGTACAAGATGGCAGGCACACGGGATTTGAGAGCCAGGCTGACAGACGGTCTTATTTGGTTGGTTGACTTCAAAACTTCCAACTACGACCACGAGGACTACGGAATCCAAACCATGGGTTATAAAATCATGTGCGAGGAGAAGAACCTAGAAGTTCAGAAAAGAGGGGTTCTCCACCTGAAAGCCAAGACCCGAGGAGCGTCAAAGACTAAAGGAGTAATTCAAGGAAAAGGTTGGAAACTCATTGAGCACACAGATGACGATAAGGATCTAGCACTGTTAAAGCATGCTAGGTCAATTTATGCGATCAAATTCCCAGACGCTAAGCCAAACGTAGCGAAATACCCAAACGAACTCACACTAGCAAATGAATACTACGAAGAGAACTACGAATTCGAAGAAGACTTCGAAACAGCCCTTGGAGATTAGAGCTGGCTATTTCATAGAAGTGGACACCAGGATCAACAAGGGCTTTTGGACCGATGATCACCAGAGCTACCTTCTACATAGGCAAAATTGGTCCAGAGGTCCTTCGGACTATCAGAAACCGCTAGATAAAGTTACCGGGTTTACCGAGGAGAAGTTTTTGGATGTCATGCCATCAGGATCCGTTTTTCAACCAGACTATGAAGAGCAGGAGGACGAAAACTTTGTTGAGATCCATTGGATTTGGTCCAAAATTATTGTGGATCTTCGGTCGATTATCACCCTGGAGAAACTTTCTGCCCGAGAATACCTGTTATATTCCAAGATCCACGGGATCCTTCGATGTCGAGGCTCCTACGATTCAGTTGCTGAATCTTACTTGTGGTACAAAGAAAAAGAACTCCAACTAGAAACCTATGACCGATTTTCTCGATTCCTATCAAATGGAGGACCTTCCGGACAATCTAATCCAGGAAGCTCAGCACTACGGCAAACTAAAACACCGCCCAGGGGTAGTGGAGAGGGAGAACAGGGACCGCCTGAGCCTTGTCCAGTTTCTTGATGAAACCTATCCGGAGGTAATCTACTGGTTTGATTTGGCTGGAGAGGCTGAAAGCACAGTCGTCAAGGCAGCTACGCTGAAGTGTAAAAATGGGTTCAAGGTTCACGACTTAATAATTGACTTTCCCAAGGCCCCGTTTAATGGTTTGAGGTTGGAACTGAAGAGATCCAACTTCAAACTTTTCAAGAAAAACGGAGATCTTTACGAACAGGAGCATATTGAACTTCAGTACAAATCCATACAGAGAACTCGGTCCATGGGTTATTATGCAGATTTTGCTTCAGGTTTTGATGACGCTAAGACCAAGATTGTCAATTACTTATATGGGTTCCACGAAAAAAATCAAATTATTTCTATTGCACCCCTTGTTTAATTGAGAAATTATTCAGAATATTGAGAAACGAAACAACAATAACAAACACAGACTATGGCACAGGCAGTAACAAAAATCAGCACCATTTACAGAAAGGAAAGAGAGAAGAATCCTACGATCTTCGAACAGCTTCGCAACGAATTCCTAACCAGAATTGTTGAGGCAAAGCCGAACTACGATCCAAAGATCATCGTTTCCAACGAGCCTTTCTAAAGAAGCAGGTCGGGTAATGCCCGAATGAACTACGGAGATCCGGGGTAGCCGTAGAGAGATTAACAAAATAGCCCGAACAGTACCCTTAGCTCAGTTGGTAGAGCAACACCCTGATACGGTGGAGGTCGGTGGTTCAAGTCCATCAGGGTGCACACTAAATAATTGAGCACCCCGACAATAAGTTTCCAGTGATTGACCTATGCTGGTTTCAAGGTCCAGGACGGGTGCTCAATTATCAACACAGCGAGCGGGAGGTTAGGCATCTCGTGGGCCTCATAAACCCAGTAATCCGGTTCGATGCCGGGGCTACGCGACCAATTTATCCCGGGTCATTGCCTCCTCAATGCCGAGAAGAGAGAACTTGACCTGTTTAAGTCCCTGGGAGCGGGCTGTACCCCCGTAATGATAGGCTTAAGGTTAAGAAGGCCCCTGTCCCAGGGATATAGGGAAACAGCACTTTGGGTGAGCGGCTAACTGTCAGACTGCAAATCTGACCACATCGGTTCGAATCCGGTAAGTGCTTCAAATTTAAACTAAACAAAACATGGAAAATGTAAAAGAGTGTGCAGAAAAAGTGGCTAACCTGTTGAATACCAACTGGGAAGTGATTAACAAATTTGTGGAAGTCCTAAAGGATACCCGAAAGGCTTTCGAGGATCTTGCTGACGCTATAGATGATTTGGATATTCCAAAGTCAGAGAGCGACCAAAAAATCAGTGACTACCTAAAAGTTTCCATAGGTATTAACCAGGACGATGTAGACCGTATGGAGGAATTCGCAGAACTATGCGACCAAATTGAAGAACTTTTAAACGATTAATTATGAACAACTCAGAAGCAAACTGCATTAATGAGCTGGTCCAGGAGTGTCACACACGCTCCCTAGTGGCCGGATGGTGGGATGACCTAAAAGGTATCCCACAAGGTTACATTGTGGCAACCAAAATTGCCTTAATCCACTCAGAGGTTACTGAAGCCCTTGAGGGCGACCGTAGGAACCTTCAGGACGATAAGCTTCCACAACGTAAAATGGTTGAGGTAGAACTCGCAGATGCGCTCATCAGGATCTTCGATCTGTCCGGGTACCTTAAACTGGACCTTGGTGGTGCGATTAAAGAAAAACTCGAATATAACGCCGTCAGGAAGGACCACAAGAAAGAGGTCAGAGCTGCCGAGGGTGGTAAAAAGTACTAGAATGAAAAATTTCCTAAAAGAGTTTTGGCCAGCAATCCTATTTGCTGGCCTTCTCATTGTCCTATTTTGTATCTGGTTTTCCCCTAAGGGCTACCTGGTGCAGAGACCTGAACCTTACGGAATCACGAAATGAAAATTAGAAGCATAAAACTTGAAGTCGAGGGGCTTTTTAAGCTCGAAGGCAAGATTGAGTGGTTTGGAGAGTCCTCACCACCTGTGGTAGTTCCTGAACCTCCAGTCGTGGTTGTTCCAGAGCCCCCAGTCGTGGTTGTTCCTGAACCACCGGTTGTGACACCACCAGTGCAAGTTGGTGTCCAAAACATCACCCAGGATTGGTTGGACGCTTTGCAAGATGAAACTGTTACAGCTTTCCGGTTGGGTGAAGGTACTTACAAGGTTGAACATATAACCAGAGTTCCAAGAACTAAGGATCTTAAAATAGTAGCTCCTGCAAATAGAGCAACTGTTTTATTTGGTCCTGAGAACTACGATAAGTGGAACGCTAAAGTCCCTCAATCTGAGTACCTTATCCACCTAAGCGGAAAGCCTCAGATTTTGATTGATAACGTCAATATTTGTCAACCAAAACAACTCAAAACTGCGGAACCTTGGAGACCTGCTATTTTTTCTTCTGATCCACTGGATATCAACGGAGGATGGACCGCAGTTGTAAGGAATTGTGACACTGTGGTCATGGGTAGACATGGAGGCTTTGGTTTGGGTTACATTTACGGAGGTTTAAATGAAAATCATCTTGCTGCAATGAACTTCAATCACGTGGGTAGCTTGTTCGTAGATGCCAAGGCAGGTCTGGGTGGAAACCCAAACACTGTGCTTTGTTTGACCCTTGAAGACGTTGTTGCAGATGGATCCAACGAGGAAGAATTTGGCAGTTACAAAGTCAAGGCAGACGCTTTGATTTATAATAACGTCTACGAGATCAAATCTCCGGAAGCTTACACTTGGCAGATGAGAAATCAGCTGTTCAATACTTCAGACCGTGGAGCTCAGGGAAATTACGCTCACATCATTCACGTGGGCCGGTTCACCTTTATGCTGGATCCTGACCAGGTTATCGACGACAAGAGAATCAGGTTAAGACCAAATGCCCACGGTAGCACTTTCATCAGAGTGATTGGAGGTAAGGTTTATACAATCGGGAAAGAAAGTCACGCCGGGGATATTTTTGTTCTCAACGGCGTAGTTCATAGTGCTAAATCAAAGCACCGAGACGTTCATCCAATCTGGACCAACAACAACAACTGGAGATATTCCGATATTACTTACACTCCGTACTTGGTGCCGGACATCCCAATTGAAGATGGTGAATACACTGTCGAGTGGTCCACTTCGTTTAACCTTGAAGGTAAGATTCAACCAACCTGGATGCTTTATAAGGAGTCCCCTTATAAGTTCCACTCTTACCCAAACACACTCTTTGAAGATCCTTTGATCATGTCCGGTGGGGTTATTGGTCAACATTGTTACAACCATGCGAACACCAGCATTCGGGCAGTGCGTGTCAAACAAAGAGGATACTACAGACAATCGGGTAATGGGGGAAAATGTCTCTATTACCACATAGAGGACTGTGAAGGATTCAAAAACGAGTTCAACCCTCCTGTACCACTTACAAGGGTGCCTTTCCCTCAAAGGGTATTAGATTTACTTTAAATAAAATCCCCGGAAAATAATTCTGGGGATTTGTTTTTTATTCAAAAATTAATTTGTAGAATTACACCATGGAAAGAGTCACAAAAGAATTTGAAAAAACAATTGACGGTGTGGAGTACGGATTCTCCATAGAATTCACCTATCACGAGGGTAATTCTGTCATAGATCCTACGGAACAGGTGGATGCTAAATTGTACCACTGGGAATTTGTAGATACAGTCTGGGCTTTTGACACAATTACGGAAAAAACCAGAGAAGCTGACAGTGATAGGGAACTGGTAATGCTAAAAAATAACATTAGTATTCAGGAATTATTTCAAGAAGCAATATCATGATCAATCAAAAAGCCATTAACCGAGAAATCAAAAAAGCTCTCCGTCTAGGTCAGATCAAGACAATTGAGGATGCTGAAGCGGTAGCTAGACTTTGGATGTCTTCCGACGAACCTTCTTACCAGGCCAATATATGCGTTTCTCCACTACTTACAAAAAAGGTAGTTGAAGTTTTGCAGCAGTTTAAGTTTACACATCCGTGGTTCAAAGGGCGTGTCAAGAAAGTAGTTTTCGTAGATTCTTTCAATAGAATTTGGTCAAAAACCACAGGAGTTATAAAAGAAGGTGTACCTATACAGTTAATTAATGGAGAGTACTCCATTAATTCCCTTGGGGGTATGATGTGGAGAAGTAAAAAGGGAAGAACTTTCGTTTGCTGCTACAGAACATCCAAAGAGGAAATGAAAGAAAGAATAAACCCAGAAACATTTGTATCATGAACATAGAAAAAGTAGCCAAGGCTGCACAATCCTACAAATGGTCCATGGCGGACCTAGACAAATTGTTTTACGTAGCGCAGGAAGGATCCTTCCTGTACCAATGTCAACAAGGTCAACAGGTGAGGTTCAAAATCGGAGAGGACCGTCGTTTGTGCCTTCTACAGGTAGCTTATAATGATGAAGAGGTTTATCTACAGTTCCACGGGATCTATGGAGAAAACCCCGGAAAATCGTTATGTATTCTGGCCACAATCAAACCAGACTGGAAGCCTGGAGACAAATTCAATTTACCTGAACTAATTTAACTAAATTTATTATGAGCAAATTCGAAGTAGGTCAAAAAGTAAGAGTCGTAAACAACACCCCCTTGAGAGGGAACGACGTGGCTCCACACCTGAAAGTTGGGGACGAAAAAGAAGTTCTTCAGATCGTGTTGGACTCCAAGGGAAACCAACACCTCGACGTTGGTTTGGAATCAAACCTTCAGTACGTCCGGAGTTGGGAAACCAAGGAGGATCTTCCCAACGGAAACAAAATCCATTGGTGCCATCCGTCGAGGTTTGAACTAATCTAATAAGGCTATGAAAAAAGTAAAAGAGCTTACCTATAATGAGGTAATTCAGTGCAACACAAAGGAGGAAGCTGAAGCTATCTGTAAGCTGATGGATGAGGCTGGTTTGCGTTGGGTAACCAGGCAACGGTACACAGAAAACAGTCGTTGGGGGATTGATGAAAAAGCAGGTAACATTTGTTATAATCCTATAGAAGGGACTTACGCGGGTGCTCGCTTCTACGAAGCTGAGGGAAAAACCATCTACCAAGCCTCAAAGTTTATTGACATCGAAGAGCTTTCAAAGACCCCAGAAAAGCCCGTTGAGGATACCCCCAAACCAATTGATAGGGTGACCACAAACCTGCTATACAAAGCTCTTCTTATCTGTGATCTTCAAGTTCCTGAAAGTTTATTGGACAAAATCATTGACGTCGTGGAGCTCCTCGAAGAAAAAGGTGGAGAGGTGACCTTATCAGAATTAACAGAACTTAAAAGTCAGTGGTAAAATTCATCACAAAAAACCCCCAATTCTATGCTTATGAGGATTGGGGGCAGTTTGGTATAGAGATATCAGACGACCTGGAGGGTGCAATCGCAGCCTTAGGCGAGACAATTGACTTCGACTTGGAGACAACCGGTTTTAAGCCCTGGAAAGCCCACGTCCTACTCATCGTACTCGATAACTTCGTGATCGACGCAACTGTTAACAACGGTTGGCACTTGAGCGAAGTTATGTCGATGATTGATATCCCCAGCAAAGTCCTAAGGGGAGCCAACCTGAAATTCGATTTACTTTACCACATGTACTACGGTGGAGAAGACCCCAGGATGATTTGGGATACCATGATTGCCGAGCAAACACTCACCAAAGGATTTGACCTCTCCGCAAGTTTGGACGCCACAGTTCAACGCAGATTGAACGTAGCACCGTTGGCCAAGCAAGTAAGAGCGGAATTTCCCACAATGAACCACAAAATAGCGTTTTTCTACGCTAGGCACATCAATTATGCCGCCGAAGACACCCAGCACCTGTGGAGGGTAGAAGAAGTGCAAAGGAAGCTTGCAGCCAGGGCCGATTTGATGCTCAACATCAACTGCAACATGGTTACGACCATAGCCATGGCCAAGGCGGAAGCCCGTGGGGTGCTCATCGACCAAAACAAATGGAGGGAAAACGCTCTGGACCAGCAAAGGCTTTTAGCTGAAGCTGAAAAAGAGCTTGACTCTATGTTGAACACTGCCGGGTTTATTCAGAAGGAAAGACGGAAAGAAATTTCCACACAGCTGTCTTTCATTGATGCGGGCTACACAACAACCAACAAAAACGCTGCGAATATCAACTACAACAGCTCAACCCAAATGGCCGCTGCTTTTGACGTTGCAGGCTGGCCGGTTCCAATGGACACCAAGGAGTGGAAAGTCTCTTTCGCTAAGGATGTTCTAACAAATTACAAAATTGAACACGCAGGAACTCCTCAGGCTGCATTCATTGCAAAGCTGAAGGAGTACAAAGACGCCATGAAGGCCTCAACTACTTATGGTTTGAACTTCCTGGCTTTGGTCAATCAGGAGACAGGAGCTATCCATGCAGAATTCAATGTGAACAGAACCTCAACCGGGAGGATGTCCAGTGAGAAGCCAAACATGCAACAGATTCCCGGAAAAGAATCCTTCAGAAGCTGCTTTGTTGCCAGGCCAGGGTTCAAGATTCTAACCGCCGATTACTCTTCAGCCGAGTTGAGGATCTTAGCGGATTTCTCCGGGGACACTAAAATGATGGAAATCCTGGAAAATGATCTTGACCTTCACGGATACGTGGCAACCATTGTCTTCCGGGAATTGCTTGATGAGCCAGACCTTATTGTGGATCCGTCAACAAATGTGCATTTGAGAAAGAAAATCAAAGCTGTAATTTTCTCCAAAGTCTACGGTGCAGGTGTTTCCAAGACGGCTGAACTTTTGGACTGCTCTATGCAGCAGGCTGAAGTTGCCGAGAAATTGATGAGACAAGCTCTTCCGGAAGCGTTTGATTTCCTTGATAGGGTTTCTGAAGAAGCAGTCCGGAATGGTTATTCTGTATTCAATGACGTGTTCAACAGCCGAAGATACTACCCGCAGTGTTGGGAAGGTCGCCAGGTCATAGACCTCTATGCTACAGACGAATACGCAGCAGGAGCTGTGGAAAGAGCTGCCAAAAATGCTCCTATTCAAGGATCCAATGCGGACATGGTGAAGTACGCAGTATCAAAAATTCATTATTTTCTTAAGAAAAATTTGTTGGATCAAGATATTTTTCTACTTTTACAGGTACATGACGAGCTTGTTTTTGAAATCAGAGACGGACTGGAGCATTGGGGACAACACATCGTTGATATTATGAACGAGTCTGCCAACCGGTTCCTGAAGAGATCAAAAATGAAGACCTCGTTTCACATCACAAACTGTTGGACAAAATGATAAACACAGAACCGGTTATTTTATTCGAAGGAGACCCTTCAGTAAAAGTTGCCAGAAATGGCGAGACTGTCCTCCTAGAAATAGGAATTCAGCACGTAGTACTCACCATCGAAGAAGCTGAAGCTGTAGCAAGGGCCTTCAATGGAGCCCTTTCTCGGGCCGAGGAAGAGAGAAAGAGAAATAAGTCTTGGTTGTACCGTAAACTGTTCACCTAATGACTACATGGGATTTCGCTACCCGCAATAGGATAGCAAACAAAGATTCGGTACTTGGTAGCCCAGGGACAAACGGAAGCACAGATCTTGGACAATTCATTGTTGAAAGCCTTTTTGTCGGTCCCCGGTCTATTTACCTGGACTCGGTATTCAAAAAAATCAGTAGAGAAGAAATCTCCACGATCATCGCTTACACAAACCGGGCCAGTAGCAACCGTAAAGCAATAACTAAACGTCGTGTGTACGTTTGGTGTCTTCTGAGTCCGGTGTGGATTGACATGGACGTGATTTCCAAGGAAGATCTTAACACAAAATTCAGTTGTTACGAGGATTTCGTAGACTTCTTGTTTGTCAATCGCTACATACTGGTTTGTCAGGTAAAGAAAATTAAAGAAGCATTTCACCGCAGGTATTATGAAAAACAGCAGGGGTCAGCATAAGTACTCAGCACCTCCACCCCCAAAGTTTAAAAAGGGGGCTTCAGTAGTAGTCAACGGAGTTGATTGTATTATTGAGGGAATTACACCGATCAACACCGGATATCTCTACACCCTAAACAAACTAGATGGACTCTACCACGAGAGCGAGCTTCGCAGTAAAGATTGAATTTGAAACGAATCTCCTGGAGGTAGGAGATTTTTCAAAAGCCCTGGCACAGGCTGCTCATTCGTTGCCTCAGTACAATGCCCAGTACATCAAATTAATGCAAATTTTACGTAAATCAATCGAGAATGAAAAGACCAAGTAAAGCACAGATCATCAAAGATCTGTTTGGAACAGAACGAATTTCAGTTGAGAAATTCAAAAAGAAGTGGAAGTTGGTGGATGACAGTACGGTAAAAACCGCTGTATTCACAGACATCGCACTGATCAAGGGGGAGGGGGACAAACTCCTGGAAATCGCCAATCGAATGGCCAAAGCTGTTTTGGATACAACTCCGGTGGTGGAAACTATCCGGGACACCATCCAAAATAAAGCCCTTCAGATCCCTGAAGAAATGCAGCCTCTGGTTGAGCGTTTGATCCTGGAGTCTTCCGGGAGTTTTGTGGAGGAGTTGAACAAGTTGGTACTTAAATCCTTCGACTGATGAAGACAGAACAATCTTTTGGTGGTTCTAACGTTCCTGAACCTAAGAAAAATAGCCTGGCCTGGGAAGACTCCTTTACAGAAAAATTGGAGGATCTACGTAAAGAGCTTTTGCACAAGGAATTGGAGCCTAAAAACCAAACGATCACTGGTGACCGTTGGCCAAAGGCCCCAGATCCACTGGTCGAAGCCATGAACGAACTTAGAATGGCCGTTATTAAATCCTGGAGCGAAGTAATATCTAAAGGTTTAGATAAACTGATAAAAGCTTCTGAGCCTACGCCAAGACCTGAGTTTAAAGCCGGAGGTCATGCAATTCTAGTCAAAGAAAAAGGTCCGGAAAAAATAATTGACTCAGCCGGTAGGGTTCACTTTACCCCAAAGCCAGGAGAGCCTTCACTGGAAAAGACCGAAGCTACCTACGACTGGATCAATCCTAACCACTACAAAAATTTCTCAACCGAAACCATTGACATGATGGTTGCGATTTGGGGAAAAGAGGCCACGGCACTTCACTGTGAAATGACTGCCTTTAAGTATAAAATGCGGGTTGGATCTAAACCTGGACAGAGTGTCGAAAAAGATCTCGAAAAATCAAATTGGTACCTAAACAAAGCAAAACAACTACGCGATGAGCAGAAGTAAAAGAATCCCCAGAATCCCCCCAGCAGGAGCCCCAGAACCGAAGAAGGAACTTCGAGTGAAAAACGAACACCTTTCAGTAATTGCTGCGTGCTTCGGAAAAATCCAGTACATTGCTTTTGAAGATGCTCTTGAGGCATTGAAAAAAGTCAGAGAAAAGAAAAAGCTTGCAGCTGCCGCCAAGGATTTTGAAGAGATCCGAGAGTCCCTGTTGAAGAAATAC
>CAZTJM010000012.1:0-57230 GCA_964613865.1 uncultured Limnohabitans sp. | reverse complement strand
AAACCGGCGAGGAGGATGTGGGCGTGCATACAGTCTGCGCAGTGATGTCGGATGTTTTTTTGAGCTTCTCCGCAAGCCGGGGAAACGACCTGAGCACGCCACGTCCGGAGTTTGGGTTCCCTGGATTGCAACCTGGCGATAAATGGTGTCTTTGCGCTTCCCGTTGGTTGGAGGCCTATCGGGCCGGTTGCGCGCCATTGGTGTTTTTGGAGGCCACAGAGGAGGGGAGTTTGAACATTATCCCCATGGAGCTGTTGGTGTCTCATGCACTGAAGTATGCAGGTTAGAATTATCGGATTGTTAACATTACTAACAATAAGAAAAGTTTTACAAACTTTTTGGTGACTTGCGCGTTAGATCAGTTCGTATATCTTTTTGGTAATGGAATCGATCTTACGTAAAATCAAAGTGGAGGTCAGCCCGAAGCTTTACGCCAAGGAGCCTTTCAGTTCGGATTTGGGCATTTTGCTGGTGAAAGAAGGGGCTAAGTTGCTCAGGGAGATGGGATTGGAGCTGTTTACCTTCAAAAAACTGGCGCAGAAAATAGGTAGCACTGAAGCGGCTATCTACAGGTATTTTGAAAACAAGCATATGTTTTTGCTATACCTTTGCGCTTGGTACTGGACTTGGATGGAGCACAATCTTGTTTTTTCCACCACCAATATCCCCGATCCTGCGGAGCGGCTGGAAATCGGCGTACGGCTGATGGTGGATGGGCCCTGCTTTTTGGAAAATGAGTTTCTTGATCCCAAGCTTCTTAGGGAACTGATGATCAATGAATCGATTAAGGGCTACATGACCAAAACGGTAGACTCGGAGCACGAATCCGGGCTATTTGACCAGGTATTGAAGTTTGGAGACAGGCTTTCCCTCATCGTCAAGGAGCTGAATCCAGAATACGAGTTTCCGAAGACCTTAATTTCTACGGTGATGGAGGCCAGTATTCTGCAGTCATTCAATTCGGTCCACCTACCCGAAATGACCGAAGCCACCAGCAAGGGTAGCGAACGCTATCGTTTTTTTCACCAACTCGTATTCAACGCAATATCCAATGGCAAGTAATTCAGACACTACACCTTTGAAGCGGTTTTTCGGTCTGCTTAAGGAAGAGAAAAACCAAGTGTATGCGATCTACTTCTACGCCATCCTCAATGGCTTGATCGCCCTTTCGCTGCCCTTGGGGATACAGGCCATTCTCAACTTTATTTTAGGGGGTAGAATCAGTACTTCCTGGGTGGTGTTGGTGATCATTGTAGGTATTGGTGTCGGGTTTGGCGGATTTCTTCAGATCTCTCAGCTCCAGATCATGGAAAAGCTGCAGCAAAGGATTTTCTCGAAGTCGGGTCTTTCCCTGGCGTATCGACTGCCCCGGATCAAGACTGAGATCATGCATGGCAGATACGGGCCGGAGATCGTCAACCGTTTTTTTGACACGGTCAACTTGCAAAAGGGGCTTTCTAAGATCCTGATCGATTTCTCCACGGCCATGCTTCAGGTGGTATTTGGCCTGCTTTTGCTCTCGATCTACCATCCCACGTTTATCTTCTTTTCTCTAATCCTGGTTGCGATTCTCGGATTGATCTTTTATTTCTCGGGGCCACGCGGGATGGAGACGGCATTGAAGGAGTCTACTTATAAGTACGAAACCGCGTATTGGTTGGAGGAAGTGGGGCGCACGCTGAATTCCTTCAAGTTGGCTGGAGGCACCAGGCTGCCTATTCTGCGTGCGGACAAGCTGATCCAAAAATACGTGGAGTTTCGAACTCGCCATTTCTCCGTGTTGATCTTTCAGTTTAAGGTAATGGTCGCCTTCAAGGTCTTTACCGTGACTAGTTTGCTGATTGCGGGGAGTTTGCTGATGATCAATGATCAGATCTCGATTGGTCAGTTTGTCGCAGCGGAAGTGATTATCGTTATGGTCATCAACTCGGTCGAGAAGCTGATCCTCTCGCTCGAAACCGTATACGACACCCTCGTGGCAACCGAAAAACTCGGCCAAGTGATGGACATGGAGATGGAACATCACAGTCCCGAGGAGAAAGTCATTGCCCCGAGCGCCGAGGGGTTAAAGTTTGCGATGGATAGGGTCGTTTTTCATCCAAAGGATACAATGGAACCCATCCTGAGGGATGTCAGTCTTGTAATCCAACCTGGAAAAAAGGTGGTCCTAACGGGAAAGAGCGGGAGCGGAAAAAGCGCGCTGATCGCACTTTTTTCAGGCTTGTATGAGGAGTACGGAGGAACTATCTCCGTAAATGACCTGTCTTTGGAATACCTAAATCTGGAGAAATATAGAGCTATGGTGGGGGAGTTCTTGGAGTTGCAGGAGATCTTCCATGGTTCAATAAGAGAAAATATCCAGGTGGGAAGGGGATTTGACGAGGATCATTTGCAATACCTTTTGGAACTGGTAGATCTCAAGGACTACCTGTACCGCCTGCCAAATGGTCCGGATGCGATGCTTCAACCAAACGGGCGGGGACTTTCCAAGTCAATAGCCAACAAGATACTCCTCGCTCGTGGACTTGTGGGTCGGCCCAAGGCCTTGTTTATGGAAAACGATCTCGCCGAGCTTGAACCAGAGGTTCGTACCCGTGTGGTTGACTACCTCTTCCAGGGGGATTGGACGCTGGTGATGGTGTCTTCCGATGAGTCTATCCTTAGCCGAGCCGACGAGGTGGTCTGGATGAGCGCCGGCAAGCTCAACTATCAAGGAAGCTATTTGGGATATAAAGAACTAAACGCCTGAGCCCATGCTAAATATTTCATCAAACAAGATCAAAGAGTCGATTCCCTTCAGTGGCTCCAAAAGCCTGGTAATGACCCTGCCACTGAAGGAGAACCAGCGTCGCCTGAGGATACTCACAGCGATCGTGCTTTCATCGTTTATCATACTTTTTGTGCCCTGGACGCAAAACGTGAGGTCAAAGGGATATGTCACCGCGCTCAGACCCGACCAGAGACCCCAAACGGTCCATTCCATCCTAGCGGGAAGAATAGAGGCCTGGTACGTAGCCGAGGGCGATTTTGTGTCCAAAGGGGACACCATCTTGAGGATTTCGGAAGTGAAAGACGAATATTTTGATTCCCTGCTTTTGCCCCGAACGCAGATGCAGGTAGATGCCAAGGCCCTCTCTGCAAAGTCCTATGGGGAAAAAGTGGCTGCTTTGGAGGCACAGATCGATGCTTTGCGAAAAAACAACGTGCTACGCCTACAGCAGGCGGAAAACAAACTGCGGATGGCCGAGCTAAAGGTTCAGTCTGACAGCATAGAGCTCGTGCAGGCCAAAGTCAACTTTGACATCGGAAAATACCAGCTGGAGCGTTCAGAAAATCTTTATGCCGAGGGCTTGAGATCGCTCACCGATCTGGAATCTCGAAAGCTGAAATTTCAGGAGGTACAGGCCAAGTTGATTTCTTCTGAAAACAAGTTGTTGAGTAGCAAGAATGAGCTGATCACCGCTAGGATAGACTTGGACGCGATTGACAATGATTTCAAAGACAAGTTGGCAAAGGCCGAATCGGATATGTACACGGCGATGTCTTCGCAGTTTGATGCAGAAGCTAGTACGACCAAGCTGGAGAACCAATACTCTAACTATGCGCGCCGATCCGACTACCGACACATCTTAGCGCCGCAGGACGGATACATCGCCAAGGCTATCCAAGTCGGGATAGGCGAGACGATCAAAGAAGGGGACGAGATCGTGAATATCGTTCCGGCCAATGCGGATTTGGCAGTGGAGATGTTTGTCGCCCCAGTGGATTTGCCGCTGATAAAAGTTGGCAACAAGGTAAGGTTTATCTTTGACGGCTGGCCCGCCATTGTATTTTCGGGCTGGCCGCAGATTTCAAACGGGACATTTGGCGGCGTGGTCGTAGCCATCGATCAGTTTGCTGGTGCAAACAACCAATACCGGGTGTTGGTAGTCGAGGATCCCGAGGAAGAACCGTGGCCTGAACTGCTTCGCATGGGATCTGGCGCGGACGGTATTGCCATCCTCAACGATGTGCCAGTCTGGTATGAGATCTGGCGACAGCTCAACGGTTTCCCTGCGGACTACTATACCCAAGAACAGAAGGATCAAGCTGCGGCAAAGAAATGAGAAGATTTACCCTACTTTTTCTGTTAGTTTCCCTTTGTTTGGCAGTCAGGGCTCAAGACTCGACTAGGCTTAGCTTTGAAGAATACATGGAGTGGGTGCGCCTTTACCATCCCATTTCGGCTCAAGCCGACCTCAACCTACGCATGGGACAGATGGAAGTAAGGCAGGCCCGTGGAGGCTTTGACCCGCTGCTCTATGGAAATCTCGACAAGAAAGACTACAAGGAGACGACCTATTACGACAAGCGGGAGGCTGGGGTGAGCATACCGACATGGATGGGCGTGGAGTTGAACGGCTCCTTTGAGCAGAACACGGGCTATTACCTCAATCCCGAATCCACCGTGCCGTCAGGAGGACTGCTCTCCGCGGGTGCTTCTGTCAATCTGGGACAAGGTTTGATCTTGGATGAACGCCGTGCGGCACTGCGGAAAGCCCAGATCTATCAGCAATCCTCCGAGGTGGAGCGTACTAGACTTCTGAACGAACTCAAGCTCAGTGCGACTGAGATGTATTGGAAATGGGCCATGGCCTATGAAAATCTCAAGGTGCTGAACGAGGGTGTCGAGCTGGCTGAATTTCGCTTCCGGGCGGTCAAAACCAGTTTTGAGCAGGGAGATGTTGCGGCCATTGACACCGTGGAAGCTTTCTCCCAGCTACTCAATCGGCAATACCGACTTCAAACTGCCGAAAACACCTATTTCGCGACGACCCAAGAACTGAATACCTATCTATGGGACGAATCGGGAAGTCCGATGCTGCTTGGGGATGAGATCGTTCCGGAGAGCTTGTTTGGACAGAGCCTTGGGAATCCGGATCCAGAAGAACTGAGGACTGCCGTGGCTTCCCATCCCGAGTTGAGACTGACGGACTATGAGTTGGCCAGTTTGGACGTGGAAAAGAGGCTCAAAAGCCAACAAATCATCCCAACGATAAAGCTGAAATACAACTTCCTGACAGAGTCTTTTTCTCAGTTTGAGGAGTCCCAGTTTTATGAAAACAATTACAAGTGGGGCCTTTCCGTCTACACGCCGCTACTCTGGCGCAAGTCCCGCGGTGCGGTCGGCCTGACCAAGGCGAAAATCGACTTCAAGCAAAACGCGAGGGATCTCAAGGAAATCCAACTTCGCAACAAGCTGGAAACCGAGCTGAACAACTGGCAGGTGCTCAACCAGCAACTGATCACCTTTTCGGCCAACGTGGAAAGTTTACAAGCCTTGCTCGCCGGAGAGGTTCGCAGGTTCGAAATAGGCGAGTCCAGCCTTTTCTTGGTCAATGCGCGCGAAGTCTCGGTATTTGACTCGCGGCTTACGCTAAATGATCTGGCGTCCAAGCTGAGGATTTCCTATGCAAAGACCCGCTATGCGGCTGGACTCGGATTTGAATGATTGGCGTCAGTACTTGGAAACAGCAGAGTAGGCAGCATCCAAATCAGCGCTCCAACCCATTTGTAGCCACTCCGATAAGGCCAGCTTGAGATTTTCCGCTTCACTTGCATTCGTTGACGCGTTCTCAAACCAGGCTTTCACCTCGGCTCCATCCCTTATTTTACCTGGGTTTCTGAGGTAAAACAGAATCATCGAAACAAGACAGTCACTCAATTTGGCAGGGAGCTCGCCTTTATTCGATTGATAGTCAAAAATAATTGGCAGGAGGCGGCTTTTTAGCTTTGCGATGCTGTTGAGGGAAATGTCACTCAACTTGTGGGAAACGAAGGGGTTTCTAAATCTGTCCAGCACTTCCTCTGCGTATCTCGCCAGCGAAGCAGAATCCAATGCCATGGTCGGAGTGATTTCTTCGGCTATCATGGTTTTCAGATACTGTTCTCTTGCCGGATCACCAATCCATTCGCCCACAGTCTCTATTCCGTGCAGCAGGCCGTGGCCCGTCATGGCGGTATGGGAAGCGTTGAGGATGCGTACTTTGCGAAGCGCATAGCCCGTGATGTCCTCTGCCAAAATCACTTCGGAACTGCTCTCTAGGAACGGCAGTTTGTCCGAAGCGGAGGAAGGCCCCTGGATAGCCCAAAGAGCGTAGGGTTCTGCCTGGACTAGGAAAGGGTCTGTTTCTTTAAGCTCTAGATCAAGATGAGAAGGGAATCCAGGTACTATTCTGTCCACCAGTGAGTTAAAGAACGTTGTTTTTGCTTCAATCCATTCTGAAAAAGCCTCTCCCAGATTCCAAGCTTTAGCGTGGTCCAGCACGAATCCCTTCAGGAGATCCCCGTTGTTTGGCAGCAGTTCGCAGGGTAGGATTACGGTCTCCGCCTCAGGAAGGATTTGGAATCTTCTGTAGAGCCATTGGGTGAGTCGGGCCGGAAAGGATTCCGCAAATTTCTCGATTGGGCCTTCATTTTTCCAGACCATCCCTGCCTCGGTGACGTTGGAAACGATCCATCGGACGCTTGCCGAGCTGGCGAAAGCAAGGAACTTTTCGGATTCATCGGGTAGCTTTAGGCCGTCTTTTACGCAGTCTATTTTTTGAATAGTTTCGACTTGCTGTCCGTCCTTGAATCCTGCGACCAGTAGATTGTACTCAAAGCCCTGTGCGGAGAGTCTATCGATTCCGCTTCCGTTAGTGGACTGTATGATACAGATATTCAGGTCTTTCTCAAGGTTTTTTAGATCCTGAACCATGGAGCCCAAAAAGGCCCGTAGAAAATTTCCGGTTCCAAATTGAAGAATTTGGATGTCAGAGTTTGCCATAGTTAATGTTTTGAGCAATTTGGTTTACTGTTAAAATCAACTCCATGTCCGCATACGTTTTGGTAGAAGTCGACATTCACGACGGCTCATTATACGAAGAATACAAGAAATTAACACCGGCCAGCATCGAGGCATACGGCGGCCGGTTCGTCGTCAGAGGCCTGCCCGTCCAAGTGATGGAGGGAGACTGGAAGCACGATCGCCTGGTCTTGCTGGAGTTTCCCAGCAAAGAGGCTGCCCTGTTATGGTACCATTCCGAGGCCTACCAGCAGGCTAGGGCGATTAGGGAGAAGGCATCGAGTGCCAATTTTTTGATCATTGGTTAACAAATGGCTTTGGAAAACAAGGCAACTACACCACCCGATAGGCTTTCGAAGACATTGTAGCGGAAGCTTCCTTGGATCAAAAATGAAAGAGCGCCTCGGTTGCCCGAGACGCTTTGATGTTTTAAAGTGATACCCCTCGCTTCCAAGGGATGAAGTCGTAGTTCTTGTTTTTCTCAGCCTTAGTAGTGACTTCGCCGCTTGCTACTTGGATGACCAGATCCAGAAGCTTGTCGCCGGCCGATTCCAGATTGTCCTCACCGGAGATGATCGTGCCGGCATTGAAGTCGATGATGTCAGCCATCCGTGTGGCCATCTTGGTGTTGGTAGACACTTTGATGACTGGGCAAACCGGATTCCCGGTAGGTGTGCCCAAGCCTGTTGTGAAAAGGATGATATTTGCACCGCTGCCGGCCAACCCTGTTGTGCTTTCTACGTCATTTCCAGGCGTGCAGAGCAGATTTAGTCCTGGGTTTTTGAGATACTCGGTATAATCTAGAATGTCGGCAATCGGAGCAGAGCCACCTTTCTTGGCCGCTCCACAAGATTTGATTGCGTCGGTCAGCAGCCCGTCCTTGATGTTTCCGGGGCTTGGGTTCATGTCGAATCCGCTGCCCACTCGTTTGGCGGCATCGTTGTAGCTTTCCATCAGACGGATGAACTTGTCAGCCATTTCCTGATTTGCGCATCGGTTGATTAGGTTTTGTTCCGCCCCGCAAAGTTCCGGGAATTCTGAGAGAATCGCAGAACCTCCCAAAGCCACAACCAAATCAGAAACCCTTCCCAAGGTTGGATTGGCGGAGATCCCCGAAAAGCCATCTGATCCACCGCACTCAAGTCCGATTACCAGTTTGCTCAGGGGCACTGGCTGGCGTTTGATTTTGTTGGCTTCCACGAGTCCGTCAAAGGTTTCACGGATAGCTTTCTGGATCAATACTTCTGTGGTTCCTTCCTGCTGCTGCTCGCAGATGACCAAAGATTTGCCTTTGCCTTTTTGGATTTTGGTGAGCTTGTCGAGCATAATGCTGGTCTGGGCATTTTGACACCCCAGGCTCAGCACGGTTGCGCCAGCTACATTGGGATGGTTGATATACCCCGCAAGTAGGGCGCAGAGCGTCTCCGCGTCGTGTCTTGTACCTCCGCAGCCGAGGTCATGGGTGAGGAAGCGGATGCCGTCCAGGTTTTCAAAAATCCGTCCTCCATTGGCGACGTAAGTATCCGCAACCGTTTCCGTAATTTTTTTGCCCTGAACGCCAGAAATGAGGTTTTTGATCTGGACTTCGTAGGGGTTTGGTGTCGTGAAGCCCAATGCGTTTTCAAAGGCTTCCTTCAGCAAAAGCACATTGGTGTTTTCGCAAAAAACCATTGGGAGTACCAACCAATAATTGGCTGTACCTGCTTGATTATCAGACCTTAAATAGCCATTGAATGTCCTGTTTTTCCACTTCGAAACATCCGGTGCAGACCAAGCAAATTTGCCTGGGTCGGCGGTGTATTCACGTGTCTTGTGGTGGATGTTTTGAAGGGTAATAGCGTGACCGACAGGGATAGGCTGAGTGGCTTCTCCTACGATGGTGCCATACATCAAGATGTCCTCGCCTGACTGAAAATCCCGCATGGCAAATTTGTGTTTTGCGGCGACAAATTCCTGAATTTCAAGCTCTACGCCGTTTAATGATACTTTTTGGCCTGGTTCAAGGTCGGTGAGTGCGACTCCTACATTGTCCGATGGGTCGAGAAGGAGGGAGGTATTGTTCATGATTATTATTCCTTAACTTGGTCAAAACTAGAGAAAATTTCATTCTTCGATGAAGAAAATAATCACACTGGGTGAAGTCATGCTTAGACTTTCGCCTCCTGGAAACCAGCGTTTTTTCCAAACCCACTCCTTCGAAGTCGAATTTGGCGGATCCGAGGCAAATGTCGGAGCTGCGATGGCCTATTGGGGAATGAACGTGGCGCATCTGACCGCGTTTCCCGACAACGAAATAGGTTGGGCGGCGTCCGGTCAGCTTCGCAAAAACGGCATCGACACGCAGTTCATCCCGTTTCTTCCCGGAAGGATGGGGATTTATTTTCTCGAAAACGGTGCGATGCAACGCAGTTCCCAAGTGATCTACGATCGGGCAGGTTCGGCGTTTGCGGGTTTTGATGGAAAGGACTTGAATTGGGACGAGATTTTTGAGGGAGCAAGTTGGTTTCATTGGTCGGGGATCACGCCAGCCTTGTCCAAGGAGTGTGCGGAGCTTGCTTTGGTCTGCGTGAAGCAGGCAAGGAAACGAAATGTCATGGTTAGCGGCGATCTCAACTATCGTAGCAACCTCTGGAAGTTTGGGAAAGAACCTCACGAAATCATGCCCAAACTCATGGAATTGACAAACTTGTTCATAGCGGGTACCCGTGATTTTAAGCAGTGCCTTAATGAAGAGTTCAAAAATTTCGAGCAGGCCAGGGAAATGGCTTTTGACCGATTCGAGAACTTGAAATTTATCGTAAAGACGGATCGTGTTTCCCACAGTTCATCCCACAATTCCATCGCTGCGGTCATTTATGAGAAAAAGAAATCCTACGCGTCCAAAACCTATGAGTTGACGCACATTGTAGACCGGGTTGGCACCGGAGATGCTTTCGCAGGGGGCTTGATCTACGGATTATTGCATATGAAGCCGAAAGAAGCGATCGAATTTGCCATGGCCGCTGGAGCGATCAAACACAGCGTCCCCGGTGACATTCTTCTATGTTCCCTCCAAGAAGTCCAAGAACTAGCCAGCGGTGAAGCCGTCGGAAAAATCAAACGATAATGAGAAATCCAAGCCCCTTTATCCAACGCATGCATGCTGGTGGCATGATGCCTATTTTCTTTCATCCCGATGAACAAGTCTGCCTTGACCTATTGCATGCTGCCTACGAAGGTGGCGTTCGCGTGATCGAAATGGTCAATCGCGGCAAAGAGGCCAAGACTATTTTTCCCAAGATCCGTGAGGCTGCTGACAAGCTCCCAGGGATCTATCTGGGAGCGGGAACCATCTATCATTCGTTTGAAGCGGAGGAGTTCATTGACATGGGAGCGGAATTTATCGTGGCTCCGGTGATGAATCCCAAGCTAGGCGAATACTGCGCAAAGGTAGAAGTGCCTTGGATTCCCGGTTGCGGCTCGGTGACAGAGGTTTTCCAGGCTCAAGAACTCGGCTCTGAACTGGTGAAAATCTATCCTGCGAATGTGCTGACGCCGGATTTTATCCCTGCGGTGCATGCTGTTTTGCCAAAAATCGAGCTTATTCCCACTGGTGGGGTGGAGCCGACCGCTGAGAATTTGAAAAAATGGTTTGATGCTGGAGTATTGTGCGTAGGAATGGGATCCCAACTTTTCCGAAAGGATCTTATCGCAAAACGTGCGTTTGTAGAAATCCAGGAATCCGTGCGAAGAGCAATGGACATCATCAAATCCTTGCAAGAGGCCAAAGCATAAATTGCTCGCACTCCAAAAATAGAAAGCCCCAAATTTTCAAATTTGGGGGCTTTTGCATTAGTCGATATTCGGCTGTGGAGTTGTGCGGAGGTAAGGCTTGATGACCTTGTGTCCTTTTGGAAATTTTGCTGGGATGTCTTCCGTTTTGATGGATGGTACGACGACCACATCTTCCCCATGCTTCCAATTGGCTGGTGTGGCTACCGAGTGATAGGCGGTAAGCTGAAGAGAGTCGATCACACGAAGCAATTCGTCGAAATTTCTGCCAGTACTAGCCGGATAGGTGAATATCAGCTTGATCTTCTTGTCGGGTCCGATGACAAAGACGGAACGGACAGTTGCCTTTTCGCTCGAATTTGGATGGATCATGTCATAAAGATTAGCCACTTTGAAGTCCTCATCTGCGATCAGAGGAAAATTGACGATAGTGTTTTGGGTTTCATTGATGTCACCAATCCAGTCCTTGTGGCTCTCTAGGCCGTCCACACTCAGTGCAATCACCTTGGTGTTTCTCTTGTTAAATTCATCTCGAAGTTTTGCTACAGCGCCAAGTTCGGTGGTGCAGACCGGCGTGTAATCGGCCGGGTGGGAAAATAGGACACCCCATCCATCTCCAAGGTATTCGTGAAAATGGATTGGTCCTTCGGTAGTTTCTGCGGTAAAGTCGGGAGCAATATCCCCTAGTCGTAATGTCATAACGTTTGGTTATTTAAAGTCTATAGATTTAATAGACTAAATTTAAGGCTAAAAATCGAAACAATCGGAAGTCTTCAGCTCGTTTGTTCTCCTATCTGGGGGATTCGGAAAGAAATAAAGAAATTGGCGCAAAGCTTGTGACCGATCAATCCTTTTCCTGACATTCATACGTACATATTGCCGTTAAATTTTAGCCACTTTTATGAAAACCTACTACAATCCTGAAGACCTTAAAAAATTTGGCGCCATTGGTGAACTCCAAAAATCCATGGCTGACAAGTTTTTCGCTTACTACAATGAAGTTTTCGCAGAAGGAGCCCTGACTGCAAGAGAAAAATCCCTGATTGCACTTGCGGTGGCCCATGCGCTGCAATGTCCCTATTGCATCGACGCATACACGACCGACACCTTGGAAAAAGGTTGCGATGAAGAACAGATGATGGAGGCGGTACATGTCGCAGCAGCGATCCGGGGTGGTGCATCACTGGTACACAGCACCCAGATGATGAATAAAATCAAGGAAATATCCATGTGATGAAGTCACTCAAGGCGCAGTTACATAGTCTCTCTGATCCGAAGGTAGAGCTCGATGTCTTGGAACAAAGGCATCCGGGTGGTTCCGAAAACGACTTTCAAAACTACTTGGAGCGGATTGGATTGTTTCCCCTTCGGCCCACTTCACTGGAGATATTCCAAGTGAATGTGGGAAAAATGTGCAACCAAACCTGCAAGCACTGCCACGTGGATGCCGGCCCAGACCGGAAGGAAATCATGGATCGAGACACGATGGCTCTTTGTCTGGAAGTGATCGGCCGGGAGCAAACACTAAATTGCGTGGACATCACCGGAGGAGCACCTGAGATGAATCCGCATTTCAGGTGGTTTGTGACAGAGATCAGAAGAATCAGGCCCGAGATCAAGCTGATCGTCCGGTGCAACCTGACCATCATCCTTGCCAATCCCAAATTTTATGATTTACCACAATTCTTCAAAGAGAACGGCGTAGAAGTGGTTTCATCCTTGCCTTATTTCACCGCTATCCGGACCGATTCCCAGCGAGGAGATGGGGTTTTTGGCAAATCCTTGGAAGCGCTCAAGCTGCTGAATGCGGTGGGGTATGGAGTTGAGGGTTCTGGTCTGATTTTGAATTTGGTCTACAATCCCTCAGGGGCGTTTTTGCCCGCTTCCCAGGCGGGACTGGAAAATGAATTCAAAAAGAAGCTCTGGGAAAGGTTTGGGGTGATGTTTAATTCGCTTTTCACGATTACCAACATTCCCATTTCCAGATTCTTGGACTACCTGATCAACTCAGGCAACTACGAAAACTACATGGAAAAACTCCTCGCGAGCTTCAATCCAGCCGCAGCGGCAGGAGTCATGTGCCGCAATACCATCTCCGTTGGTTGGGACGGCTACCTGTACGACTGCGATTTCAACCAGATGCTGGACTTGAAAGTAGCCGCCCCCAGCACCACCCATCTGAGGGACTGGGATACGGATGGACTATCCAGTCGCCCTATCGTGATCAATAACCATTGCTTTGGGTGTACCGCCGGAGCAGGGTCCAGCTGTGGAGGGGCTACTGCCTAGGATGGCTTGTTTGATTATTTTTCAAAAAAACGACATTCGGGGAAAGGTGAAAACCCGAATCGCTGCTACCGAAGGTGAGGACAAGGCTCAGGAGATCTACCGGTGGCTTACTGAATATACGCATCGTGTAGTCAGTGAAGTGAAGGTGGATAGGTTTCTGTTCTTTTCTGATTTTATTCCCGAGGGAGCGGAGCATGACTACCCCGGCTATCACTTTGCTGTGCAGGAGGGAAGCGATCTGGGAGCCCGCATGAGCAATGCCTTTCAGTTGGTCTATTCCAAGGGCTACTCCAAGGCAGTGATAATCGGTACCGACTGCCCGGTCTTGCATACCTCTGACCTAAACAGCGCCTTCATGGCTCTAAGCCACAATGATTTGGTGATCGGCCCGGCGAGTGACGGAGGCTATTATCTTTTGGGAATGAAAAAGTTTTGTCCACAGCTTTTCAACGGAGTGCCTTGGAGCAGTCCCAAGGTTCTCGAAAGAACCTTGGATATTGCAGACCACGAGGGGCTCGACTATGAGTTTTTGAAAATCCATTCTGACATCGATACCTACGAAGACTGGAAGAAATTTTCTTCGAGGAAGAAAGCCTCACGGGCGTAAACTTTCCCCGTATTTTATATATTGGAGGAAAAGCACCCATGTATTCCATTCCACCGAGTCAGCTTACAAAGAGAAAAATAGAGACCTACATTCCTCGGATTTTGGTGTTTTGTGTTTTTTTGTGCCTTTGCAGTCCTTCATTTTCCCAAGATAAAAGGGAGACTATCCAGTTTGAAATCCAGGTTTTGGGTTTGAAAATTGGCGATCTCAATGTGCAAAAATATCAGGCAGGGGACACCTTACACTACTTGGCGGAAAGCTCGGTTCGATTTTGGTTTTTTGGCAATGTGCAAGTTGAAATATCCACCCATTCCAAATATGTTGACGGCAATTTTGTGAAGAGCTTCTCCACTTCCAAAACCAATCGCGGCGATTTTTCTTCCGAGATCTATTGGGATGGAAAAAAGTACGTGGTGGATGCTGAATCCTACAAATTTGAAAATCAACAACCGGTTATGGGCATGGTTCAGTGGTGCTCCGCAAGGACATTTTTTGAAGAGATGGAAAGCGAAAAAACCTTCATTTCGGAGGTTTACGGGCTTACCACCAAAATAGAAAAGGTAGAAACGGGAGTATATAGAACTATCATTTCCGGCAACGAGAACGAATATTCCTATGAGGCCGGCAAGCTTCAAAAAGTTCTGCTTGAAAACCCGATCAAGAACTTTCAATACAAGCGGATAGACTAGGAATGGGCCATTGTTCGTAAAAAAGCCAAGGCTTGGTCCAAGTTTTACTTTTTGCTCTAGACGAAATCTCTTCCGGTGTCAGGTCGGTCGACTTTTTCCAAAGCCAATATTCTGGTTTACAGGTTTCCGTGTTTTTTTTGGGCTTTGACAGACAGCCTTTGTTTATATCCCGTGATTTTTTCAATACATTGTAGGGAAGGAAATCCTTTTTTATTCATAATTGGGGCGATTTGATCCCAAAAATCGAAGGAAAGGTTTTTATTGCCATTTATCCGAATATCATACGAAGTTCAATGCAAGTTTCTGCGAAGTGTACCATAGCCAACCTCAGGATAGGGTGTAATCGGTGAATCCGTAGATAATTTCTTTGATTCTATGTTACTAGGGAAATGCTGTCAACAACGTACTCAACAAAATATCTCATGGGGCAATTGCTTGAAAAGTCTTACCAAATAAACGGAATCCAACAAATCGGCATAGGAGTCAAAGACGTCCACAAATCCTGGTCTTGGTACCGAAGCGCGTTTTCGATGGATGTGCCAGTTTTTGAAGATGAGGCGACTGCAAATCTCATGACTCGATACACGAATGGAAAGGCAGAGTCTCGGCATGCCGTTTTAGCCATGAACATGCAGGGTGGGGGCGGATTTGAGATCTGGCAGTTTACAAGCAGGACACCAGACTCGACCGATTTTGAGATTCAGCCTGGAGACTTGGGGATCTATGCAGTGAAGATTAGGGTGAGAAATCTGAGCCGGGCGTTTGAGCACTTGAAGGCCTGCGGAGCGGTGATGCTCACCTCGCCGACCAAATCACCCAATGGCATGGGAACTTTCTTCATCAAAGACCCTTTCGACAATGTCTTTCAGATCGTCGAGGATTCAAACTGGTTTTCTGACAATACCTCTCCGACCGGAGGCGTGCTTGGAGTAGTCATCGGGGTTTCCGATTTGGACAAATCCATTTCGCTCTACCAAGATATCTTGGGTTTTTCAGTTCTCCACTACAATGAAACCTCAGTGTTTAATGACATCCCGGGAGAAGAGTTGGCCTATAAAAGGGCATTGCTGTCTATGCCTTGTGAGGGAAATCCTGGGGCATTTGGCGCCTTGCTCTGTCCCGCACAGATCGAGTTGATTGAGGTGCAGGGACGGGAAGCCAAACATATCTTCAAGGATAGGCTCTGGGGTGACTTGGGTTTTATACATTGTTGCCTGGACGTGAATGGAATGCGGAATCTGAAGAAAAAAGCAGGCGAGGCAGGTTTCCCCTTCACAGTGGACAGCGAAGACAGTTTTGATATGGGGAGTGCTTCCGGCCATTTTGGGTATTTGGAAGACAATGACCAAACGCTGATTGAATTTGTGGAAACCCACCGGGTTCCGATTCTCCAAAAATGGAACCTTTACCTCAACTTGAAGAACCGGGACCACAAAAAGAACCTCCCCAAATTTTTGGTGAAGCTTTTGGCGCTAAACCGCGTGAAATCCTAAATGGAGGAAATTTTTTCTACCAGGTTGACCAGTCTGTTTGCATAGCCAGACTCATTGTCATACCAGCCCACAACCTTGACCATGTTTCCTTTTGCGGAGGTCAATTCTAGGTCGATGATGCAGGAATGCGTATTTCCCAGAATATCCATCGACACGATGGGATCTTTCTCCACCTGTAGATAGCCCTTTAGTTTTCCTGACTCAGCTTCTTTATAGGCCAAGTTGACCTGCTCGGCAGTTACTTCCCGCTTTAGCTCGACGATCAAGTCGGTCAAAGACCCGTCTGGGACGGGTACTCGCATAGCAGATGCCTCAATTGCCCCTTTTAGTTCAGGCAAGATCCGATCAAGTGCCTTTCCTGCATTGGTGGTCGTCGGAATGATGGAGTAGGCTGCTGCCCGGGCTCTGCGCAAATCGCGGTGAGGCGCATCGTGCAGGTTTTGATCGTTGGTGTAGGAATGAACCGTCGAGGCGTAGCCTTTGGCCACGCCAAAGTTTTCCTCCAGTACTTGTATCATCGGTGCAAGGCAGTTTGTCGTACAGGATGCATTGGATACGATGGTTTCTGATCCGTCCAAAATATCATCGTTTACTCCCAAGACGACCATGGGGATACTTTCATCCTGTACTGGCGCCGAGATGATTACTTTTTTCGCCCCCGCTTCCTGGTGTTTTTCGGCTCCTTCCCTATGTGTGAATCTGCCGGTGCATTCGATTACTATATCAATGTCCAACTCTCTCCAAGGAAGATTTTCTGGATTGGCTTCTGAGTAAAGCCGGACGTTTTGCTCATTGATTCTTAGCACATCGCCGAACAGCTCAACATTGCCATCAAATTTTCCATGGACGGAATCGTATTTTAGCAAATGGGTGATTGCATTGGGGTCAGCCAGATCGTTTATGGCGACCAATTGCATCGTAGGGTGGTCGACGAGGAGCTTTGCAGTGTATCGGCCAATTCGGCCAAAACCGTTGATGGCAATTCTAATAATCGGAAGCTGTGGACTCATTGTGGTTTTTTCTATCCGCGAAATTAGATAAAGCCAGCGACTATTTTCCAATCAAAACTTTGCTCCTTTGGATCAGCTTTTTACCATTTTCCCAAAGAAATTTTTGCGCCGATTTTGGCTTTGTAAATCTAGCCAGCTATATTTGCACAACCTTTCGGAAAAGGACGTTTTTCAGGGGGTTTAATGGTCGGTTCGTCTAGGGGTTAGGACGTATCCCTTTCACGGATAAAACACGGGTTCGATTCCCGTACCGACTACATCTTGCTGGTTTTCAACAACTTAAGATCGGCTAATTGAAATTTTTAATTCTTATGGTCGGTTCGTCTAGGGGTTAGGACGTATCCCTTTCACGGATAAAACACGGGTTCGATTCCCGTACCGACTACAAGACCCGAGGCTCAATCACCGAGTGTCTTAATTATTTTTGTTTTATGGTTGTTAGTGGTTAAAGTGAACAAAATCCCGATCTGTGATCGGGATTTTTGTTTTTCGTGCCATTTATATCAGCGGCTATCAGTTTGTCTCCATTTTTCATACTTTGGGCGTCCAATTAGCCAAACCTATGCGCATTGCCCAAAAACAACCTATTCATCTTAGTGCACTCCTTCTTGTAGGTCTTATTGTTTTTTCATCCTGCAAAAAAGAGGAACCTGTAGACCTCCGCATCAAGACTTTGTCCAAGGAGGAAATCTCCGTACAGGCCGAAGCCGCCAGAAAGTCCGTCAGTCCCCAACTAGCCGAGGGCCTGAAGCTGGAGGTCTGGGCGGTGGATTCGCTGGTACAAGACCCGATCGGAATACATGTCAATGACAAGGGAGAAGTATTTTATACCCGCTCTCCACGACGATCCAACTCGGAATTTGATATTCGTGGCCATCAGTCCTGGGAAATACGCTCGATCGCAATCCAAACCATCGAGGAGAAAAGTGCCTTTCTCCGCTCAGAACTTTCGCCGGAGCGCTCTTCGGAAAATACTTGGCTTGCTGACCTGAATGGGGATGGTTCCCACGACTGGCGGGATATGACCGTAGAAGACAATGAGGTCATCAAACTCAAGGACACGGACGGAGATGGGCTTGCCGACTGGTCCCAGGTACAGGTAAAGGACTTCAAAGACGATGTCACGGACGTAGCCGGTAGTGTTTTGACCACCGAGGAGGCGATGTTTGTGGCTTCGGGTCCGGATATGTGGAGACTCGTCGACAAAAACGGCGATGGCATCATGGACGAAAAGACCTCCATGTCCCATGGCTATGGTGTCCATATCGGCTTTGGCGGCCACGGCATGTCAGGGGTAGAAATGGGACCTGATGGTAGGATCTATTGGGGAATCGGTGATATCGGTTTCAACGGAAAGAGCGCCGATGGTACGGAATGGAAATATCCAAACCGTGGCGTGATCGCCCGAGCCAATCCAGACGGAAGCGATTTTGAAGTCTTCGCTATGGGAGTGCGTAATACCCATGAGTTTGTTTTTGACAACTATAACAACCTGATCTCCGAAGACAATGACGGAGACCACGCCGGGGAAAAAGAACGTCTGGTCTACCTGACCAACGGTTCCGACTCGGGCTGGAGGATCAACTGGCAGTTTGGCAAGTACCGCGATCCTGACAACAACACCTATAAAGTTTGGATGGATGAGAAACTGTATCTCCCACGCTGGGAAGGACAGGCCGCATTCATCACACCTTGTATACAAAACTACGTGAGTGGTCCGACCGGAATGGTATTCAATCCGGGTGCGGGTCTCGGCGAACGGTGGAAAGACCATTTTCTTCTTGTGGAGTTTGTAGGGAGTGCAGCGAGCTCCGGCCTTCACGCCTTCCAGCTACAGCCCAAGGGAGCGACTTTTGAGATGACCAAAACCGAAAAAATCATCGGGGGCTTCCTGCCAACCGGGATAGATTTTGCACCGGACGGTTCACTCTTCATGGGGGACTTTGTGAACGGCTGGGATGACAAATATTATGGCCGCATTTGGAGACTGACTGACGAGACCGCCGCCGGGTGGGATTTGCAAAAGCAGACCGAAGCGGAGATCAAAGCGGACTACAAGAAGCTTTCTGAAGAGGAGCTGAAGCCAAAACTCGCCTTCGAAGACCAACGCGTCAGAAGAAAAGCACAATTTGAATTGGCCAAAAGGGGTGAAGATGGAGCTGAAATATTCCAGGCTGTAATTGGTGACAAAACAAATCAGCTGGCGAGAATCCACGCAATCGTCGGACTGAGCCAGTTGGCAAGACTCGAGGACTTGAAATACGCGGATGCGCTTGTGCCATTGCTGAAGGATTCCGATCCTGAGATCAGGGCGCAGGCGGCCAAGTGGTTGGGAGATATCCGGTATTCAAAAGCCGGAAATGACCTGATAGCCGGTCTAAGGGATGAAAATGCAAGGGTTCGCTTCTTTAGCGCGGAGGCTTTGGGGCGAAGCAAAAATGCCGATGCCGTACAGCCTCTGATTGCACTTTTGGAAGCCAATAACGATGAGGATGCCTACATCCGCCATGCCGCGACGCTTGCCTTGTCACGTATCGGCCAGGTGCAGCCAATCGCTGCGCTGTCTACCCATCCATCCAACGCTGTGAGGATGGGCGCTGTCATCGCCCTGAGAAGACTGGAATCTCCCGAGTTAGCCAAATTCCTCGGTGATTCCGATGAACTGATTGTGACCGAAGCAGCCCGCGCAATTCATGACGACTTCTCTGTTCCGGCCGCACTTCCTGCACTTGGGGCGATTTTGAACAGCACTTCTTTCCAAAATGAAGCACTTATCCGTAGAGTCATCAGTGCCAACCAACGTGTCGGCAAGGATGAAAACTTGGAGCAATTGATTGCTTATTTGGAAAAAAGTGAAACGCCGGAAGCACTGAGACAGGAGGCAATCGCCACCATTGGGACTTGGGCTAAGCCTTCACTAGTGGATCGGGTTGACGGAAGGTATAGAGGGGAAGTCACTAGAGATGCTGCAACTATTAGCGGGAAAGTGAAGCCTGTTTTGGTGGCTCAGGCCAATGCAAAGGAAGAAAACATTCGCTTGGAGTCTCTGAAGGCGATCGGGAAACTTGGAATGACCGATACGGCGGATTTGCTTATGTCCAAGCTAAAATCTGATCCTTCGGAAATGGTAAAGGTTCAAGCGTTGAACTCCATCGTGGCGATGAACGCGCCCAATCTCGGTGACGCGATCACCGAAGCCATGAACAGCAATGCCCAGCAACTTAGAGTCGCCGGACTGGGACTGCTGGCTGAGACATCGCTTGGAAGCGACCAGAAAGTAGCATTGCTCACCGATATCATTCAGAAGCGCACCAATCCCGAAAAGCAGACTGCATTGTTGACCTTGGGGGCCTTGGAAGGAAGCAAGGATTTGCCGGTTTGGAAAACCATATTGGCGGATTTCGAAGCGGGAAAACTGCCCGATGCAACCTGGGTCGAGCTCGAAGAAGCCATCACTGCGACGGGTTCGCCCGAACTCAAAACTCAATTTGACGCACTTTTGGAGAGCAAATCAGGAGGCGAACGTTGGAAGAAGTTTGCCGGAGCTCTAGCAGAGGGAAGCGTAAGGCAGGGCAGGAGGATTTTCTTCGAAAACCAAACTGCCCAGTGTATCCGCTGTCATGCCTATGACGATATGGGGGGAAATGCCGGGCCAGCCTTGGATAGGATAGGTACGACGCTTTCTAGAGAGGAGCTCCTGATAGCCTTGGTTGATCCGAGCAAGAGACTCTCTCCAGGATTTGGATTTGTTACCGTTGAACTCAACTCTGGCGACAAAATATCCGGCACCATGATGTCAGAAGACGGCAGCTCAATGACCGTGAAGGTAGGAACCGAAGACCAGGTCATCGCCAAGAAAGACGTCAAGTCTTCCCAAATGTCGCCATCCAGTATGCCAAACATGGGAGATCTCCTGAGCAAGCGGGAAATCAGGGACCTAGTGAGCTATTTGAGTACTTTGAGAAGATCGGAATGAAAAAGTTGTTGATTGTTTCGCTGGGTATTATCGGGTTTATCCTCTTGCTTTCTCCCTGGATCTTGATCCTTTTTGGGAAAAATCAACTACATGACCATGATATACCCCAGCAGGAGCAATTGGTGGAAGGACAGCCAAAGCACCGCATTTTGGTGGTCTTTCCACATCCCGACGACGAAGTGACCGTCGCCGGTACCTTGATGAAACTCAAAGAGCAGGGCCACGAGATCCAAATGGTCTGCCTGACTCGTGGAGAAAAGGGGAATTCGTCCGGAATAGCCGATGAAGTCCAATTGGCTAGGCTCCGCACTGACGAGATGGAGAAAGCGGCATCCCTGATTGGCGCAGACCAACTCCACATGAAAGACTATCCGGACAGCGGTTTGGAAGAGGTCGGATTGGATTCACTCAAGGAAACAGTCAGCGAACTTATCGAGGAAATCAGGCCAGATGTACTGATTTCCTATGATTCCAAAGTCGGCCTCTATGGTCATCCCGACCATCGCCTGACCGGTCAGGCAGTGGAGGAGGTTTTTTTGGAAAACAAAGGAAAAGAGGGGTTTACTCCTGACGAGATGTATCAGGTGACGCTTTGCAAAAAGCAGGTCAAGCTAGCCTTGAAGCTTTCCTCAGGCTTTCAGAAGAACTATCCTGAAGATCCCAACCTTGGCTTACCCGAACCGGACTTTTCGGTGCGGACTCGGGAGTTTTTCCCCCGGACACTCGATGTAATGCAGGCCCACGCCACCCAACAGGCGGTGCTAAGGGACCTGATGCCCTTCCATGAAAATGTCCCGATATGGATCTATTCAAGGATCTTTGACCGGGAGTATTTTAGAGAGGTGAAGTGAGGTGGTGATCGGTGAAAAAAAGTATCAAGTATCAAGACGCTAGTATCAAGATAGAATATGCAGAAAGTAGAAACCTCAAAAACGAAGTTTTGCGTGACGATCGATTCGAGGCCCGGTTAATTTACCAGCAAAGAAGCGGATACTTGGAAAAATTAGTTTACTCAAAGAATAGAGTTAATCCATCCAAACAATTTTTTCTAATCATTAGCAGATCTATTTGTCTGGTTAACCAAAACGCGCTCATCAGGTAAGCTAAATGAATTAGTGGTCGGAGATTTGAGCTGATTTTTTAGAAATCTACTTGTATTGATTCGGGCAAAAGTATTCCAACAGAGATAATCAGAGACCAGACTGTGATAAAAGGAAGAATGAATCTGCTGCCTTTTAGCCACATCGGAATGATATAGATTAAGTCATGAATCAATCCGCTTACCATAAAAGTCAGCACCATGCCGATCCACTGTGGAAGAAGGGTTTTGAGTGGTTTGTAGCTCTAAAATAATAGGTAATAACCCCAGCTGGGCTTCCAGTATTGCCAAAAAGATTTTAGAGAAGTTGAAACGACGGGCTTTAGAAACAAACTTTGGTAGTCCCAGTTCGGAAATAGATGTATTCTTCTAAAATCATATTTTTTCTGGTTGTCCGATTTTAGAAAACCAGGTTGAGATTGACTGGTGACTTTAGCCTTTACCTAAAACCTAGCTTCGCCCTTACGCGATTCAAAACCTCAATGGCTACTTTTTTAGCTTTCTCTTCGCCTTCTGCCAAGCGCTTTTCGACTTCCTCAGGATGGGTCATAAAGAAGTCAAACGTTTCCCTTTCCTTGGAGTATTTGGCTAAGATCAGCTCCAACAGTTCTTTTTTAGCATGGCCGTAGCCATAGTTTCCGCCTAGGTAGTTAGCCCGCATCTTACTTGTCTGTTCGGCGCTAGCCAAGAGGCTGTAAAGCTTAAAAACATGGCAGATGTCTGGATCCTTTGGCTGTTCCAGCGGTGTGCTGTCGGTGACGATGGAGTTGACGTTTTTCTTCAACTCCTTTGCCGGTAGGAAAATATCGATATAGTTGTTGTAGGACTTGCTCATCTTTTGGCCGTCAGTCCCGGGGATGATCATCACATCTTCGCTGATTCGGGCCTCTGGCACCACGAGGATGTCTTCGTCCATGATCCTATTGAAGGTACTGGCAATATCCCGTGTCATTTCCAGATGTTGGAGTTGGTCTTTTCCCACAGGGACTAGATCCGCGGAATAGAGCAAGATGTCCGCAGCCATCAACACCGGATAGGTGAACAGGCCGGCATTTACATCGGCGAGTCTTGCGGATTTGTCCTTGAAGCTGTGGGCGTTGGCCAGCATGGGGAAGGGCGTGAAGCAATTCAGGTACCAGGTAAGTTCTGCTACTTCGGGGATTCGAGACTGGCGATAAAACGTGGTTTTTTGAATGTCAAGACCAAAGGCAAGCCAAGCGGCCGCGACTGCAAGAGTATTTTGCTTTCGCAATTCTCCGTCTTTGCTGGACGTAAGAGAATGGAAGTCTGCTATAAAAATAAACGCCTCTTCCTGGTTTTGTCCGATCAGCTTGATTGCCGGTACGATAGCGCCAAGGATGTTGCCCAAGTGGGGGCGGCCGGAGCTTTGAATGCCCGTGAGTACTCTTGCCATTTGCTTAAATTTGGGGCAAATTACGTAAATCAACCTAAAATGAAGGTGAAATTATGCGTTAATTGCGACCATGAATCGTTTTGCTTTTGCCCTTTACCTAGTCGTTTGTACCGCACTTTCTCCGCTTCTTCTTCAAGCCCAGCAGGGTGACGTGCCGAAGTTGATATGGAAAGTCAATCGGATCAATATTGGTACCGTGTTGGAGGAGCAGGGCTTACAGCAGGCGGAATTTGAGTTTACCCACACACAGGACTCGCTTTTTTATATCGAGGATGTATGGCTGGAATGCGGGTGTACGTCGGTCGAATACACCGAAGACACGCTAAATGTTGGAGAGTCGGGAACGATCAAGGTGTCCTTTGACCCGACTTCTTCTGCCGGTTTTTTTTCCAAACTGATTGTGGTCAAGGGCAACCTGGCTGGAATCCAAGATTCACTTTTTTTGGAGGGGATCTCCATCCCTTATCCCTCGGATATCGAGCGGGCTTACCCCATACTTCGGGGGCCGCTTGGGTTTCGACTTCGAAAGGTGAACATGGGCGATGTCTTTGACAATGAACCCAAGATCAAATATGTCGAGTTTTTCAACCGAGGCGAAGAGCTTCTTGACAAAGGTGCGCTGCGGGCGGAAACGCCACCACATATCCAAGTTTCGCAGGTTCAGCAGTTTGTCAGGCCGGAGGAGAGAGGTTTGCTGATGGTGAGGTATGATGGGGCTTTGAAAAACGACCTGGGCTTTTTCGAGGATATAGTTCCGATTAGGTGGGAGAATGTTGAAGGATCGGACTTGGAGCTGGAAATTATCGCCGACCTTTTCGAATATTTTGCACCCATACAAAAGAGCGACCTCAACGAGGTGCCGCAGCTGGTGATCGCCCAGAAGGAGGTTGACCTTCGAGAGATCAGCGCTAATGCCGTGGTAAGAAGGACGGTTACATTGACCAATCAGGGCCGGCAAACGCTCGAGATTAGAAAAGTGGAAGGCAACTGTGAATGCTTGGTGATCGAGGCTCCAAAAGACAATCTACAGCCGGGAGAGAGCATGGAACTGAGCCTGACCTTTGACCCGAAAGGAAGGAAGGGGATTGATCAACGAAATATTTATATCTTTTCCAATGATCCTGTGAATCCTGTTCAACTGATCGTATTAAAAAGTAGAATAGAGTGAACGAAAAGTTGAATATTTGATCGAAAACATTTTCATTCAGGCTAATTTTCAAACAATGAGGTCGGCGATAAAATTAGTCTTTTTGGTGTTTAGCCTGGCGTTTTGTCATGGCGCTAGGAGCCACGCCCAAAGCAACTTTCGTATTTTTCCCTATCTCCAAACTGCCGACCAAAATCTGATTCAGATCAGGTGGTTTTCCGGTCAAGCACATCCATCTAGCATTTTGATAAGCGACTCGGAAGGAAAAACCCTTTTTTCCGCTGAGGTGCAAGGCAAAGAAATGCCGGACCTTTATTATACCAATAGGGAACGAAACCAAACTATTGCGGGACTCGAGGGGGAAAGCTGGATCGGCCCGGACTCGTATTTTCGCTATGATTTTGCTTTTCGGGCGCCATTTGGAGAAGAAATCACCTACCAAGTGACGCTCGGAGGACAGCAACACAAGCGGAAATACAAGACAGCGCCAGCCATTGGGGAATGGGAAAGTATTCGTTTCATTGCCCTGTCTGATTCCGAGACTGAGCCAGCCGGAAGGATTATCCGCAGAGCTTGGTATCCGGGCCAGCCGCTTTTTCGGCCTTTTGCAATACCCACTGCGTGGAAGCAAAAATTTGGAACTACACTGGAGCAGGGTTTCGAACTTCCGAATTATTTTATGACAGAGACGGAGGGCTATTCGGCCAACTTGGAAATCATCAACGGACGGGAGCCGGATTTCATGTTGATGCCTGGTGATCTGGTGCAGGGTGGGGCTTATATGCCGGCTTGGGATGAGTTTTGGAGGCATAATTCGGGAGCGTACGCTGCGGGATTTTCCTCTTATCCCATCATCGCCGCGATTGGCAACTGGGAATCATACGGAGCCTACAATGGCGGATATGGAAATAATGAAAGAGGGGAGTTCAACCCGCTCGTGGGGAGAAGCCGCTTTCATGCTTTTTTTGAAATAGACTTCAAAGACCCGCTTCAGAAACACCGACAAAGCTACTACCGCACCGATTATGGCCCAATCACCATTCTGACGCTTGACTCATCCAACGGAACTCCTGATCAAAGCAGATCTGATACTCCCGAGGACCAAAAGTTGAAAAACAAGGAGCACAATGGCCATGGAACCGACACCCAGGAAAACTTTACCCAAGCCCAATATGAGGCCGCTGGAGGAACAGATCTTTCAGGCTTTGGACCGGGAACTCCTCAATATGCTTGGCTCGAAGCCAATCTTAAACAGGCCAAAGGCGGCAAACGTTTGATTTTCGTTCAGTTTCATCATATTCCTTTTAGTTCTGGCGAACATGGAACAACCATAAACCATGAATTGGCTACGGGGCAGGAGGGTACACCTATGCGGGTTTTACATCCACTCCTTGAAGAATATGGAGTGATCGCCGTACTGGCGGGCCATGATGAGCTGTTTGAGCGAAGCTTTGTTGACCTGGACAATGACGGGAAAGGTGTGCACTACTACGATGTTGGGGTCGCAGGCGACGGGATGAGAGGAGTGAAAAGGAACTGGATATCCAATCCCTTGACAACACTCGACTACAACGAGTTTTCACGGTGGACAGCAGACCAGAAATCTGTTGAGCAGTGGAATACTACAGGAGCCAACCCAGTGCTCATCGATGGCGGAAAGCACTACGGTCACTTGGAAGTCAATCTCAAGAAAGTAAAAGACGGCGATAAGACTTTTGCCCAGATTGATTTTGAGCCCGTGTATGCGTTTCCTGTTTTGGATCAAAACTACAATCTGCAGCGGGTGGAGCGACGCGTGTACGATGACAAGTTGAGGATCATGGTGGAGCTGGAAGCGGCGCCTATCAATCCAGATTTTAAACCCGAGATTACCGTTCAGCTTGATCAAGAAGGAAAAGTCGGAACCATGCTGAAAGACTACCTCAAAAACGAAGTTCAAGCTGATTGGAAGGTGACTTTCTCCAGAAGTCCCGAGTATAGCTGCTCTGATCTGGGAGGCACGGAAAACGAGCTCAAGATCACCGATTCCAAAGGCAACACCTGGAAAAAGCTGGTTCTGGTCAAAGTCGTAGATTCAACCCCGCCGACAGTCATACTCAAGCCCTTTGAAGGTAAATTTGACTTGTCCCGAGGTTTTTTGGAAATCAAAGCGGAAGATTTGGTCTCTTCTGTCGAGGACAATTGTGGGGTCAAATTCATAGCCATAAACAAAACACGAATCTCGTGCACAGAGTACCTGCTGCCTGTGGAGGTGGTGTTGGAAGCTGTGGACCAATCCGGTAATCAAACCCGGGAAGTGGTCGTCCTTAATCTTAGCGCTTTCGAATCCGAAAAAATTTCCATTTCTCCGGAGTCTGGAAAACAGTACACTGTCGGCCAAGTGGCCGAGATTCGTTTGGGCAGCGAATTTGAATTCACCCTAGAGGGCTGGTATCGAAATGGCCAACGACTGGAAATCGAGAAGGGCAACGCGATCCTCACGGAGGAGCCGGGGACCTACTGGGCAAAGCTGTATCCGAAAGGCTCCGATTGCGCCGTGGAATCAATGAAGACCGAGATCATCTTTTCCGATTTGCCTTTTGGCGAGGCCAGGGAATCCATCCAGCTGGTCTTGGGGCCTGAGGGCAAAGCTGAGCTGAGACCGCAGGATGTTTTTGAGACTTGGCCTTTAGCCGATCCGAGCCTTGAGGTCACGCTGGGCAAAACGCTATTTTCCTGTGAAAACATCGGCGAAAACCAAGTGGTCATCTTGATCAAAAAGCCGGGTGGAGAGATTTGGGAAAGAAAAACCACCGTGAAGGTGGCGGATCAGACCAAACCTACTTTGGTGCCAAAGAACAGCTTGATTGAGCTTGATGTGTACAAGGGAGTCGCCGAAATCACAGCACAAATGCTGTTGTCGGAGTATGGAGACAATTGCGGGATCAAGTCACTTACCATCAGCAAGAATCGGTTTACCTGTGAGGATGCAGGGAAAGAATTTTCAATAGGAATTCGAGCGGAAGACTACTCTGGAAATGTTGCCGAAGCCGTTGCGACCGTTGCGGTGACCAGAACTGAATCGGAAAAGGTGTTGGTTTCAGGCAAAACCGAGATTTGTGAAGGAGAGAAATCGATATTGGAGTTGAGCTCACCCAAGCCTTTTGAGGTTGTCAGATGGAGGAGAAACGGCGTGGAGGTCCCAGGCCAGACTAGAAAATCCTTGGAAGTATCCGAATCCGGCAGCTACCATGCAGTCATTCGCTACGCTGGAGGCTGCCTCTCCGAAACTGAGGTTGTCGAGGTGAAAGTAAGCTCCAAGCCCACCGGAGAGATCGCCGTTGATGGAAACATCCTTCGAGCACCTGAAGGGGATTTCGAATACCAGTGGTTCCGAAATGGCGAGAAAATCAATGGCGCAACTTCTCGTGCTTATACTGCCGAAGAGACTGGGGAATATGCGGTAGATCTAACGAATACGGCAGGCTGCTCGGCCAAACTAAAAGCCGTTAATCTGACCATTTCCGGTATTTTGGGTAGGCCGGTAAGCCAGGCCGCAGCGCTGAAAATTTATCCCAATCCGGCTTTGGATCGCGCCGTTGTAGAGTTTTCGGAAGGGGTTCTGGCAGGTGTCTTTGAGCTTCATGTCTATTCACCCGAAGGGAAAGAGGTAAGTTCAGCGGTTGCCGTGACAATTTTGGACGATTCAAAACTCGAAATTTCCCTAAACCGAATCGCAAAAGGATCGTACCTGATCTGGGTTGTAGGTGAAGACCAAAAGACCTACTTTGGAAAACTACTTGTTGCTAACTAACTCTTAAAAATGAAATTCCCCGTTTTTTTTCTTATTGCCTTTATAGTACTCCCCTCAATTTCTTTCGCGCAGACCATCCCGTATTCCAAGGGTCGGATTGTGATCAGTTCCGATGGCAATGAACACGATGAGGATGATTGGGCCGCCACGCCCATGAGCCTTGCTTTGCTGAGGGCCCGCGAGCTCCAGGATCAGCTAGTGGTTTATGTATTCAGCGACCACACTTGGGGATCCAACAAGGAAAAGCCAGGGGCAGATGCCCAGATGCGGGAAAGTGCATTTATAGGAGCGAAGACCTTTGGGTACAAAAAAACCAAATTTATAGAGGCGGCCGCAGCGCCCAATTATGCGGTCATAGAAATCACCCTGCAGATCAACAAGAGCTCGGCAAAGGACCCCTTGACGATTATTGCCGCCGGACCCATGGAGGTAGTAGGAAATGCGATCAATGAGGCCGATTCGACCAAGCTGAAGTATGTAAGATTGATTTCCCATTCCACTTGGAACGACGAACATGCCGACAAGCCCTACGAGTGGGAAAAGCATTCTGGTTGGACTTGGGCCAAAATCCAGGAGAAATTTGCATCTCTGGGTTTGCAAATGGATCATATCGCTGACCAAAACGGTGGCGATGACTACAGAGGGCTAAAGACCGATTTGGCCAGCTATGATTGGCTTAAAACTTCCGAGAAAAAGGATGGGAAACCATTCGAAAAAGGCTCATGGGACTGGCTCTATGGCCGACTTCAGGCTGCGCAAAAAGGGGAGGAGTTTGATCCCTCGGACGCGGGAATGGTGCTTTATCTCCTTACTGGTAATCAGAAGAACAATCCGGATGACCTAAAGGAAATTCTGGAGAGTCCAGGGAAAGTGAAATAAGTTGGAAGACGGGAGACCGAAGACGGAAGTCGCCAAAGGCTAAAACTGTAGACTAGTTTTATGATAGTTCAGACAATGGAAAAATTAAAAAGCAAATTTGATCTTTTTGGAACCAGTTTAATAATAGCAGCGACATTTTTGGGTATCGGACTATTGGCAACTTTCATGGTTTATGGCTGGTTTTATAATCATTGGGATATGCAATTTTCTGAAAGAGTTGCGTCCACATTCCTTCTTTTACTCGTATTGCATTCTCTGTTGAGAGTGGAAATGCCAAAAATAAAGAGGATTGAAATTGGACGAGGTGGCTTGACGCTAATCAACCCATTTATTGGAACTCAGACAAACATTTCGTGGGACAACTTGGACGGTTACAAATCTACGACTCACCAGACACGCGGCGGACTTGTGAGGGAATTAATACTTGTGTCAAATGGGAAAGAGATTTTTTACATCTCGTCCCTTTACCATAAAAACTACGAGGAGATAGGTATGCTTGTGAGCAGGAATTTGAGAAAAATTGCTGAAAATGATTCTAAGTGGTGGGACTACGTCAAACGAAGAGTATTCAAGTAAAACCGGTCTGAGACAGTCATAGACGGGCTGTTTTGTGTCGCTACGTCCAATTATCAGCCTTTGGCTTCTTCCGTCTTCCGTTCGATTAGCAATTTTTCAATCTTCCAATTTTAAAATTTTCCAATCAAAGCTACTTAAAAGCCCCAATCCCCGTGATCTCCTGACCCAGAATCAGCAGGTGGATGTCCTGCGTGCCTTCGTAGGTGACGACAGATTCCAGGTTCATCATGTGGCGCATGATGGGATATTCTCCAGTGATGCCCATGCCGCCGTGAATCTGGCGGGCTTCCCGGGCGATATGGAGCGCCATTTCTACGTTGTTGCGCTTGGCCATGGAGATGTGGACGGTTTTTGCTTTTCCTTCATTCATCATCTTACCGACCTTCCAAGCCAAGAGCTGGGCCTTGGTGATCTCGGTGAGCATCTCGGCGAGTTTCTTTTGCGTCAGCTGGAATCCCGCGATAGGCTTGCCAAACTGGATGCGTTCGGCAGCATATTTGCGGGCGGATTCGTAGCAGTCCATAGCGGCGCCAATCGCACCCCAAGCAATCCCAAAACGGGCAGAATCCAGACACATCATCGGTGCGCCGAGTCCTGACTTGCCGGGCAAGAGATTTTCCTTTGGCACTTTCACGTTATCAAACACCAGCTCTCCGGTGCAGGAAGCCCGGAGGGACCACTTGCCGTGTGTTTCTGGTGCGGAAAATCCTTCCATTCCCCGCTCGACGATCAGGCCGTGGATGCGGCCTTCTTCGCTCTTTGCCCAGACGACCGCGATATCCGCCTTTGGTGAATTGGAAATCCACATCTTGGCACCGTTGAGGAGGTAGTGGTCGCCCATGTCCTTGAAGTTGGTGACCATCCCGCTGGGATTGGAGCCATGGTCGGGTTCGGTGAGGCCAAAGCATCCCAGGTACTCGCCGGAACCTAGCTTGGGAAGGTATTTCATGCGCTGCTCCTCTGTACCAAATTTGTAAATGGGATACATCACCAAAGAACCCTGGACGGATGCGGTGGAGCGCATACCAGAGTCTCCACGCTCAATCTCCTGCATGATCAATCCGTAGGAGATGTAATCCAAACCGCCGCCGCCATATTGCACGGGAAGCTGAGGGCCAAATGCGCCGACATCGCCAAACTTCTTCACTATTTCGTAGGGAAAGTGCGCCTTCTGTGCCCAGTCTTCGATATATGGGGAGATCTCTTTTTTTACAAAATCCCGCATGGAAGACCGGATCAACTTCTGCTCTTCGGTCAGCAAATCATCCAGATCCAGAAAATCAACTCCTTCAAAATTGTCCTGCTTGAGGGATTTTCGGATTTCGGTAGCCTCCATGATATATTTGGTTTATTTTTGGGAATCTTTCATTTTTGCCGCAGGAAAGTGCCGCTATTGCCCCGAAATTAAGGAGAAAGCCTTCGAAATTACTACCTTTTTGACTAAAAAATCCCCATGCGCCAGTCTCAGTTTGATCCGAAAGTCTTAGAGAAAATCCACCAGCTGGAGGAGAAATTCAAGTCATCGGGCCAAGATCTGCTATCCTATCTGGAGGGATTGCTGCATGCGGACTATTTGACCTATTGGGACTATATCAATTTGGATGTCTTGCTCTCCCTGCAGCAGCCTAAGACCAGCTTCAAGGACGAAAAGATCTTCATCATCTACCATCAGATTACCGAGTTGTATTTTAAGTTGATCATCTCCGAAATGGAGCAGATCGCAGACCAGCAGAAGCTTACCGAAACTTTTTTTAGAACTCGCCTGGAGCGGATACTGATGTATTTCGACCACTTGATCAGTTCCTTTGCAATGATGTGGAAAGGAATGGAGCGCGAGCAGTTTCTTAAGTTCAGAATGTCCCTTTTGCCTTCCTCAGGTTTCCAAAGCGCGCAGTTTCGCGAGATCGAGCTGATGGCTACGGATGCATTCCACCTGATCGCATTGGAAAAGCGGGAGGAGTATGACTACCACAGCCCCGGCGATGATTTGTTTGAAAATCTCTACTGGCAGCAGGGCGCCATTGAACTGGCGACTGGGGAGAAGACCCTTACGCTGAAGAATTTTGAGGAGAAATACGGCAAAAAGCTGATCGACCTCATCGAAGCTTATCGTCGCAAAAATCTGTGGCAAAAGTACATGGAACTGGAGTTTCCGACTGAAGTGCTTAGAGAGATGATGCGTCAGTTTGATTTGAAAGCCAACGTATTCTGGCCTTTGGCCCACTACAAGTCTGCTGTGCGATACCTTCAGCGTGACCCCGTGGATATCGCAGCCACTGGCGGCACCAATTGGCAAAAGTACCTGCCTCCTCGTTTCCAAAAAGTGATCTTTTTCCCCGAGCTGTGGACAGAAAAGGAAATGGAAGAATGGGGCAAAGGCTGGGTGGTGAAGGAGATTTTTGGAGAGGAAGTCCAAAAAGCCTAGGGCCTTATGGCACAGGATGCTGATCGCTCCATCTTAAAAAAATACAGGCCGGATATCCTGATTTTTCTGGTGCTGATCCCTCTCATCAGTGCTTTCAACTACTACCTGACCTATTCCAACATCCAGTGGAATAGCTTTCTGCTGCTCACCTTCACCATCGATACCACGCAGGGATATCTGGCTTGGCTGATCGTCAGAAGAATCATCTTTCACCTGGATCGCAGGATTCCTTTTGGGCCAAAACCCGCCAGGAGGATTCTGATCCAATTGGCGCTGACGACTTTTTTTGGTCTGGGATTCATCATCCTCACCACCGAGTTGGTCAGCTGGATAGCAAAAGGAAAACCAGCCATCCCCGAGTTTTACACCATGGACGTGTTTATCATTGGCGTTTGGTTTTTGGTGATCAACGGCATTTACGTCGGGCTTTATTATTACCACAGCCTGCAGGAAGCACAAGCCACAAAAGCAGTTTTGAATTCGGGTTTCCGGGGGATTCCGGTCAGGACTGCCCACCAGAATCTCTTGGTTCTAGCTTTGGAAGTAGCGGCCTTGAAGATCGATGAGGAGTATGTTCAACTGATCACGGTGGATGGCAAAAAATACTTTCTTGACGAAAGCCTGGATTATTGGGAAAAGGAACTTCCTCCGAGTGATTTTTTTAGGCTCAACTGTCAGACCATTGTACATCGACAGATCATCAAAGGCTTTACCAAGCTGGAATACGGAAAGCTCGAAGCCCAAACGGTAAGCGCCCTTGCCCTTGAATTGGGTATCAGTCGCGCGAAAGCGCCTGCATTTCGGGCTTGGTTTATGCCAATTCTTTGACATCTCGCCGGTAATTTTGATGCTTTTCAGGGAATTCGAGGCTATTTGGGTGGCCTTGACCGTGTTTTGTCAATAAACTTGTCCATCAATTCGATGAACATGAGAACATGGATTTATTTCTTTTTTTCACTCCTTTCGCTTTTCTGCACGGGGTTGAAAGCACAAGATGTGGCGCCCAGGGACTACCGGAATTTCCCGATCACCTTCACGTTGCAGTTTCAGTCTTTTTCCCTTCCATTCAGGAATATGGGCTCCAATTTCAAAAACCTGGGAATTGGATTGGGGACGGAAGTCAGTCATGGTGGAGACAGCCATAATTGGGTGCAGGAGTTTTCGGTTTTCTGGATCAGAAACAAGAACATGGGCAATGGCGTCTATCTGATGACCCAAACGGCTTGGAGACCTTATCTGGGCAAGCTTTTTTTCGGCGAAATAAAAACCGGCATTGGCTACAAGATGGCCTTCAGGCCGAGTGAATCCTTTGTCCAGCGTAATGGGGAGTGGATTTCCGTCGGGAAGAAAGGGAAGGGAATGCTTGCCATTCCGTTGGGAATAGGCTTGGGAGTTCATGACTATTCTGAGGGTACTTACACCAGTCCTTTCGTCAATTATCAGGCTGTTTTTCTCAAAGGCTACAATCAAGATATCCCACTTGTTCCTGAGACCATTTTTCAATTCGGAACACGCACTCACTTAAAGGGCAACTGACATGAAACTGAATCTGACAGAAAAACTTCTCTTGCTGGTTTTCGGCTTTTTCACTTTAAGTCTAGCCGGAAATGCCCAACAGGAAAATTGTGCCCCTGCAAATTCAGATGCGGCAAACGGGCGTTTTGAAAGCGTCAGGCAAAAAATGGATGAACTGGTCAGCCTGGGGATCCCGGGTATGGTCGCCGGAATCAAGACCCAAGATTTGGAATGGTATTCCGCTTCTGGTTTTTCCCGCTTGGAAAACCAGACGCCAATGAATACTTGCAACCTCCAATACCTTCAGAGTATCTCCAAGACCTATCTGGCCACCAGCATCCTAATGCTTAGTGAAAGAGGCAAAGTAGACTTGGACCAACCGGTTTCGAATTATTTGCCTGATGACGTTGCCTCCTGGATCAGCAAATCTGACGAGATGACGGTTCGAATGCTCCTGAACCACAGCTCAGGAATCCCGGAGTACAATTACCTACCCCAATACATCACGGTGCTACTGCAGGATCCCGACCATGATTTTCAGCCGCGGGACTACATGAAGCTGATCCAGGGAAAAGTCCTTGATTTTGAACCTGGGTCGAGGTACTCCTATCGCAATTCCGGTTATGTGTTATTGGCTTTGATGATGGGTCATTTGACGGGAGATCATGCGGCTTATATCCGGGAGAATATTTTCGAAAGGCTGGGGCTAGAGCATACCTTTTACCGAGACAGCCCAGAGTATCTCATCCGACCGGAATTGGTGGAAGGGTATTGGGATAGATACAGCAATGGGATCGTGGAAAACTCCAGCTATCTCCAAGTCCAAAATGTGAAGAAAATGGTGGGTGATGACGGGATCGTAACGACTCCTGCGGATGCGATACGTTTTTTGGAGGCTTTGATCGAGGGACAGCTGGTGAGTCAAGCGTCCCTAGCCGAGATGCGAACCTGGATCAACGACGCCAATGGAGTGCCGCAGTATGGATTGGGTTTGGATCTGACTACCCTGGGAGGGAAAGAAGCTGTCGGCCACAGTGGGGGAGGCTTGGGAGCCGGGAGCCAGCTCTATTATTTTCCGGAGAAAAAGACCTATGTCTTTTTGGCTATCAACTTAGCCACGGTTACCGGCAGCCCCATCCACTCCGAGGCGGAGGAAGTGCTCAATGAGCTTTACTTGGAGATTCTGAAATAGCTTGTTAAGCACCATTTCGCCATTGAGTCCAAGAATCTTTGGAATACAAATCTTAGGTCGGCCAAATATTCTTCCTTTTCGCCCCCAAGTGACCTGCCGCTTGCTTACTTTTGCGCATGCTTGATTTTAACCAAAAAGGGAAAGTTTTTATCACTTGTAAGGATCGCTCGGTCAGCTATCTGGAACAGGAAGTTAGGGAATTGGGCTTTGTGCCAACTATGGTCATGCGGACCGGTCTGGAACTCCGCGCCAGCATGGAGGAGTGCATGGATCTAAACCTTCACCTGCGCACGGCGTCCCACGTGCTCTATGAGATTAAATCCTTCTACCTCCGCAACACCGAGGACATCTACCGCAAGTTCAAATCTATTCCTTGGGAGGAGTATTTGGACGTTGACGGCTACTTTTCGGTCAATTCGGTTGCGGAAAACGAGACTGTGACTACACCGCTCATCGTCAACGTGAAGGTGAAGGACGCTATCGTCGATCGCTTCCGTGAACAAAAGGGGAGAAGGCCGGACTCTGGTTCGGATTTTTCTGGGCTGGTGATCCAAGTTTACTGGAAAGAAACCCAAGCGACCGTCTATTTTAATACCTCCGGTGAAACCCTGGCCAAGCATGGCTACCGTAAAATTCCGGGAAAGGCTCCGATGATGGAGGCCTTGGCGGCAGCGACAATCTATGCGACCGAATGGAACATGCGGGTACCTTTCATCAATCCCATGTGTGGTTCGGGGACACTTGCCATCGAAGCGGCTCTAATGGCTACCAATCGCTATCCAGGACTTTATCGAGACCACTATTCTTTCCAACATATATTGGGATACAGCGAGGCGGCTTTTTTGGCTAAAAAGAAAAAGCTTGAAAATAAGATCGTCGAGGCAACGGAAGTGAAAATCATTGCCTCGGACATTTCCCTGCAGGCAATATCTTTCGCCAGGGAAAATGCCGCCTATGCTGGCGTGGATCACATGATCGATTTTCAGACTTGTGACTTTGCCGAGACGGAGATCCCCGAGCGGCCCAGAGGTGTGATCATGTTTAATCCAGAATATGGAGAACGCTTGGGGGAAAACGATGAGCTGGAAGTTACTTATAGACGGATGGGGGACTTCATGAAGCAGAAGTGCGCGGGGTACCGAGGCTACATATTCACGGGAAATCTGGAGCTCGCCAAAAAAGTGGGCTTAAAAGCCAGTCGAAGAATTGAGTTTTGGAATGGAACCATCGATTGTCGCTTGCTGAAGTATGAGCTGTTTGAGGGTTCGGGGAGAGGTTGAGCAGTAGGCGGGGGTCGTTTCCAAGTTTGAAGTCGATTGATATAGTCAAATAGTTGCTCGGCAGTTTAGTCAAGAGTCTGCCGAGACTGCTGTGATCGGCCTTACGATCCTTTGAAAACTTTTTGCTATGGCATCGCTGTATTACCTATCTTCATAGCTATGCGAAAGCTCATTTTCCTTTCCTTTTTTTTCTCCGGTTGCTCAGGAGAGGACCTTGTTTTGGATAGCGGTCTGCCACTAAATGAAGACGTGCAGGACATCGAAAAAGCGCATCGAGCTGCAAAAAAAGCGTGCGGAGGCAGTTCCTTGCCCTGGCTTTGGGATATTCTTCAAAAAGCTGAAGAAGACAGGCTTTTTCATTCTCACTTTGGGAATTACACCGGATGGATATCCATCGTACCGTACCAGAAGAGAAACTATTTCTATGTTCGTTTTGCGATGGGAAGCGGGGGATTGTATGCCTATCTCTTTGATTGTGATGGAGTGGGGCAGCGGGAGCTGTTTGGTCAAGAGTTCCTGCATTTCTCACAGAATGCAGAAAAGAGAAATTTTATGATCTATTCCACCATTGACTTTTAACCTAATTCTGAATAGAACTTGGCACATAGTAATGAAGCACAGCTCCGGATAGGAAGATTTTTGTTTTTAAGAGCTTGAATTCCCTTCGTTCGGCGATTTGGTCAAAGAGTGGCAATCCCTTTCCCACGACGACGGGATGTATGCAGAGCTGAAGCTCATCGATCAGGTTTAGATTCAGCAGCTGGACGATCAGGCTTCGGCAGCCAACAAGGATGTCTTTTTCCCCATAGGTTTGGGCACGTTTTAGTTCTAGGACCGATTCTTTGAGGGATTTGTTTGCCAGGATGGCACTGTGCCAGTCGAGTTTTTTGAGGGTGTTTGAAAAGACCAATTTCGGTGCCTTGTCCATGGCCAGGGCAAAGTCGTCCATGGACTTTTCACCGGAGGGGTTCTCGACGAGCGTCCTCCAAAATTCCATCAGCTCATAGGTCGTTCTTCCGTAAAGAATAATTCCAGCTTGCCCAAGCAACACTCTGTAGTGCTCATGGATTTCTTTATCAGGGTTAATGGCTGTGTGGTCACAAAACCCGTCGACGGTCAAGTTGAATGCGGCGATGATTTTGGGCATGGTTTGTTTATTGTGATTAGAAAAACTGGCGGCTTTTGATTTCGAAACTAAAAGTCTAAACTTTCGGAAGCAAGCCCAAGCATCGATCACTGTTCCAATGGCATCTTTTCTGGAGTGAAAGATATTCGGCTACCCGCCCATCGAAGTATTTGATCTCTATGCCGGGATAAGAACTCCGCAGCCAACGGTACTGGCGAATGAAGTCGGACTGGCTTCTCAGTCCCGACTTCATCAGATGGATCACGATTTCCCTGCGCTTGTCCGTACTGACCAGAAAATCCCGCATCCATTTGTCCAGTGCCAATTGTTTGTTTGCGATGATGGTATCGTAGCAATTGATGCCAAAGGGAGGTATAGGGCCGTAGTGGTCGACAATTGTCCGCTGGGATCCGTCAAAGTCGAATGGCCCCTGACGCTCTTCCCAATCGTTCATTTTTCCGATAGACGGAAGGTCAACGTTCATCAGCGCAAGCGTGTCATACCAAAAACGTTTGGAGCCAGGCAGGTAGCGGTGGTTTCGAAGTGGAATCCTGTGCTCGCGGGACCAGGCTTGTACAAATTCAAACAAAGGCCGGTTGAAAGTCAACACATCGTGGTGGGAGGTCAAGTGATCTGGTTCCCGATCAAATATCTCCTTAAACAACTGATACTGTGCAAAGAATTCCGTCTTGACTTGGGCTACATAGTCCTCCTTTTCGAAGTTCCGATTGAACTTGCGGAAATCCAAAAACTTGTTGTCACCGTCTACGAGGCTCCCCACCGCTGCGTGGCTGGATACTGGACCGCCAGAGGTGATGGTAAAGTGCAGACCGATATGGGTGGTGTCGTAGAGAGACTGCTGGGGGTTGGCTTTATGGTTTTTGAGCTTTTGGCAAAAGGCTTTCAGATAACTCGAATCCGGATCATTCGGGCGGTTCACCAAGACTGCTATGGAATTGATCCATCCTTCGCGAAGTGCGATCAAAGCTCCGACGTCGATCTCGTCCACGATCCCGATGTCGTCGGCGGTAACCAGCAGTTCTTTTTTCACAAAAGGAACCTCTGAAGTGGTGGTAATGGCTTTGCTCCAGACAAAGGTTTGGTTACGTAGGACATACCAAATGTTGCTGTCCAAGTACTGCTCACCGACAATGGCATGGGATATCTCCACCTCAGTGTTTGGATTGAGTGTCTTGAAAATCGGGGAATTGACCTCTGGTCGATCCCTCCTCAGGTTGACATGCAAAGTCGTGATTCCTGGATAGCTGGCCATTATCCTACAGCTTTGACGTTGACAGATTCGGAAGAGGAATCATCCGTGGAGGATGTTCCTTTCACCGGAATTTTGACCGAGTTGCGTACCTGCATGAGCTTGTTCAGTAGATCAAACCAAAATGGCGCTCCAAGCGAAATGGCATAGGCGGTGATCAGCCAGCCGAGGAATGTCCAAAATGTATAGCCCTTCTCTTTGTTCGCTCCCAAGACATAGTTGTATTTGGCCATTCTCGCGTTCAGTGTGTCCAAGTAAACCCTTTGTTCTTTGAGCGAAGTCGAATCAGGTTTTTCGGGATTTTCTGCCAGATAGGCGCTTGCGCTTTCGACTAGCATAGTGCGCATCTCGTCGTTATTGACCAACTCCGTGGTAAGGCTGATCGAGTCCACATTGAAAAGGCCGGCGATTAGGAGACCGACTATGAAAGTCAGGAAGGTAAGTTTTCGCTTGTACCAGCCAGCGATTCTATCCATTTGGTCTTCATACCAGTTTCCGATCAGGACTCTGAACTTTTCTTTGTCGTTAACCGCCTGCTCCCAGAGGTTTTTGAGCTGGTATTTGGTCTCGGAACCAATGGACAGACCTTCAATATCCCAGGGGTTTTCCTTATTAGTTCTTTGAAACAGTTCCTTTTTAAGGTTGTCGAGTTTTTCTTGCGCTGCGTCGATCTCGTTTTGATCGGGCTGATTCGATTGGCTCAGTTCATTGAGTTCGTTTTCTGCATCACGGACTTTGGATGCCAACAGGCTGGAGTCGTACTCAGGTATGATGCCGAGGGTGGCGGATATGTTGGCCACGTCGTCGAGATATGCTCCTTTTCTCAGCAGGTCGATCAATGTACTCCCAAACCGGTCTTTGGCGATGTAGGAGGGTTTTGAATTGATGCCTTTTTGCCCCAGGTATTTGATAGAAGGGTGGGAGTAAAAGGCTTTTGTAAGCGGATTGGTGGTTTTTACCCAAAATAGGTTGACGACGGTATGGTTAAACCAATCGGAAAGCTGGTCATCAGCCAGCAAGCGGTCTATGCCGGTGATCAGGTTTTTGGAGCGAGAGCTAAAGGCTGAGGTGATCGATTCGATGACCGTCATCGCCAATAGGCTATAGAGAAGATAGATGAATACAAGGCTGATAAAAACATCCAAGACAGCTAAGCCAGTCATAAGCAAACAGGTTAAAAATGGGAGATGAACCGGATAAACTCGAAAGAAACAAATTAATCATTTTTCGGGGCTATTCAAGCTAAGTCGCTGGAAGTAAGTTGGTGGGAAAGAGGACGTTTGGCATGATTCATTGGGAGATGTGTACAGAGACGCGAAAATGAATTTGGGCAAACAGGCCGAAGGTTGATCTTGTCCCCAGTCAGGGACTTTAAACCAAAAATCCCAAAACGTTGATTTCGGGATTTTTGAATACTAGTGAGCTGAGAGTGGCATTACCTCCTTCGGCCTCCCCCCATGCGTGCCCCGCCACCCTGATAGGAGCCTCCGAGATTTCCTGCTCTATTGGATTGCTGAAATCCGTGGTTTTGAGTGGCGCTTCGCTGCCTGTTTTGGTAGTCACGGTTCATCTGTGAGGGTTGGTTGTTCGTATTTTGCCAAGAATTGCCTTGGCGTTGACTCCAGTTTCCGTTGGCGTCGCGATTATAGACATTTCCGTTTCGGTCGGAATAGACGTCCCGAGTACCAGCACCGGCCATGGCGCCACGGTTGGCCGGCTGCTGTCCAGTCGAAGGACGGGCGCTTGGGGTTCGGTTTCTATCGTTAGTAGAGACCCCTGGCTGGTTACTAGGTCGTTGGCCGGCCGTCGGTCTATTGGAGGCATTTCCACGGTCGCCCCGCTGTACGTCTCGGGTAGTGACATCGTTTCGTTTGTTGTAGATGTTATTGGACCGGTCAATATTGATGTCACCATTGTTGATGAAAACGTTGTTCCCTCCGCCATAATACGGAGGTCTATAGGCTCCAGGCCCCCAATATCCTCCTCCTCCGTAAAACCCAAAAGTGAAAAAACCATAGCTCATGCTGAAGCCCATACTCCAGCCCGTCCAAGGGTTATAGTGCATGCTAAACCCAAAGGTCACTGGCCTAGGATAGTAGTAAGGGCCATACCAGGGATTATAATAGTAGCCCGTGCCATACACGACGGTGGGACCATACACATAGCTGCCCATATAGCCGGGCGTGTAGCCCACGTAGACGACTTCGGGGGTACTTTCATAGATATAGACGTATTTTACATTGTAGGCCGGAGAGTTCGCGGGGATGTCTTCCACGTCTTTGGGACGTTCGTCGCTTACTTTCCAAGGTCCTTTTGCGTTGTCGGCGACAAACCAGACCCCGTTGTCCACCGCGTAATATTTTTTGCCTGATCTGAGTACGGTCGTTTTCGTGTTCATCGCCAAGTCAAGCTTGGTGCCTTCGATGGGTTCGAACTTAGGTTCTCCGTCGTAGGTGACCTCCAATTTCGCCTTGGCTCGATCCACTTTTGCCGTTTGGGGGACTTGCGCATCGTGTATTGCGTCGAGGCTTGCTTTCGTACCGGGTACGCTGGCGAGCACACCTGCTTTTGGCGATGATTCGGGGATTTTTGCAAATTCCGCAGGAAGATTGTCCGCAGGAATGTAAGTCCACGGTCCTTCGAGTTTCGCTGAATTGTACCATCTTCCTGAAAGAAGGAGATAGTATTTCTGATCGTCGATGTATCGAAATATGTTGTCCTCAGAATTGGACATGTACAAAAGGTCGGTGCCATCGATGTTTGCAAAATCCGCCTTGCCATCCGATTGGATAATCTCAGCGGGTGTGATGCTGGATATGACCTTTTTGGGAGCTTTGGCTTTGGTGTTCGGCTTCTCGGTTTGCTGGTTTTTGATCTGCTTGTCGACTTCACTGATGGATTTTGGGAGTTTTGAGGTAAGTACGTAGCCCTCTTTTACCTGAGAAGAAACATACCAGCCCTGACCTGCAAAGAGATAGAATTTTTTGTCTTCCGCTTGTAGGATTAGGTAAGGAGTGTTAATCACCCGGTCCATCTTCAGGTCTTTGTCTTGCTCCAATTTGGGTTCCCCGTCAAAAAGCAAGAGCAAGGTAGGCTCCTCGGAATAGAAGATCTCCGGCGCTTCGTTGTTCAATCCTTCACTCGCATTGATCTGTTGCTCGCTATCGATGGTTGCATTAATCTCGTCGATGGTTGACTCTATTCCCCAAAGTGGAATTTCAGTTTCCAGTAAGGTCTTTAGCTTGGTGATTTTTTCCGCGTCATCCACGCCCGGAAGTTTGACATCGGTAATCTTTACGCTCTCCAAGCTCAGGATGCGCGTATCCCTATCGGTGTTCATCATTGCCTCGTACCAAAATACCCCGAATATCAGTTCGCTATTTGGAGCCTCTTCGACCGAGAATGCAGAACGTCCCATGATCTCGTTTCCATTGAGTGTCTCAGGCTGAGGTTGATAGACTGTGATCTTTGCTCCGTTTTTGGCGAATACATCCTTTGGCCAGTTATTTTGTCCATGACTGAGCGAAGCGGAGAGGATGAGAATTGCTGCTGTGAGCGCCGCTCCGAAATAGCGCCTCCCGAGAGTAGGGGATGAATGGGTAGAATAGCGTTGGTTATCCATTGTAGTGGGATTAGATTTCAATTACATCTCCGATTTCCGGGAGTTCAGGGCGAATGCCGAATTTTTCCTCAATCAGTTTTGCCAGTGCACTCCTCGCCTTGTCTTCTCCGTGTACCAGGGCCACTCGTGGCTTGGCTTGGGCAAGGAAGGAAAACCATTCGAGTAGCTCGGACTGTCCGGCGTGGGCGCTAAACCCGTTTAGGGTATGTACTTTGGCAACCACAGGAATCTCCTCGCCGAAAATCCGCACGATGGGATGCTTATCCACCAGCTTGCGACCCAAAGAACCCTGGGCTTGAAAGCCGACGATTACGACATGGGTGTCGGGGTCACGGAGGTTGTGTCGCAGGTGGTGGAGGATTCGGCCGCCGTTACACATGCCGGCGCCCGCCAAGATCATGCACGGACCCTTCAATTCGTTGAGACTTTTTGAATTCTCCGCAGATTGGCTGGATATGAAATACCTTTCATCGACCGGAAATGCTCCCTTTTGTTTCAAAAGCTGAAACTCCTCATCGAGCAGGTCTTGGTGATTTCGGTAAATATCAGTAGCTCGAATGGCCATAGGGCTATCCAAATAGATAGGGAAAGGCTTGATCGTAGTCGTGTTGTATAGCTCCGCCATGTGGTACATGAGCTGTTGGGCTCTGCCAATGGCAAAAGTGGGGATGAGGATTTTTCCTCCGATTTCACTTACCTCTCTGACTATTTTGAAAAAATCCTCTACCGTCTCCTCATAGGGCTTATGGTCCCTGTCCCCATACGTAGATTCCATGAAGACCATATCCGCACTTTGAAAATGTTCAAACGGGCGGAGAAGTGGCAGGCTTAGCGGACCCAGGTCTCCTGAAAATGCGATGACTTTCTTCTTTCCTTCCTCGGTCACGACCACTTCAATGCTTCCAGACCCCAGCATGTGACCCGCTTCGACCCATCTTGCGGTGATGTCCACTGTAATTGGGATAATCTCCTCAAATTCTATGGGCCTGTTAAGCTCTCTCATCGCCTCTACATGCTCTGGCTCGTAGAGTGGTTCAAAAAGTGGTTCTCCCGGTTCCCAATATTTTCGGTTATTGCGTTCCGCATCTGCCTCTTGAAGGCGGGCGGAGTCTTCTAGTATGATTTGGGTGAGTTCCAGCGTAGGGCCTGTGCTGTATATCGGGCCGGAAAATCCATGCTTGATCAAGAGGGGAATACGACCACTGTGGTCCAAGTGACCGTGGGTCAATAAAACGGCATCTATCTCCCCGGGTCTTGCACCTTGCGGAAGGAGGTTTTTCGCTTCGGAATCTTTTCCTCCCTGAAACATCCCGCAGTCTACCAAAATGGCTGATTTTTCGGTTTTGACGAGATAGCAAGATCCAGTCACCTCTCCTCCAGCCGCTCCGAACAGTTTGATTTTCATTGAAAGTGGGTCTAGGTTAGTCTGGGTTTCAGAAGGGATTTCTCACGGTCGAGGATGTGCTTCATGTCTTGGGGGAGGCTTTTGAGAACCAGCTCCACCGCCTCCTCGGGAGTGTCGACGATCTTTGAAAAGCCAATCTCCTCGGGGGTAAAGACACCATTGTCGGCCAAATAGCTGATGTAGTCTCGCAGTCCTTTCCAAAATTCCTTTCCGACGAGTATCAGCGGAAAGGGACCGATTTTTCCGCATTGGATCAGGGTGGCTGCTTCGAATAGCTCATCCAAGGTGCCCAGACCACCAGGCAAGACGACATAGGCGCAGCTGTACTTCACCAGCATAGTCTTTCTTACGAAAAAGTAGTCGAAGTTAATCGTATCGTCCACGTAGGGATTGGGGGCTTGCTCATGTGGGAGAATGATGTTGAGCCCGTAGGATTTCCCGCCTGCTTCGAACGCACCGCGGTTGGCAGCTTCCATGGCGCCCGGTCCGCCTCCGGTGAGCACCGAGAAGCCTGCCCTGGCAAAAGCACTTCCTGTCTTTCTCGACAACTCATAATATGGCTCCCCCGGCTTGAATCTTGCCGAACCAAAGATGGTCACAGCAGGGCCGATGTGCTGCATTTTTTTGATGGCTTCACGGAATTCGGAATGAACCTTTTCCAGCCGCTCCATTTCCTTTTCGAAGGTTCTGGAATGTTGCAAAAAGTCCCGCTCCTCTGGAACTGCCGCTTCAATTTCAGTGGGGAGCTCATAGTTCATCTGTGATTTTTTCCAGTGCTCCTGCCATGATTTTTCCCAGGCTTCAGGGCTGATTGAGTTTGTTTCTTCAAGCTTGATTTTCATGTTTTTGAAGAGAAAATACAACAAGGTCTTCTGCAATCTATTTAATGTGGTGGGGAGAATCCATGACTTTTGTCAGTCGCGATATGAGGAAAGCCTCGCTGGTGATACGAACCTCTATTTTTAATTTAGAATAGCCTGGATAATACGCTATTCTATATTGTAACTTACAGATGTTCAACTTTTAACATTCTTTTTAGCTATGTTTTTGAGATCCAAAATCAACCTTCCCCAACTTATTGGGGCTCTTCTGGTTTTTTCCTGTGGGCAGGAAGAAACGCCATCGGTCTCTCTTTTGGAGCAAAATCCCGTACAGCAAGACTTGATTGCTGCTTCGGAAATCGATCAAATTATCCTTAAATCAATTCAGGAAACTGGCGACTTTGTCTGGATGGAGCAAAGCGACCCGCTTTTGTTTAGTGCTTTGATGCTTGGAGATTCTATCTTGACAATCGGCTATAAGCCTGTCGATCTCGCACAGCCAAACAGCCGAATCGGTCTGGAAGATTTGCAGGGAGAAGAATGGAAAGCATCAGCTGCGAAGATTGTCAACATGATCACCGAAACGGTCGCCGATGGAGGAGGCCCGGCCTATCGATTGAGGGACCAGACGGCGGTAATTCATGAGAAGTTACCCTACTTGGAGGTAAAAATCTCCACTATAGAAGTTCTCCATAACCTGCGGAAAATGGAGGAAGTAAGGTATTTCGAACCGCTTGGCTATCAATTCAACTACGAATTGCTCAATGGTGACAATCCGTATGCCCGGCTCACTAGTGATTCGGGATGTTCCAATGACCCGCAGTCAAATCTTGCTGCTTCCGACTATTCTGTCGTCAGTCCTGGGGCCAAAGCTTCATGGAACTATCCGCAAATGGGAATCACGCAAGCTTGGGCGCTAAGCACCGGATCGGGGATCACCGTGGGAGTAATCGACACTGGCTTGTCACAAGATCAAATGTTACTTGGCTCTGGATTCAACTCCGGAGAATCTTCAGGGAGGACGGTGCAAAAATTTGGAACGTACAAAACTGGATTTTTTATCTGGAAGAATTATGATGGGCCGAACGACCAATGCGGACATGGTACCGCAATGGCCGGGGTCGTTGCATCCCCTCGCAATACAACCGGTGCGGCAGTCGGAGTTGCCTACAACTCCAACTTGGTGTCGGTCAGAGGAACTAGTGACGTGATATTTAACTCCAGTGATGAAAAAAACGGTGTGGCAGAGGCCCTGGTCTTGTTGGGGAATAGGACTGACGTGAAGATCATCAGCATGTCGATAGGCGATGTGTTTTCCAATTCAAAAGTCGCGGATGCGATCCGATATGCCTATAACCGCGGTAAATTGATTTTTGCTGCGGCAGGCACCTCCACGACATTTACCAATTGGTATGGAGTCATATTTCCAGCAACTATGTCGGAGACAGTGGCAGTCACCGGTGTGAAGGAGGGCAGCGGCTACCAGCGCTGCGGCACTTGTCATTCGGGCTCCAAGGTTGAATTTACTGTAGTAATGGAAAGAGCAGGCTCCAATACCAAGCCAATAACCCTTGCCAGCAGCGGGGACAGCCCTTCAACTGTTGGGGGATCTTCGGTGGCAACTTCCACCGCGTCCGGCATTGCTGCGCTAGTCTGGGCCAAAAATCCAAGCTGGACTCGAACCCAAGTTTTGAACCGATTGAGGACTACGGCGGACCTCTATCCCAACAAAAATTCCCAATACGGATATGGAAACATGGATGCCGCCGCTGCTGTTGGCGTGTATTGAAAAAATTGAATGAATCGAACCCGGGAGAAATTCCGGGTTTTCTTATTTGCTCTATTGAGAAAGATGACTAAGTCCTTGAGCTGTCCAAACTGCGAAACATCCCTTGGAAAAGGCGACCTATTTTGTCCGCACTGTGGCCAGTCGCTGAAGCCCACCAAGCTTCCGTTTTTGGTGTACTTGCGAGAGCTGCTGGAGAGCTTTTCGAATTTTGATAGCAAGTTTTTGACTACGCTGCGCAAGCTTGCCTTTGCTCCCGGCTTGGTGGTCAAAGAATACAACGAAAGCAAGCGCGCGCGATATGTCCCGCCTTTGAGACTCTATCTGTTCCTCAGCTTTTTCTTTTTTATTCTGGTTTCCGGCGGGGTAAATGAAGATGTGGAATCGGTGAGAGGTACGATCAGCGACTTGGATCAGTCTAAAGTCAAAGCGTTGAGGGTGACCTTGTTTTCCGATACGCAGATTCCTTTGGCGCTGGCGCAAAGGCTCTTTGAAACCGAAAATATAACCGACCAAGAGGTCAGAGAGATCTTTGACAAAGAAGAGATCGTCAGTGATGCGATCAATGACAAAATAGTAGTGAGGATGGTCCGACTGCAAAGGGGGGAAATCAGCTCTGAACAGATCGCTACCGAATTCCTCTCTGCGGCTTCATTTCTGGTGTTTATCCTGATGCCACTATTTGCCCTGATACTTACAGGTTTGCCTGGGATTTGGCACAACCTACTATTCCGAAACCTTGGTTTTTTCGCTCTATTTCCACTCTTTGGGCGCCTTGGTGTACTTGGTTGGGCTGGGCTTATCGAGGCTGTTTGACTCATCCCTTGTCCCAGTACTTACTGCTGCGGCGATATTCATCTACCTGATTGGCTATGTGCAAAAAGCGTTTAGCAGATCTTTAGGGAAAGCCATTCTGATATCTTTCGTCACAGCCATTCTCTACGCTATAGTTTTTTTGGCGGCATTTTTATTGGCGACAGTCTACAGCATCGTGCTCTGAGCATCTTCACAAAGTTGAAAAGGACTGCCTGAAGACAAGGAAAGGTTTGGAAAAAAGATTTGTCGGGTCTCTACCCATTTAAATTCATCTCACTCCCAAGATCCTAAACGGAAGCATGAAAATATTGCGAACCAGGTCAAAACTCAAATCCACAGCGAAGCCCAACAATCGAAATGGAAGCAACAATAACCACACAATGGGATAGAGGAATAAGGCCAGGATGGCAATGGGCCAGCAAAGGATAAAGAGGATGCACCAAAGGATAAATGTCAGCATGGAGTAGCGATTTTAATGGAGAAACTCAAAAGCCGTTCCAAGCGAAAAAATGCGCCATTCTGGTTGGAAAGGGCATACGGGAGGAAAAGATTGTTACGATAATGAACAGCGCTTTTGAAAAACTGTTCACCTTTTGGCTGAAAGGGAGGAACCACTTTCTGTCCTTCTTACTGAAGATAGGGGGAAGAAAGTTTTGGGAAAAATCGTTAGTTTCCAGACAATTAAGATACTGAAACCAATTTTGACCTTCATGCGCAAGCTGCTATTTGCGGTTTTTTTCTTTTTGATTCACACTGTTGCGTCTCAGACCATCAGTGGAGTGGTGAAGGAAAAAGGTTCCGGTCTTCCTTTGCCCTTTGCAAACGTATTCATTAACAACACCACACTGGGTGCTGCGACGGATGCCGATGGGAAGTTTGTCATACAGGGGAAAATCCCTGAAGAGTTTGAGTTGGTCGCTTCCTTTGTCGGCTTCAAGACCGTCTCCCAGACCGTGATCAGAAAGGGCCGCCAAGCTGTTTTCCAGAGTTTTGAGCTGGAGTTGCTGGAGGATAACCTCTCCGAGGTAGAGTTGAAAGCGCGGAGGGACAAAAGCTGGGAGAGGAACTATAAGAGGTTTCGCGAGGTGTTCTTGGCGGTACCCGACGATCCCTTTGGTAGGGACATAGAAATCGAAAATCCCTGGGTGCTAGACTTCGAAAACGTCAGGAACGAAAAAGGCTTCAACTATACCAAAGCCAGCGCCGATCTTCCACTTAAGGTGGTGAATAGGGCTTTGGGCTATGAGATCGACTACTACCTGCAGGATTTTCGCATGCTCAGAAATGCTTCGCGATTCTATGGCCAGGCCTTTTACAGGGAATTGAAGTCTGAGGATTCCCTCACCCAAAAACAATGGGAAGATGGACGGCAGTTGAACTACCGAAACTCGGTCCGGCACCTTGCCTTGTCACTGTTGCTGAGAAATTCCGGCGTACAGGGATTCGATCTCTACCACAACCAGCCGGAGACGGCACTACGAAACCGTACGAACGATGTAGTGGAGGAGATGAACAAATCAATCGTTCCGCTTTCTGTTAATGCATTGTATAATAAGCCTTTTGGGAATGGCATTTATAGGATTTTCCTGCCAGGCAGAGTGGAGATACATCATCGTACCAAACCCTGGCCAAACGACTACTACACCAACTACTACAATGCCATCTCCTGGATGGACGCGCCTTCTGGGTATTTCGATGTAGACCGAAATGGCACCTTGATCAATCCGACGCAGCTAGTCTTATCGGGCTACATCGGCCGGCAGCGGGTCGCGAGGTCTCTACCATTGGACTTTGTGCCCGATGAAGGCTTTTCTGGCCTTGCGGAGGAATTGCAGATCTTTCAATCCCGGTACATCAAACTGAACACCTTGCGCGAAAAGGTTTGGCTGAGTACCAACAAGCCTTATTTCCATCCCGGAGAGACACTTTGGCTGGGCGGCAGGATGCTCTATCAGAATCCCATCAATTCCGACAGTTTAAGCCGGGTGCTTTATGTGGATTTGGTGGACGCTGATTTGAAAAAAGTAAGTGAGGAAACCTTCAGAATCGAGGGAGGAAGAATATCCGGAGGCTTGGTTTTGGACGGCAACATCCCACCGGGAGATTACCTATTGCGTGCCTACACTCGTTGCAATATGAACTTTCCGGAAACGGATATTTTTCAGATGCCTGTTCCGATCCTGACCGAGGGGACTATTCCGGTCGTACCAGAACTCGACCGAGAGACTCTTTATGATGGAGACATAGCACTCCATCACAAAACCGAAGTCACTGATTCCGTTAACTATCGAGTAATGGATTTGGAGCTTGAGTTTTTCGATGGGTTTCAGAATCCGGTCGAAACCAACTTTATCCTGACTCTTCTAGACGCCACCGTTCCTGTGGAAATTTCGGAAAAGAATCGCCTGGAAAATGAATTGGGCTGGGTGGATGTGAGTCTGCCAGAGTCCTTCGACAGCGAGATGCTGCATCAGATCGAATACGGAATTTCCGTGGAAGGTCGTTTCTTCCCCGATAGGAAAAAAACCTCCGCCTCCAATGAAATTACGCTGGTAAAAGGAGATTTGGAGGACTATGGGACGGTCGTTTCAGACTCTTTGGGTAGATTCTGGGCGACGGGCCTGAACTTTCAAGATACGGCGCTGGTGGCCGTGGCTGCCTTGGACGACAAGCTCAAACCCTTTGGCAGGGTTGAGTTAACCCAATTCCAGAAACCTGCATTTCGGGGATCTTTCCCCAAGCTGAGCTATGAATTCATGTCTTTGCCCGTCCAAAGTGAGTCTTTTTTGGATACTTCGGGAGATTATATACTTCTGGAAGAGTTTGTGAAGGAGGCAGATGAAGAAAGAGAAACCATGGCGGATCGTAACTATGGCTACGGGGAACCGACCCAGCAAGTGGGGCCGGAGGACTTGGAGAAAATGACCATGGCGGAGATTTGGGGTAAGCTCAGATTTACCGGAAGAAAATTTGGAAACTATACCTACGGAGAGCAGACCGGGATGCCGTTGTTAATCATCGATGGGCAAAGTAGGCCGTTTTTGGAAAAGGGGGAGTTTGATGAAATTCTCGATTCCTATGAACCCTCCCAACTCAGATCCATCAAAGTCTATTCGGACAACATCAGCAAAAGTGTTTTTGGAATGGCTGGCTATGCTGGTGTGATAATGATTGAGACCAAAAATGGCTTTAGAACTGGGCCGGAGAGCGACAAGAAGTTCAACTCGGAGGGATTCCAAGTCTTTAAGATAAGAGGATTCACGACCTTCCCGGAGTTTTTAAAAAATCCCCCAGCGGATCAATTTCTGAAGAAAAAGCCCACGGTCTACTGGGATCCTCTGGCAAAGACCGAGAACGGCATTTTCAAAGCCAGAATCCAAGTACCTTATGGCATGACCAAACTCAGTCTAAGAGTTGAAGGTTGGACCTTGGAGGGGGATGCGTTTTGGCGATTGGTCGAGCTGGAGCTTTGACTTTTCTGTCAAAAACAAAAAACCGCGACTGGTTCGAGCCGCGGTTCTGTTGTTCTGTCAATACTTTTTTGGTTGAGCCAGCTTGGTCAGCGTGTCGATCTTTTTGCTCAGGTCTAGGATCGCTATTGCATAGCGTGTGTCCCACTCTTCGAGGCGCTCTGTATTCCGGATGGCAACTTCATATTGTATGCCCGGCAAAATCCAAGATGCATAACCTGAAAAGGGATCGTTGCACACGTACAGGGACTTGTACCATGCTCCATAGTACATCCCTTTCGGGTCCAGCCAGCTTTTTTCCAAACTGATCAGGCCTTTGTTGATTGCCTCCAGCTTGGAGGTATGGATGGTCTCCTCGGAGAGGGATTTGTGAAGTGCCATATGGTATGCGTCTGAACTAGCCTCCAGCTTTGCCAAGGCGGCGTCCACTTGGTCAAATCCCGCGAAATCCGGTGCGATGGTCTTGACGTTTTTCACCGCTTGCTCAAAGTGCCCCTTAAGATCCTTTGCATAGCGGCTGACATCGTAGGGGATCACCGCGGCGTTGGCCTGGCGGATAGCGACGAGTCCAAAAAGCTGGGCTACTGCTCCGCCCATCTTGAAGCTGGGGTCTGAAAACTTGGAGTAGTAGTGGAAGTTGTCATAGTTGGAGTGGTAGGCGCTGGTACCGCCCGAGCCGCCGCTGAGCGAAGGAATGCCTGCGTGCATATAGAAGGCGATATGGTCTGAACCTCCGCCGAGGTTGCCGATGCCGGGTTCCGGCTTTTTGCCAGCCCATACCTCAAAGACAGTTTTCGCAGAGTCGGGATAGGTCACTTCTTTTGAAGCATCAATGATGAGTTTTTTAAGGGTAGGCGCGGCCGAAGCCCCGAAATTCCTTCCCGAAACACCAGCGTCAAAGTTCATGTAGGAAATCGCTTTCGCGCCAAGTTCATTTTTCAGATGCTCCACCCATTCTGTAGATCCGATCACGCCTTGTTCTTCAGCATCCCAATGGCCGATCAGGATGGATCGAGCTGGTTTTTGCCCGTTTTTGTAGAGTTCACCCAAAGCTTCCGCAAAGGTCAAAAGCATCGCGGTTCCGGAATTGGGGTCGGTGGCACCAAAGCTCCACGCATCATAGTGGCTGCCCATGATGATCCATTCGTCAGGAGACTCACTTCCTTCGAAAGTTCCCACCACATTGTTTGCCCGGATAAAGTCAGGCTTCTGGTCCACCATCACGCGGACTTTCAGCTCTGGGCCACCGGTGATCCGGTAGGTGAATGGCAAGCCACCTTTCCAGGATTCAGGTACTTCAGATCCAGTCATGCGGCTGAGGATTTCCTTTGCAGCTCCGTAGCCGATGGGAGTGACGGGAATGGTATGGAAAGGGACATCTGCAGGGTCAAGTCGCTTTACTTTTTTGTTTCCGTCCAGTGGAAGGGCAGGCACGTTTGGTGTCAACGGGTCGCCGGTATAGTCCAAAGTCAGCATGGATCCACGTTGTATGGTCGTTTCGTTAAAGTAGGGGCCGTTTGGATAGACCTCGCCGCGCGTAAAGCCAGAGTCTTTGGGATCGGTATAGACCACCAGTCCGATCATCCCGTACTGCTCGGCAAACTTGGCCTTGTAGCCGCGGAAATTTCCGCCATAACGAGCGATGGCGATTTTCCCCTCCAATGGGACGCCCATTTCTGCCAGTTTCTCAAAATCTTCCAGGGTGCCATAGTTCACATAGACGACTTCGGCAGTCACATCCCCGCTACCGGAAAAGGCATTGAAGCCCAGATGGAGCCTGGGATCCTTGGAAAAAGGGTCTTCCGCGATCTCGCCTTCCTTTTGGGACAATGTCATCTGAACAGGAGAGGTGATTTGCAGCTCAGATTTTCCAGGATGATTCGGCAAATAGACATCATAAGGCCAGACTTTCACATTCATCCCCGCGTCAGACATGATTTTGACCAAATAGTCTTTGACCAGCTCATTTTCCGGGGTTCCGGCGATGTGCGGATTTTTGGTCAATTCCTGCAGGTGGACTTTGAATCGGGAATAGTCGACCGCATCGAGGAAGTCCGTCTCAAATTTCTTTTGCTCCGCAAACTGGGACGGCAAAAATCCGTCTTGCTGCGCATAAGCACCGACGGAGAGGAGGGAGGCTGCGGTAAGGCTGAGTAGGTGTTTTTTCATGTTTAAGATTGAAACATTGTAAAATTGAAATATTGAAAAATTAAGTTCTGGATCAAATGTTGAAAATCAATTTTTCAATTTTCAAATCTTCCAATTTTTAAATGAGTACAAAAAAGGCCATAGAATCTCTTCCATGGCCTTTTTTGCTTAGTTGACTTTCAAGCCGGGAGATCTTTCTAGAAACTCCTGATAAAGCCTGATGTGCCTATTGGACATTGGGATTCTATACCCGTCGATGAACACGTGCATGATTTGGGACTTGGTCTCGAGCGGATCGCCAGTGGAAACCACCAAGTTGGCGCGCTTTCCAGCTTCCACCGAACCGTACTGGTCCTGGATGCCAAAAATCTCTGCCGGATTGATGGTGATGGCTTTCAGCGCTTCCTCTTTTCCCAATCCATAAGCCGCTGCAAAAGCCGCATGGAAGGGCAGATTCCTCACGTTTTCCTCTTCGTCGGTGCGGATTGCGACTTTGACACCAGCTTTGGCCATTTTGCCTGCATTGGCGTAGGCGGCATCGTAGCGGTCCGACTGGCGGCTGGGAAGCTCCTGAACGGGTCCGGTGATGACCGGAATACCAGCTTTGGCGATCTCATCTGCCACTCTCCAACCCTCGGCGACACCAGAGAAGATCACTTTGATATCTTTGCCTTCCACCCACTTGATTGCATTTTGAATGTCGGAAGCGGCATCGACTACGATCAATAGGGGAAGCTCGCCGGAAACAGCCTTCGACAACTGATCCATTTCAGGATAATACTGGAGCTCGGCGCCAGCCTCTTTCAAAGACAGGTAGTTTTTTGCGTTTTCCCAGATGTCATTAGCTTCTTTGAGAGCCTTTTCCGAATCTTTTTTGATGTCCTCGTCTGATCTGCGATCAAATCTTCCCCTACGTCCTGAGCTAGGGAAGTTCATCACGATTGCCTTAAACCCGCCGTACATTTGGTCCGGGGTGTAGCCGTTCAGGTTGATCAAAGCTGCGGTGCCTGGGAAAAGTCCGCCGGTAGGAACCGTCAAAACCGTAGTCACTCCGGAAACTCTCGTAACTCCGATCGCTTCCGCATTGGGATTGACAGTCGTCAAAGCTTGCATGTTTGGGGTGACGTTGCCGATCTCGGCATAGTCGACCGTCTCCGGCACTGAGCTGACCTCCACTAGTCCCAACCGGGTGCCGCCGTCGATCATTCCCGGATAGATGAACATGCCGGTACAGTCGATCACTTCAGCGTCGGAAGCATTGATACCTGTGCCCACCTGGGCGATTTTTCCGTTTTCAACCAATACAGAAGTATTTTCTAGCGTCCCCTTGGTGACGGTCACCACGGTGGCATTTTGGAGGAGAAACTTTCCGGTACGAGGTTTTACAAATTCCCCGTCGATCTGAGCCATAGCAGCCACAGGAAGCAGGGCTAGCAAAGAGGCGCAAAAGGTTTTTAAAATTCTGTTCATGATAAGCTTGAATTTTCGGGGTGATTAATGTTTATGATCCTGCATGAAGGTACCCATGAACGCGTGGAAGTACTCCTCGACACCCTGGAGACACTGATGATCTTCCTCCGTGTGCAGGTATACGGGCTCGACCATCTCAGTCGCGCTTACGAACTGGCGCTGATCGTCCTTGTCGGTTTTGATGTCGAAATATTTGACACCATCGACGAAAGTCATCTGCGGAACGGCATAGGAAGAAAGCGGATGACCTTCGAAAATCACCAAATCTGCCTGTTTTCCAACTTCGATCGAACCCACTTTGTCATCGATGCCCAATTGCTTGGCGGGATTGATTGTAATCATCGCCAAGGCCTCATCATCACTCAGTCCTCCATAACGCTGAGTTTTGGCAGCTTCATGGTAAAGGTGGCGGATCAACTCTGCGGAATCCGAATTGATGGAAGTGATCACGCCATTTCTCTGAAGAATGGCGGCATTGAATGCAGTGGAGTAGTAAACCTCCATCTTGTAAGCCCACCAGTCAGCAAAGACTGAAGCGCCCATGGTGTATTCAGCGATTTCAGGAGCTACTTTGAAACCTTCGTTGGTGTGCTGGAATACCAGCTTGGTGATTCCAAAATCCTTGGCTACGTTGATCAGCATATAGATCTCATCCGCTCGGTAGGAGTGGCAGTGGATGATGATCTTGCCGTCGAGGATCTCGGCTAGGGTCTGAAGTCTCTCGTTGAAGACCGGGGGGGCAACGGTATTGCCTTTTTGGCCTTTTGCTGCATTGTAGCTTTCCCAGGACTTCTTGTATTGTAGGGCTTCATTGAATCCGTTTCTGAGGATAGCTTCCACACCCATTCTAGTTCTGGGCTGGATGTTGTTACCCCTGCCGTGGACTCGTGTTGGGTTTTCGCCCAGTGCAAACTTGATCGTGCGGGGAGCATCCTGCATGATGATATCAGCGGGATCCTTGGAGCCCCAGCGGTGCTTCAGGGTTGCGTTTTGCCCGCCGACTACGTTAGCCGATCCGTGCATCGCGTGGGAGATAGTCACGCCGCCTGCCAGTGCGCGGTAGATTCCTATTTCGTAGGGATTGACCATATCTTTCATCCGAACCTCGGCGACGATGGGAGCAGAGGCTTCATTGACGACGTCCAGCGCGACATGCGAATGGGCATCGATGATGCCTGGCATGAGGTATTTGCCACTGGCGTCGATCGTCTCTACCCCGGATGGAGCGGAAAGGTTTTTCCCCACCTGCTTGATGAGGCCGTCTTGGACCAGGACATCGGTATTTTCCAGATTGCCTTTGGTGACGGTCAATACTGTCGCATTTTTTATCAGAAGATCGCCTTTGGGCGTTTGTGCTTGGGAATAGTTCAACCCCATTCCCAACACGGCAGCAAATATCAAATTGAGCTTTTTCATGTTTTTAGAAGGTTAGGCTAGGAGTGACTAGAGTAGCTTTGACGGGAAATGAGCCGAACTGGGCTACAGACATGGTTCCTTCCATGTTGTTTCCGGAGACTTCCCCGGTTATGCTCACGACGAGTTTGTTGCCTCCTGCATTGACGTCAAACTCGAAAGTGAGTGTTTTTCCATTGAGGGATACGTTCCTGATGGGCGTGTTTATTTTGCCACTTCCGTCTGGATCGTCAAGCGTGATGGTTCCGGAGTATTCAGCCCCTTCTTTGGTGATGGTGATTTCCCCACCGTTGCTACCCGCTGGAGTCTCCGCGGTGTATTCCCATACGCCTTCGACTTTGACGGTTCCGTTGTCGGATTTTCCGTTGTCTTTTGGAGTCTTTTTCTTCACTTCATAATCGAAGACATAGCCGTCCGCTACTACATGCTTGATCTGTGCGGATTCTTTGAAAAGTGAATCATTGCTGATAACGAAATTGGCCATCTTTCCTTTTTCTATGGTTCCAGCCACTCTGTTGATTCCAAGAATTTGCGCTGGGTTGACAGTCAGTGCTGCGAGCGCTGCTTTTTCGCTCAGGCCGTTTTTGACCATGGTTTGGATTGCCTTCAGCGCGTCGCCCGGCTTGGTGTCCATTGTGGAGAAGCCAAATGGAACTCCCGCTTTTTCCAAAAGTGAAGCTTGCTTGAGAGCCTTATCGTATGCTTCCTTGACACGATCATATTGCGCTTTGGTGGCAGTGGAGGCACTGTCTGCTTTTTGGCTTTTTATGGCTTTGTCGTCTGGGATTTCCAGTTTTATCAAAACCGGGGTCCCTGAGCTTTTAATCAGATCGATGACGGATTCATAGTTTTCCAAGCCTGCAAGAATCAATTTGAAGCCCAATTCTTTCTGCAGTGCCAAAGCCCTTCGAACTTCAAGATCGCTTGCGGCGGTGAAGACGACGGGAATTTGTTTTTGGACTACGGCTGACATGCCCGCTTGCGTTGGGGTAACCTCTGGCCTTGATACACCAGCGGCTGAAGCATATAATTTGGAATGATCCAAAGCCAAAGTGGTGTTTTGGTACACATTCCTGAATTTTGCCATGACGCCTACGGCCGTGGCTGGGTACATGCCGCGAGAGCCCCTGAAGTTCGCCGCCAGGGCGCTGTTTTCAATAAGGACATTGACAGAGCCGGGATTGCCCAAAACCATAATGGAGGCTTTGCCGGGGATCATTCCGCCATCCGGCAGGATTTGGCTGATGGTAAATCCAGCCTTTCTCCAATCGTCTACCTGACTGGCTGAGATAGAAAACTGATCCGTGATAGACCTCCAGGGTGTAATGCCAGCGATCTCATCTGGCGGTGCGGAGGATACAAAATCTTTGGGACGCTCAGGATCCTTGGGTTTGGTGATACCGGCCATTCCAGCTCCATCGATGAATCCAGGATAGATGAAGAGCGAGTCTCCGGGAATTACCTGCGCTTCTTTGGGGAGCTGCAAATTGGCCCCGACATCCAAGATCACGCCATCCCGAAAGAGCACAGTGCCTTTGGTTCCCTCTTGCCCGGGCGATGCGAAAATCGTGGCGTTGGTGATGGCATAGGTTTCAGTTACTCTCCGCTTTCCTGTTGGGTCGCTTTGGGACCATGCAGTGTGCGAGAGAATACCCGTCAACAGCAAGCCAGCCATTCCTGCTTTCAGAAATTGTCTTTTCATTCGTTTGGTGGTTATTCTTCAATGAGCAAGCTAGCAAAAGGTCTTTCATCAGAAGGGGGGAATTATTTTTCGGAAACTATTTTTTTGACCAGTGGTATGGAACTGGTTCCAAAATGCGTTAATGTGCATTTTATCTACATTGGAGAAAATGGGTGCCTATTACGAGCGGTGCAGCCCCTTTGCATTTTGTTGCTACATGC
>CAZTJM010000011.1:0-59089 GCA_964613865.1 uncultured Limnohabitans sp. | reverse complement strand
AGGTTGGATGTTTCAAAATTAAAATCGAAAGAAAACCTATTAACGTATTAATGACCCGATGAGCCACCTGCCCTTTAAGAAAACAAAAATTCTGGCTACAATAGGCCCTGCCTCAAACAATTACGAAATGATCAAAAGCCTGGCCGCGGCCGGGGCAAATGTCTTCCGACTGAATTTTTCCCACGGAAGCCATGCTGTGCATCAGGAAGTAGTGGAGATCATCCGAAGAGTGAACAAAGAACTCAACTGCAATCTCGGAATCCTTCAGGATTTGCAGGGACCAAAGATCCGTGTGGGCGAGGTCGAAAACAACGGTGTGGAGATCAAGCCCGGAGAAAAGATCACTATCACCAATGATCCTGTCGTGGGTACGGCTTCCTTGGTCAGTACGGTTTACCAAAACCTACCCCAAGACGTAGTACCCGGTGATCGTATCCTGATCGACGATGGCAACCTGGAGGTCGTGGTGAACAGCACAGATGGAAAAAATGTTAACGCCACGGTTATTCACGGTGGGATCCTAAAGTCTAGAAAAGGAATCAATCTCCCTAATACTAAGGTGTCCGCCCCGTCTCTGACAGAAAAGGATATCGAAGATCTGAGCTTTGGCTTGGAGCAGGATGTGGATTGGATCGCTTTGTCTTTTGTGAGGTCGGCCGAGGATATCTTAGACCTCAGAAGTAGAATTCAGGCTGCAGGCAAAGAGTGTAAAATCGTCGCTAAAATAGAAAAGCCGGAAGCGCTTGAAAATATCGATGCGATCATCGAGGCAACTGACGCCATCATGGTAGCTAGAGGCGACTTGGGAGTGGAAGTTCCCATGGAAATCGTACCGCTCTGGCAGAAAAAGATGGTAGAAAAATGCAAGTTGGCTTGCAAGCCGGTTATCATTGCCACGCAGATGATGGAAAGCATGATCCAAAATCCAAGACCAACCCGCGCCGAGACCAACGACGTGGCCAATGCGGTTCTGGATGGAGCCGATGCGGTGATGCTGTCCGCCGAAACTGCTTCGGGCAAATATCCGGTAAATGCGGTAAAGGCTATGACGAGCATTATCACCTATTTGGAAGAAAATGCAGAGATCTATCATAACCTCTACAAGATCCCGGAAGACGAGGAGACCTTCCTGAGCGACAACCTGATCCTGATGGCAGCCCGACTTTCCCGAAACGTGAAAGCCAAAGCAATCGTGGGGATCACCTATTCCGGTTTCACGGGATTCAGACTGGCTTCTCACCGCCCGCTTGCGAATATTTTCGTATTTACCCGAAACGAGAAACTCTTGACTCAAATGTCATTGGTTTGGGGTGTGAGAGCCTACTATTATAGCAGCCAAATTTCTACGGATGCTACTTTCGAAGACATCGAAAACACCCTCAAAAATGACAGCCACGTCAAATCGGGAGATATCATCATCAATACTGCAAGCATGCCTCTAAAGGAAAATGGTAGAACCAACATGCTGAAGATCCACGTGGTGGAATAACGGCAGGAACTACAGAAATAAAGATGGTGGGCCTAGTTGCCCACCTTTTTTTTTGCCTTGTTCAAAACAAATTGTTTAACAAAATGATTATAAGGTTAAACAAAACAAACTATTTGATATGATCAAGTTCCCAAAAATCCTTCTAACTATCATGGTGCTCTTTGCCTTTGTTTCATGTGATGACTCAGATGAGCAGCCCGTAGAAAACCCTACTTTGGCGCAAGCCGCCACCGATGCGGGGTTGACCACTCTCCTTAGTGCAGTGGAAGCCGTTCCCGGCCTTGTAGACGTACTTCAGGCAGAGCCTGCGATCACCGTATTCGCACCCTCCAACGATGCTTTTGCAGCTGCCCTAAGTAGTTTTGGCGTATCAAACCTCGACCAGCTTGTTGCCAAGATCGGCGGGGAAGAAAATCTGGAGACCGTGCTTGGATTCCATGTGGTTCCCGCAGTTGCTTTTTCAAGGGACCTAGCAGCGAGTAACACGTTTACCACGCTGGCTGGGCAGGATTTGACAGTCAATGTGGGTAGCTCCGGAGTCACTGTGACCGATGCCTTGGGAAACACGGCAAACGTGATAGAAGCGGATGTTGCCATTGATAATGGTGTTGTTCACGTGATCGACGGTGTTCTTCTTCCGGAATTGGATTTGCCGAACGTAGTAGAAGCAGCCTCCGCAGCGAACCTCACCGTGCTACTGGACGCAGTGAACGCAGCAGGAGTTGGTCAAACGCTACTAGACGCCGAGGATATCACCGTTTTTGCTCCTGTTAATAGCGCGTTCACGGCGCTTCTTGCCGAGCTTAACTTGAGTTCATTGGAAGAGTTGGTGGGTGCTATCGGACTAGAGGGAGTTCAGAAAGTTTTGGGCTTTCACGTCGTTCCTGCGGTTGCTTTTTCCTTTGACCTGGAAGAAGGAAGCCAAACTGTTCCAACCTTGAGTGGAGAAAACTTGACTGTGGTGCGGTCGGGTAATGACCTGTCTGTAACCGATGCCGCAGGCAATACCTACCAGGTCGTTGCCGCCGATGTCGCAATCGAGAACGGCGTAGTGCATGTAATAGATGGTGTTTTGCTGCCCACTTTGTAATAGGTCTTTATTATAAGCATTGGGAGAAGGCTGACTTAAGACGAGTCGGCCTTTCTCTTTTTCCCGGCAACAGAGGCGCCGACATTCGGGATTTTCTTTTCGACTTGTTCAAATCCTTGCATCCCGAAAAGCTATTTTGAAAAGATGTCCCGGCCAGCTAAAAGCCTATGTTTTTCTGGCAGCCGTTTCCCCATCGGGGCCGATAGGGGGCACGAGGATTACTTTCTCCCGATCTACCACCACCGAGCCAGGGGCGGAACCTTTCACCTTCCTGACAAACTTGGCCTGGGTGTAGATTACTGGAGCAAGCGATTCGGTTTTGAGTTTAGAGTAAAATGCAGCCAAGCCAGCGGCCCTTTCCAGTACGGGATTGGGGAGAGTGGTAATTCCCTTCATCCGGATGACTACATGAGATCCCGGCACCTGTCGGGCATGAAGCCACAAGTCGTCTTTGTGCACAAAGTTCCTCAACATTTCGTCATTGTCTTTGGCGGATTTTCCCACCCAGATCGTGAAGCCTTCGAACTCAAAATCTTTGAACGGCAAGCCAGTAGTTTCCTTGGTGATTGCTTTGTCTTGTTTGTGGGTCTTCTTGTAGATTTTGAGCTCCTTGAATTCGCTTATTGACGCAATGGCTTCGATTTTTTGTTCAAGTTCAGCTTTCAGGTTTCGCTTTGCGGCTATGATCTTGGAAATTTGGTCAAGCTCGATTTGGCGGTTTTTTGATTTTCGGTAAAGCGTCTCGGCAAGGTGCTGGGGCTTTTGGTTGGGCTTCAGCGTCACTTTTATTCGATTTCCGGCGTAGAAGTCCATTAGCTCGGCTTCCAATTTCCCGCCCTGAAATTCGTGGAGGTTGGCCATGATCACATCCGCAAGTTGGCTCGGAGGGGGAGAGTTTTTGAGCTCATCCAGTTTGGATGACGATTTTGAAATGTACGATTCAGCCTTTTTCAGTTGCTCCTGATAGCTTTTTAGGATTCCGTTTTTTTCTTTTTCAAAATTCCCCTTGATCAGCGCGAGATAAAAGAGTTCGTTGGCAGCCAGGATGGGATCTGAGAAGGTTTTGACCGGATTGGGCTCGGGCAATAGACTGAGCTGCACTTCTCCCTGCCTCTCCACCAAGGTGAAAAGCGGAGTGTCCAGCAAGTCGAGCAAATCAAGCATCAGCTTCCACTTTTCCCAAATCGGAGCTTCTGGATAGCCTCTTTCCTTTAGCCAGGCGCGGGGAATTGCACCCAAAGTTGGCAGAAACTGGGAGGCATTCCCTTCGAGGGAAACGAACCGCTCCTGACTGAGGTCAAGCGGCTTTTCAAGGGTCTGCCAGTCCAGGTCCCTGTCCTCTCGGATCTCGTTGCGAAATAGGATCGAAGGTTGGGCAGCTTGGTTCGCTTGGTACAACAGCACATTGCTTCTATTGCCGTGGAGTTTGAAAACAAGCTTTTTTCCCGATTCCAAGTCAAAGTAGAAAGCCCGCTCAAAGTGGAATACTACGCATTTTTCGATTCGGTCACCGACGAGCTCCTGAAACAGGTCTATACTATTGCGCTTGGCTCGGTGGAGTTGGCTCGGGAAAGCCAGGAAGACCTGAGGCGGCAGTAGGTGGGCACGGATGAAAAGGCTTTCTCCGGCCGCTTCAGTCTCTAGAATCAACTCATCCTTGCTTTGGGAAAAGCAGGAGGCAATGCGGCTGCCCACAAATTTTTCATGCAGCGCTGGAGCGAGGTACCGGAGAAAGTGGTAATTGAGGTGCATCAGCCCAAAGTTAACTCTAGCCCGTCGTAGGCCAAGGCAATTCCATGGGGAAGTTGGGCGTCAATCTGGGCATGGAGTCCCAGCCGATGCGAAATGTGTGTGAAATAGGTCTGTTTCGCCCCGATTTTCCTCGCTACCTGCACGGCTTCGTCCAAGGTGAAATGTGAAATATGCGGATCAATCTGCAGGGCGTTTAGCACCAATGTTTCCGTACCTTCCAGCAGCTCCATGGATTCCTCCGGGATGTAGTTTGCGTCGGTGATGTAGCTAAAATCCCCGATACGAAATCCGAATACAGGCAGCTTGTAGTGCAAAACCGGGATGGGGGTGACTACCAGCCCATTCACATTGAACTGGCTATCGCTGATCTCCACTTGCTCCACCTGAGGTACTCCGGGGTATTTCTTGGGGTTGAAAATATAGGCATACTCACGCCGGATTTGCTCCAATACATTCCTACGGGCGAAAATAGGCATGTCCCTTTTCTGGGCAAAGTTGAAAGGGCGTATGTCATCAAGGCCCGCGGTATGGTCTTTATGTTCGTGGGTAAAGAGGACAGCATCCAGTTTTTTTACCCCTGACCGGAGCATCTGCATCCTAAAGTCGGGTCCGGTATCGATTACCACTGAAGCCTCGGGAGTTTCGATATGGATGGATGTCCTGAACCTTTTGTCCCTGAAGTCCAGCGAGCTGCATACCATGCAATCGCAGCCGATCACGGGCACTCCCTGGGAGGTTCCGGTTCCGAGAAAATTGACTTTCAAAACTTCAGCGAGGTTTGGCGGAGTTCACTCAGAAAATCCTGGTTGTTTTTTTCCTTGAAATCCTTTGGGTCGAAGTTCAATTCGTTGATGATGTCCACCAAGGCGTTGATTTTCCCTTCGAGGGGAAAGTACTTGTTGACGATCACTATTTTGGTGTCCTTCAATACACAATAGCCGGATTTGAAATTTCCTTTTTCGTACCTCAGGATATATTCCGAGGCGGCGAAGAGATTTTCCATTTTGTCCAAAAAATGCTTCGTGTACTTGACTGCCATCAGCTGAGGAATTTTTTGACGGTAGCGAGTACCTTATCGTAGTTGAGGGGCTTTTGGAGGAAGTCGTCGAAGCCAAATCTGCGAAACTCCTCAGGGGTGTAGTTGTGGATGTTGCCGCTGATGGCGATGATGGGAAGTTTGCTGATCGACTCATCCTCGGATGAACGGATTTGTCTGGTGCACTCGACCCCGTCCATGACAGGCATGCTGATATCCATCAGGATCAAGTCGAATTTTTCCTTGCCCAGAAGATCAAGAACCTGCTGTCCGTTTCGGGCGGCCTTTATTTGATAGTTTTCAAATGCCAGCACATTCTTGGTCAGATTGATGATGATCGAACTATCCTCGCCTACGAGGATGTTTTTTGGTTTGCTCATGTTCCAAAAATAGGTTCTTGACTCAAAAAATCTCGGAATTGGCGGATTTCATTTTTTAAATTTTTCAGTTGCAGATAGAATTCACAGGTTTTGCCGAGTCTGCCCAGCTCCTCGGCTTTCACCGAAGCCTGAAAAATGCCCATCGCGCCCAAAGTTCCCGAATTGCCTTTCACTGTATGGACCTTTTCAAGCAGTCCCGAGATGGGACTTTCCGGGGCATAGGCGGCAATCAGTCGTTCTGTTTCTTCGCATTCGGCCAGAAAATCGTCGAAGATCTTCCATATGGCCTGCTTGGAGTTGTACTTGAGCAGCTGCTCGAGGATTTTTCTGTCCAATATCTCCAGCTCTCCTTTTTGGGTCGAGTCGGAGGACTCGTTATTCGGGTTGGTTTTCAGGTAAAACTGGACTAAATGGAGAAATTCCCGGGGGCGGATAGGCTTGGTGATAAAGTCATCAAAACCCTCTTCCAAGAAACTACTCCTGTCCGACTCGTCCGCATAGGCAGTCACCGCAAGGATTGGGCAGGACAGGTGGGTTTCTTGCCGGATTTTTTTCATAGCGGTGATGCCGTCCATCATCGGCATCTGTATGTCCATCAGGATGAGATTGAAGTCCGCGGATTTCGCAAGTTCTAGCGCCTCAAGCCCATTTTTTGCCGATTCGTACGAAAACAGCTGTCCGATCAGGTTTTCGAACAGCTTTCTGTTTAAGTCGTTGTCGTCTACGATCAATACCCTTTTGCTTTTCATCTGGTTAGGATTGACTATTAGCGGTCAGACGGATTCTCGCGTGATCGATAGATTTCTTTCTGTGCGATATTTTTGCTATGCTCGATTTCATGGCATTCCTTTGGGCTTTTGGGAGAATAAAAATTCAAAACTTTGGCGGTACAGAAAAATCTGATTCTGGTAGTCGGCCCGACTGCGGTGGGGAAAACTGACCTTTGTATAAATCTAGCCAAAAAATTCAAGACCGAGATTGTTTCCTGCGACAGTAGACAATTTTACCGGGAGTTGAACCTAGGCACCGCCAAACCCAGTCCCGACGAACTCAGCCAAGTCCCGCACCACCTCATCAATTCGCTCTCCATCGAAGAGGATTATGACGTGAGGCGTTTTGAACATGATGCGCTGGAGATCTTGGATACCATTTTCAAGGACCGCTCCATCGCAGTTATGACTGGGGGTTCTGGGCTTTTTGCGGACGCGATCACCCGCGGCTTTGACGAGATTCCCGACATTGACCCTGGTATTAGAAAGAGAGTGATCTCAAACTTTGAAGCCCATGGCTTGGACTGGCTTCAGACCGAGGTGAGTAGGGTGGATCCCGAGTACTATGCCCTGGTGGATAGGCAAAACCCCCAACGACTGATGCGGGCTCTGGAAGTCTTCGTAGGTACAGGCCTTAAATTCAGCGGATTCAGACAAAGGAAAAAAACGGAGAGGCCATTCCGCGTGATCAAGATAGGCTTGGAAAGAGAGCGAGAGGAGCTTTATCACCGGATTGATCAGCGTATGGACCAGATGATCAATCAGGGGCTTTTCGAAGAAGCCCAATCGCTTTTTGAAAAACGGCACCTCAATGCACTGCAGACCGTAGGCTACTCTGAGATCTTCGGCTACCTAGAAGGCCACTATGACAGACCTGAGGCGATTCGCCTTCTGAAAAGAAATTCGAGGAGATACGCCAAGCGACAATTGACCTGGTTTCGCAGGGATCCCGAGATTCGCTGGTTTCATCCAGACCAGTTTGAGGAAATCCTGTCTTGGCTGAAAACTCAAATCACCTGAAAGCCGCTGAGTTTTGCCACCCAATTATAGGGCGCTTTGTTGATCAGGACGTTGTATTGGTGCCGGTTGATTTTCATTTGCCGCACAATCTCGAGGCTTTTTTTGGAGACCTTGTTTTCTGGATTTGTTCTCTTCAGGTCTTCCAGCACTGCATCTGGGTCTGCAATCTCTCCAAGCAACAGTCCGAGTTCAGGGTGGTTTAGACTCAGTTTTGAAAGTAGTTCACGCTGTAGGTTGAGCTTACGCTGCATGGTGTTTTTCACGGTGAGAAAAAAAAGTAGGCAGGCCCCACCTACAGTCAAAAACAATGGAATAAATCCCATACTAAATGCTTAATATGTCGAGTAGTGAAAGATGGTCGGGATGGAGAGGTTTTGTTTTTCCAATGCATTCGGCAAATGGGGTGTAGACGAGTTCATTGTTCATGACGCCGGACATGCAATTGGTCTTGCCCGCCAAAAGTCCATCCACCGCACCCATTCCGCATCTGCTTGCCAGTACCCTATCCTGTGCCGTTGGAGTTCCACCGCGCTGGATATGGCCAAGAGTGGTCACCTTAAATTCCTTGGTCGGGTCCTTGATTTTTTGTTTGATCATTCCCATGATTTCTTCTGCGTTGCCCAGTTCGTCGCCCTCGGCAACCACGATGATGCTAGAGGACTTGGATTTTCGGAGACCTTTGAGGGACTTTACCACTTTGCCTAAATCGGTTTTGGTCTCGGGGACCATCACGAATTCGGCTCCTCCGCCGATCCCGCACTCAATAGCGATGAATCCTGCGTCACGTCCCATCACTTCCACAAAGAATATTCTGTCGTGGGCAGCTGCAGTATCCCGGATTTTGTCGATCGCATCCAAGGCAGTATTCACCGCCGTGTCAAAACCTATAGTGAAGTCAGTTCCATAGATGTCGTTGTCGATGGTGCCAGGGCAACCGACCGTGGGGATGCCAAATTCTTCGTAAAAAACCTTGGCACCGGTGAAAGTCCCATCACCTCCGATGGCTACCAAGCCTTCGATTCCCAGCTCGCTGAGATTGTCATAGGCTTTTTTCCTTCCCTCAGGAGTTCTGAATTCCATGGACCTGGCGGATTTGAGCATCGTGCCACCGCGTTGGATGATATTGCTGACGGAGTGTGAGTGCATGCGCTTGATGTCCCCTTCTATCATTCCTTCGTAGCCCCGGTTGATTCCGTAGACTTCCAGACCCCGATATATTCCTGTTCTGACTACCGCGCGAATACAGGCATTCATTCCGGGAGAATCCCCGCCTGATGTGAAAACGGCTATTTTTTTCATGGTTATAGGTTTTAGGCGCCCCAAAAATAGAGATAATAGCAGGAATACTTCACTGAATTTTGAATTTTGAAAACGAAATTAGTGGATTCAGAGCGCTATTTGAAAATTAATAAATCAGGGCTTTGCCTTGGGGAAAATTAACCTAAATACAATGTCGGATTCTGCAAATGCAAGCGTGCTTTTCCTACCTCCGATTGCACTGGGCTGCATGTCGCTGCCGGATTCATATTCCGAGTCGGAGAAAATAATCCATCATGCGATCGATCTGGGGATTGGTTTTTTTGACACGGCGGATCTATACCAAAAAGGGAAAAACGAGGAGAATATCGGCCGGGCCCTTAGAACCAAGAGATCGCAGCTGGTGCTCGCTACCAAAGTCGGAAATCAATGGACCCCAAGCGGGACGTCCTGGACCTGGAATCCCAGAAAATCTTACATTCTGACTGCAGTTGAGCAAAGCCTAAAGCGACTCCGCACGGACTACATCGATCTCTACCAGTTGCATGGGGGGACTATGGACGACCCTTGGGAGGAGATCATCGAGACATTTGATTTACTCAAAAGTCAGGGAAAGATCCGAGAATTCGGCATTTCATCCATCCGGCCCAATGTGATCCGGAACCTGATGGGCTTGAAAGCTCCGGCTACCGTGATGCTGCAATACAGTCCTTTGGATAGGCGTCCGGAGGAGACGATATTTCCTATGCTGGAAGGCACTGCAACCCGAGCCCTGGTTCGGGGCGCTTTTGCAAAAGGAATTTTGATCGACAAACCCGCTGCGGGTTTTTTGGATTTCACTGCGGAAAAAGTTGCTGAAATCAAGGCCGAGATCGCCCAGTCCGGTTTTTCTCCGGAAGCCGTACTGATCCGTTTTGGATTGGTGGAGCCGACGGTTTCTTCTTTGGTAATTGGGGCCAGTAGCCAAACCCAGGTCGAAAAACTCCAAAAGGCTTTTGTGGAAAGTCGATCGATTCCGGAGGAGCTGCTTGCCAATATGAAATCTATCCTTCCAAAGAACTTCTACCAAGACCACCGATAAGAATGGGATTGTGGGGTTTTTCGAAATCGCTTACTTTCGGGAAACTTCCTTTTCACCCTTCCACATGCTGAAGCGATTTACTTTCCTAATTTGCCTTGTTGCCTTCTTTTCCTGCCAGACACAAAATCTCAACGACGAAATCAACCGATGGGAGGAGCAGGCAGCGCGTGTGGAAATCCTGCGCGATGACTTTGGAGTGCCGCATATTTATGGCAAAAGCGACGCAGATGCGGTCTTTGGCCTGCTGTACGCCCAATGCGAGGACGATTTTCGAAGAGTGGAGCGCAACTACGTCTGGGCAATAGGTAGGCTAGCCGAGCTGGAAGGGGAGGAGGCACTTTACTCCGACTTGCGGGCTAAGCTCTACATGACGGAAGCCGAGGCCAAAGCCGCCTATGAAACTGCCCCCGACTGGCTCAAGGAGCTCTGTGTGGCCTTTGCAGACGGGGTCAACTACTATTTGCACACGCATCCAGAAACAAAGCCCCAAGTAATCACCCGATACGAGCCCTGGATGCCGATGTTTTTCTTTGAAGGGTCCATTGGTGGTGACATAGAAAGCATCTCTACCGAGCGCCTGAAGGCATTTTATGAGCAAGAGTCCGCCATGGCTTGGAATAATATGGAAGACATTTTGGTTGAACCTCAGGGTTCAAACGGGATAGCCGTTGCGCCGAGCCTGTCGGAATCCGGCAATGCCATGCTACTAATCAATCCCCACACCTCATTCTATTTTCGTCCCGAAGTTCATGTCGTCAGTGAGGAAGGGCTCAATGCTTATGGAGCGGTGACCTGGGGACAGTTTTTTGTCTACCAAGGCTTCAATGAGAAAACGGGCTGGATTCACACGTCGACCTTTGTGGATTTCAAGGATGAGTTTGAGGAGGAAATCATCGAATCGGAAGGCAAGATCCAATACAGATACGGAGAGGAGCTTCGAGATGTGAAAATGCAGACCGTCACCTTGAAATACCAATCCGGTGATGGACTGAAGGAAAAAGAGTTTACGTTTTACCGTACGCACCACGGGCCCATCACCCATCAGAATGGAGAGAAATGGGTCGCTACCAAGATCAATTGGGATCCTGTCAACGCACTTTCGCAAAGCTATACCCGCACCAAGCTGGCCAACTACGCCGAGTTCAAGGAGATGATGAATATCCGTACCAACTCCTCGAACAACACGGTTTTCGCGGATGCGGACGGAAACATCGCCTATTTTCACGGCAATTTCATCCCAAAGCGAAACGCTGAATTTGACTTCTCCAAACCGGTGGATGGCAGTAATCCGGCAACTGACTGGCAAGGACTACACAGCGTAGATGAAAGCATCCTTATTCTCAATCCCGAAAATGGCTGGATACAAAACTGCAATTCCACGCCTTTTACCGCCGCCGGAGATTTTAGTCCCAAACGGGAAGACTATCCTGCATACATGGCTCCAGACGCAGAGAACTTCCGTGCCGTCCATGCAGTCAAAGTTCTGAGTGAGACTCCGAAACTAAATTTGGACAGCTTTATCAGTTTGGCTTATGATCCTTATTTGCCCGCCTTTGAATACCTCATTCCCGAGCTGATAGGTGCGATGGGAGTAGGGGAAAATGAAGAACAAAAACGGATTTTGGAGCTTCTAAGTGCTTGGGATTACAGGACATCCAAGGAATCGACTGCGATGTCTTTTGCCCATTTCTACGGTGAAAACTATCAACGGGCCTTCCGCAGTGCTGGTCGTTTTGTCAATGAGATACCCAATGCCAAAGTCCCCAGTGCCGATGAAATAAAGGAAGTGTTTGAAGCTACCATCGCTCAGATGAACCGTGACTTTGGTACTTGGAATAAGCCCTGGGGGGAAATCAACCGATTTCAGCGGCTGAGCGGCGCGATCGACGCGGGTTTTAACGATGACAAGCCCTATGTCCCAATCGGTCTGGCATCCGGAAATTGGGGCGCACTGGCTGCCTATGGGGCCCGTGCGGGAGAAAACACCAAAAATCTCTATGGCTATCGTGGCAACAGCTTTGTTGCTGTAGTTGAGTTTGGCGACAAGGTAAAAGCCAAGACCATACTGGCGGGAGGCCAAAGCGGCGATCCCACTTCTCCCCACTTTTTTGACCAAGCCCAGCGCTACGCCGATGTCCAGTTTAAGGACGTGGCATTCTATCGGGAAGATGTGGAGAAAAGGGCTGTCACACGCTACCACCCTGGGGAAAGCAGGTGATCTGAGTTACAGGGTTTTCAATGTGAGTTTTTTAGATGTCCGACTGACTAATATCAGGGAAGAGGCGAGAGACAGCGATTAACTTGGATCAAAACTTTCCAAGACAATGGCCCACCTTCATCCCGGACACAGCTTTCCCATCGGGGCTTCCTACACCAAGGAAGGGGTTAATTTTTCTCTTTTTTCAAAGCATGCCGAGCGGGTGGAGCTACTGTTCTTCCGGCAGAGGGACGATTTGGAACCATCATCCATTGTGCGAATGGATCCACGCGCCAACAGAACCTACCACTATTTGCATGTCTTTGTTCCGGACATCAGGCCTGGGCAGTTGTATGGCTATCGGGTTTTTGGCCCCCAAAATCCGGCGCAGGGAATGCGGTTTGATCCCTCCAGAGTATTGCTAGATCCTTACGCCCATGCCGTGGCATTTTCGGAGCCTTGCCCCAAATCGGTTGTGGTGGACTTGGCAGCCTACGATTGGGAAGGGGACCTGCCGCTCTGCCGTCCTTTTTCTCAGACCATCATCTACGAGATGCATGTTTCGGGCTTTACGAAAAATCCCAATTCAGGACTTTCAGACAAACTCCGGGGTACCTATGCCGGCATGATCGAAAAGATTCCCTACCTAGTCGAACTAGGAATCACCGCAGTAGAGCTAATGCCGGTGTTTCAGTTTGATCCCAAGACGGAGGACGGACGCATCAACTATTGGGGATACAATCCAATCAGTTTTTTTTCTGTTCACGAAGGGTTTTCGAGCAAAAGGGACCCCATCGCCGCATTGGATGAATTTCGGGACCTGGTCAAAGCGCTGCACCACGCAGGTATCGAAGTTATCCTCGATGTGGTATTTAACCATACCGCCGAGGGAGGCGAAGGCGGACCAACCTATTCCTTTCGCGGTATTGATAATCTGCTGTACTATTCTCTGGAAGAAGACCGATCTAAATACAGAAACTACTCCGGGTGTGGCAACAGCCTGAATGCGAACAATCCCATTGTCCGGAGAATGATCATCGACAGCCTCCATTTCTGGGTGAAGCACATGCATGTAGATGGGTTTAGGTTTGATCTTGCTTCCATCCTGTCGCGCGATGGACAGGGCCGTCTGATCGAGAATCCTCCCATACTTTGGGATATCGAATCTGATCCCGTACTAGCTGGCACGAAACTTATCGCAGAGGCTTGGGATGCGGCCGGGCTGTATCAAGTCGGCACTTTCGTGGGGGACAGTTGGAAAGAATGGAATGGGAAGTTTCGGGATGACGTGCGGAGTTTTCTTCGGGGTGACCGTGGGACAATCCGAGCCTTTATCAGCCGCATGATCGGAAGCCCGGATATCTTTGGACACCAGGATAGGGAACCTGAGCAGAGCATCAACTTCATTACCTGTCACGATGGGTTTACGCTGTACGATCTGGTCAGCTATAGTCACAAGCACAACGAGCTCAATGGGGAGGGAAACCAAGACGGAGCCAACGAAAACCTAAGCTGGAACTGTGGGGTGGAGGGGCTGAGCAAGGATATAGGGATTGAGTTTTTGAGGGAAAAACAGATGCGGAATTTCTTCACCGCCGTGCTGCTGGCCGTTGGAGCTCCGATGATCTCCATGGGCGACGAAGTCAAACGCACCCAGCTCGGCAACAACAATCCCTACTGCCAAGACAACGAGCTGAGCTGGTTTGACTGGGATTTGGTAACCCAAAACCAAGGCCTGCTTCGCTTTGTCAAGCTCCTCATTTCCCAGCGATTGCGACGTGACGCCAGCCAAGCGGAAAATGCCATGAGCCTTAAGGAACTGCTGGACATGGGACGCGTCACTTACCATGGAGTACGGCTGAATATGACCGATTGGTCTGACGATTCCCATGCTCTTGCCTTCAGTGTGGAGTCCATCACCCAGACCCTCTCCATGCATATCATGATCAACGCCTATAGTGAAACCTTGGAGTTTGAAATCCCAAAAGCCAAGCCCGCGGAGAGGAATTGGAGACTGTGGATGGACACCGGCAAGGCTTCTCCCCAGGATCTCTATGAATGGGGCAAGGGGGCCGAATACAGCGACGCAAACTTTCCAGTAGAAGCCCATTCTATAGCAATCTTGGTGTCTTCAGGAGAGCCGGCATTACCTGAGAAACTTTTTGTTTTAAGCTGACTTTTGTCAGCGAAAATGGCTGGGGAATTAGTGACTTTTCAAATGGTATAGAGGTATACATGCAGCCCTTTATACTGGGAAATAACATTCGGCTTATCTCAATCATTAAGAACCAACTTCATGATATTTCTTCAGCTGGCTGTCGTACTGGTCTGCATTTTCATTGGAGCGCGCATGTCGGGGATAGGCTTGGGCGTGATGGGAATGATTGGCCTTTTGGTGATGATCTTTGGGTTCGGTTTGATTCCGTCGGATCCACCGCTTGAAGTGATGCTGATCATCATGAGCGTGGTCACTGCCGCGGCAGCGCTTCAGGCTGCCGGAGGGATGGATTATCTGGTGAAGATCGCCGGCCAGATCCTCCGTAACAATCCCCGACAGATTACGATTTTGGGTCCTTTGATCACCTATGCTTTTGTGCTTTTTGCCGGCACTGCACATATCTCTTATTCCATCATGCCCATCATCGCCGAGGTGGCGATCAAAAATCGCATCCGTCCCGAGCGGGCAATGAGTATGAGCGTAATCGGTGCCTATATGGCCATCACCGCCAGCCCGGTGTCGGCTGCTGCCGCTGCGATGCTTACCGTCTTGGCAGCGACTGGTCTCGGCTTGTTTGATATCCTGATGGTCGCCATCCCCGCTACGCTGATCGGATTATTCGCCGGGATTTTGTTCGTCTGGAAGCGTGGGAAAGAATTGAGCGAAGATCCGGAGTTTTTGAAACGGATGAAAGACCCTGTTTTTGCCAAAAATCTAGAGGGGAAAAACGACGCAGCCGACGCAGAGGATGCACCCGGAGCGGAGAAATCCGTGATCATCTTCTCGCTCGCGGTGGCTTCGGTAGTCATCTTCGGCTCGTTTCCCCAGTTTCTGCCGGACTTTGGCAATAGACCCGACTTCAACCCCGGTTTTGCGGTGAGCGAAGCCGGTCACTTGCTGATGCCTTCGATGATCATGATCATCATGCTGGCGGCCACGGGTCTAATTATCTTATTTGCCAATACAACTGCCGGCAAGGTTACCAAAGCGAGTCTTTTTTCTTCTGCAGGGCAGGCTACCATAGCCGTCTTCGGTGTGGTTTGGATGAGCAGCACCTTCATGGACAATAATTTTGAAGCGATCCAAAACACCCTGGGAGAGCTGGTGGCTTCCTTTCCCTGGTCATTCGCGATAGCTTTGTTTGTGCTCAGTATGCTACTGTATAGCCAAGCTTCCACTGCCAAAGCACTGATGCCCTTGGGCCTTGCGTTGGGCTTGCCGCCAGCCTATCTCATTGGGATCTTTCCTGCCGTGAATGGACATTTTTTTATTCCCGGTTATCCCACGCTATTGATGGCGATCGAGTTTGACAGGACGGGCACTACCCGTATCGGCAAGTATGTGCTCAACCACAGTTTTATGCTCCCCGGTCTGGTGACTACCATCGTCGCCGTGGTCGCGGGGCTACTGCTTCAATCAGTTTTGCTTTAACCGATTCCATAGATCACGAATACCTAAATCCAAAATCCCACAAACCATGAAAAAGCTATTCTCGATTTTACTATTCGTAGGCCTCGCCTGTCAGGCTTGGGCGCAAGACTTGCCAAGAGTAATCATTCTGGCGACCGGAGGAACCATCGCAGGAGCAGGCGCTTCTGCCGACCGCGCCGGATATACTGCCGGGAAAATTCCAATTGATGACCTGATCGGAACCATCCCCTCGGTAAAGAAAATCGCCAATATCAGCGGTGAGCAGATCGCTTCGGTGGGAAGCCAAGACATGACCATCGAGATCTGGAAAAAATTGGCCATACGGGCAAATGAGATTTTTGCCAACAACGAGGCTGATGCGATTGTAGTCACCCATGGTACCGATACCCAAGAGGAGACAGCCTATTTTCTGGATTTGGTGATTCCGTCCGACAAGCCTGTGGTATTGACAGGCTCCATGCGTCCGGCCACCGCCATCAGCGCCGATGGTCCCAAGAACCTCTATGATGCCATCACTGTCGCCATCCATCCGGATACCAAGGGCCGTGGCGTGTTGGTCAGCTTCAACGAAGGGATCTACGACGCTCGGGAAGTCATGAAGATGAGCACAACCAAGACCAATGCCTTTGACTCCCCCAATACCGGAGCAGTAGGACAAGCCTATGATGGCAGGGTGGAATATTATTCCAGCTCGGTAAGAGAGGTAAATCCCCCCAAGCCGATTGTGCTGACGGCTGACACCAAGCTGCCTCGAGTGGACATAGTGTACATGTATGCAGATGCATCGGCGGATATGATCGATTTCCTGATCAGCAAGAAGGTGGATGGACTCGTGATCGCCGGCGTCGGCAACGGGAACTTCAACAAGGCCTACATGGATGCTGTAAAAAGAGCCGTGGCAGCAGGGGTGATCGTATGTCGCGCCAGCCGGGCTCCTTCGGGCAGAGTGGTACTGCATGACGAAATCAACGATGATGAGCTGGGAACCATTGTTTCCGATGACCTCACTCCCCAGAAAGCACGGGTACTGCTGATGCTGGCTCTCACCCGATCCAAGGACAAAAAGCAACTCCAAGAGGCATTCTTTACCTATTGATCATTCTTTAGGATTTCTGCCGGACCAGCTTGAACGGAACTTCGCCGAGCTGCTCAGGCCGATTCTTAGGATTAAATCCAAGCACGATGAAAAAGACAAGAAAAATCGGATTGCTGATTCCTTTGCTTCTCGCCGGTGGGTTGGCGGTGGAGGCACAACAAACCCGAACAGAGCATGACCTTCTTGGGGAAAAGCAGATTCCTGCAGACGCTTATTACGGTGTGCAAACTGCCCGAGCCCTTGAAAACTTCCCCGTAAGCGGGATCAAAACCAATTTCTACCCAGACTATGTCAAAGCCTACGCGATGGTCAAGCTGGCTGCTGCACGGGCAAATGCGGAGGACGGAAGATTGAGCAAGGAAAAATTGGAGCTTATTGAAAAAGCCTGTCAGGCAATTATCGAAGGGAAATACCACGATTATTTTCTCGTGGACATGTACCAGGGTGGGGCAGGAACTTCGGCGAATATGAACGCAAACGAGGTGATCGCAAACATAGCCTTGGAAATGGGCGGCCACGAAAAAGGACGATATGACATCATCGAGCCCCATGACGATCTCAATATGGGACAATCTACCAACGATGTCTACCCAACGGCAATCAAGGTTGCCCTCCTGCTCCATAACGACAAACTGGTGGCGGAACTGGAGAGGCTTTCACAAGCCTTCCATGCCAAAGGCGATGAATTCAAGCATATCCTGAAGATGGGGCGTACCGAGGGACAGGATGCCGTACCGATGACCTTGGGCCAGGAGTTCCACGCATTTGGAAACCAGCTGGATGCAGAGATCAAGAGTCTCAAGGATATGGAGAAATATCTCTACGAGCAAAATATGGGTGCAACCGCGATTGGTACGGGCATTACCGCTTCGCCGGGCTATGCGGAGCACTGTGCGACACACTTGGCCAAAATTACCGGTAAACCGATGTACCTCAGCAAGGACCTGATCGCCGCGACCAGCAGTCAGCAGGGCTTTGTGATGTATTCTTCGGCTCTGAAAAGTGCCGCGGTGGCCTTATCCAAAATCAGCAGTGACCTGATCTTTTTGGCATCGGGACCAAGAACCGGGATTTTTGAAATCAACTTGCCAGCGCTGCAGCCGGGATCGTCGATCATGCCTGGCAAGGTGAACCCGGTCATGCCGGAGCTGATGAACTTGGTTACTTTCAAAGTCATGGGCAATGACCTGACCGTCACACTCGCAGCGCATTCTGGCTTGCTCCAGCTCAATGCCTACGAACCTGTCGAGGCCGTGGCGATCATGGAGTCTCAGGGCTTGCTTTTCAAAACCCTGCCGCTTTTCCGAACCCAATGCATTGAAGGAATTACTGCCAACGAGGATGTGACCACGCGCTATATCGAGCGAAGTGTAGGCATTGTGACTGCATTGAATCCCGTGTTGGGCTATGACAAAACCACCGAGCTGGCCAAAGAAGCCTTGGAATCTGGCAAGGGAATCATTGAGCTGATCCGGGAGAAGAAACTCCTGACCGAAGATCAAATCAAGAAGCTGTTGGATCCCGAAGCTCTCACTGGGCAGAAGGAATAGTTCGATCACATATCTGGATTTTCAGAAATCAGAAATCACATCCCTATGAAATCACCAAAATACATCCGATGGATTCTGCTGCTTTTCCTTTTTCCCACGCTGGTGTGGGCACAGAAGCAGGAGCGACAGGTGGGAGATACAACTTATTACAAATCTCTGATTCCCGAGGCCAAGCAAGGCCTGCTAAAGAATGTCAGCATGATTGCCAATATGAATTTCGCTTTCAGAAACGAATTTGTGGACGGAGAGTATACCCAATCCAGGTTCAGAAATGAGCAATTTCGCTTGGAGTTGAGGGGGCAGGTACACGAAAAAGTGTACTTCCGCTTTCGGGATCGCTACACCCGGGCGCAGACTTCGGAGTCGGTGGACAACCTGAGCCGCTCGGTGGATCTGGCCTACATTCGGGTGGATCTGAGCAGCAAGTGGAGTGTGTCCCTCGGCAAGATGTGCGCCGACTGGGGAGCTTGGGAATTTGATTGGAATCCTATCGACATCTACGAGTATTCAGATATCGTCGAGTATGCGGACAACTTTCTCACAGGTGTTGGATTCAGCTATACCCCAAGTCCCAAAAACCAATGGACCTTCCAGGTGCTCGATTCCCGAACCAAAACCTTCGAAGAGCTATACGGGCAGCAACCCAATTTCACGGAGTCCAAGGCACCTTTGGCCTTTGTAGCCAACTGGAGGGGGAGCTTGTTTGAGGGAAAGGTGAAAACGATCTGGTCCTATTCACTCTTCAATGAAGCGCAGGATGCGAATGGCAATGGTGCCAATATGAATTATATCGCCTTGGGCAACGAGTTTAACTTCGACCGGTTCCGGTTTATCTATGACTTCAAGTGGAGTGATGAAGAGCTGGATCGCACCGGCATCGTCAGTGAGACAATCCCCAACGACCTCTACAACTACTCCGTGGGCAATACGCTCTATGTAGGGCACTGGGTCAACCTTCGATACATGGTGAGCCCCAAATTCCACCTGACCTTCGTTGGGATGTTGGATATCGCTAACTGGAAAAACAGCTTCAACGATCCGGAAAACACCTCGGGAGAAGAACACATCCGCAATGCCTGGGGCTTTATACCCGCAGTGGAGTATTATCCCTGGGACAATCTGAATCTGAAGTTTTTTGCCAACTGGGCGGGTAGGAGCTACGACTATTCGGACTACGCCCAAGTTCGATTTGGTGCCCAGAATTATAACACCGGGCGCTTCACGGTAGGATTTATCTCGCCGCTTGGTATCCTGTAGTTTTTACCCAGAATGCTTCTGTCTCAAAGGAAAACCATACATCTCGACCGTGGAGGAAAGCTTCCTTTGGTAATAGTGTCGCCAAGATCGATGCTTGCGTTGATCTTGGCGGTCTTTTTTTGGAGCTCGGCCAGAAGCTTCGCCCAAGACACGACCGCAGTCGTAATCCCGGATGGTACCATGGGGGAAGTCTTGGAACCGATCGATACTTTGGAAAAAAAGAAGTTTCCCCGCAACGTCAATATTTTTACTGGCCGCTACTCCAGCTTTCGGATTGGGATGGGCTTTCTCTACGAATTTGCGGGATTTTCCCAAGATGAAGCCGGTCGGAGGCAAATGGATTCTGCGGGAGTCGTGCTGGAAAACCAGTTTAAAGTTCGGGATTTCCGTGTGTTTGCCAGCGGTCAGTTGACCACCAAGCGCGTGATTTCTTGGAAGATCGGCCTAATGTACGACGGAGCAGCCCGTGAATGGCTGATGCGTGAGACGGGCCTCACCATTGCTGTACCGGAAATCTCAGGTCATATTTTTGTCGGGAGAACCAAGGAGGGATATTCCCAAAACAAGGTCATGAACGGCTATGCCGGCTGGACCATGGAGCGGCAGATGGGACTCGATGTGATCCCCATTTTGGCCGACGGGATCAAGTGGATTGGTTTTTTGCCCAAGCAGCGAATTTTCTGGAACGTGGGGATTTACGACAATTTCTTTTCGAAACATCAGGGCTTTTCTACCTACAACTGGCAGACGGTGGCTCGGGTCGGATGGTTGCCCATCTCCAATTCCGAAAAAAAAGAGCAACTCCACATCGGGATGAGCTATCGCTACGGGCAGGTGTATGAGGGACAGATTCGAGTTAGATCCAGGCCGGAAGCCAATCCAGCTCCGTTTTTCATTGATACGGACCTTCTCCAAAGCGACTATTCCAATCACCTGGGACTGGAGGTCTATTATACGAAAGGCAAGCTGATGCTAGGTTCGGAATACAACTTCCACAAGTTTAACCTGAACTCGGGCGGCAAGGCACTTTTTCATGGAGGAGATGCAGTGGTGAGCTATATTTTCACGGGCGCTTCAAGACCGTACAGCACGGTAAGTGCGGTCTATTCTTTCGTGCCGGTGAAGAAGTCGGTTTTTCAAGGGGGTTGGGGAGAGCTGGAGGGCGTATTCCGCGTATCCAACCTCGACTTGGAGGACGGAGGTGTTCAAGGCGGGAAGTTTTGGAGGCTAACTCCCATGGTCAATTGGTACATGACCAGATACCTCAGACTGGAGGTCGCCTATGGATATGGAGTGCTGGACAGATTTGGGCTGAAGGGAGCGACCCAGTTTTTCCAGACTCGAATCCAGTTGGCTATTCTTTGAATGCAGGCGGCCTTTCTCTAAATTGAAATAATTAAGTGCCTGTTAATAATTGATTGTTTGGGCAAAAAACCGCGGAGTCTATGGTTTCGAAAGGTGACAGTTCTAACGCTTGGCTGACTTTGGGGTATCAACTTTTTTCAGAGGAGGGGCACTAGGGGCTTCAAGTGGAGCGGCTGGCTAGGATATTGGGCAAAAACAAATCCGGTTTCTACCATTTTTTCGGTGACAAAGACGTATTCCTAGAGCGTCTGATGCAGATGCATGTGGCGAATGAAGAACGTCTGTTTCCGGAGTTGGCGAAGCTTCAGGAAATCGATGGTCGCTTTATCGAACTCATTTTGGCAAACAAGGAGACGATACTTTTTCAGACCCAGCTGGTCAAAAACCGCGACGTCCGGCTTTTTCAGGAAACGTTCGTCAAAGTCCAAGAGATGGTAGAGCAAGCTATCGAACAGGCTTGGGTGAGATACTTGGGTGTGTCGGAGGTAGTTGCGCTGAAATATTGGCGGCTGATCCGAGATACGTTTTACGCTAGGGTCACCCGGGAATCCTTCCATCAGGAATGGGTCGTCGATTTTGTGAAGGAAGCCAAGCTGATTCTGCGAGAGGCGCAGCAAGACTCGGCTTCCATCTGATTTTCGGAAGTCCCATTCTACTTTTCGTGGCCCAATCTGTTGATTTCGGAGAGTAATTTCACCACCCGCTGGTCAAACTGCTGGTTGAGTGTCGTGAAATCATCCTTTCTGATGAGTTTTCCCTGGCTGGTAAAAAAGAAGTTGATCTTCTGCTCAGTAGGGAAGATCAAAAAGCGGGAATTGTTTCCCAGCTGGACGAGCAACGCATCGACCGACGGGGACTGGGTGGACACCGTTCGTCCACTGAGTAGATTCCTCAAGGTTCCATTGCTAAGGTCCTCGATGCTGATGATCTCTGTCATTCCTATTGACAAAGGAGGCTTCTTTTTGAGGCGAGCGATGATCTTCTTGAAAAATGCTTTTTGGGTCGGCTCCTCTATGGATACCGCTAGGTTTTTCTCCCGCTGAAAACCGAAGTCGTTGTAGATACCGAGAAGGCTGTCAAAGAGTGTTCGGTTTTCGGATTTCGCTTTTTTGGCTGCGTAGGCAATTCGAGAGAGTAGGTATCCCAAGCTGTCACTCTGGCCCTTCAGGATGATTTCCTGATTTTCGGAAATGAACAGGGTCTCCCCCGAATCCGGCTGTTGGAATGCTTCCTGATCCTTCAGCGGAGAAGGAAGATTGGCGATCGTAGTGACCTCAGTCTGGTGCTTTGCAAAGAGTCTATCAAGGAGATCCGTAATAAAGATGGATTTTTTGATCTGGAGAGAGCCGTGGTTTTCGAGCAGCAGTCTGGCCAGAATCAGAGCGGTATGGTGGATGTTGAACAGGATAAATTTGCCGTCGATGAGCTTACGTACTCCGAGGGTGAACTTGTCCAGCGTACTATCCACTGCGATGACCAGGTCGATGCCGTTTTTCTCGGCGTCCTCGAATACGGCCTTGAGGTGGCGAAAGGTAAAGGTATCGTCCAGGCTAGTCAAAGGCTCGGAGATATTCTGCCAGCTGAGGTCGATTTCAAGATTGGAGAGCTTGGCTTCGAGTTCCGTCATCGGTCGATCGGAAGTGATCAGGACTTTGAGTCTCTCGGTGTTGGCAGGATTTTGATCTTGAATTTCTTCGTTTTGGACACTGCTGGTCATCGTACTTTTGGTTTTCGTTTGTTGGTAGTTCAAGAATATTGTACTCGACAGGTGGTATTTGGCCCGGCTACTTTTTGGGCTCTTACCGGTCTTGGCAATTTCCACCCCATCGATTCGAGCGGAAGCTTTTTTTTGAATCCCCATCCATGCCGAGCGCTTCGATCGGGCAATTTCGGTGTTAGAAATAAATTCAGGATTACGTTTAGTTTACGGTTCGGAAATGTTCAGGTCAAAAAATCAGCGCAGGGATGAACCGTAACGGGGAATTTTATTTCTGCCCAAAGGTAGTAAAAAAAGGCTGTTCAGAATAATGTTCTGGGAAATGGCTTTGTCTTGACCACATCTGACGCCAGGCGAACTTTCTGGTGTAGTACCCTAGCATGGCGATAGATACATTTTCGGCCTTTAGCGCCGGTTCTTTTTTGGCGTCGGGCTAGTTTTTTTTCTTTTCCTGCCTAGCTTCCTTTTTGGCTTCCTTCCGGGTTTCTTTTTTCAGCTCGTTGAATTCCCGACGGTTTTCTTTGGACATGATCATTGTTTCTTTCATTCCGTTCAGGACGGATTTGATGATGAGGTTGACAAAGCCTTTGTTCAAATCCCGTACGGCCGCAAAATGTACGGAGCGCTCCGGAGCAGTCTCGGAAATCGGGTTTTGGGAGATAAGGACAGTGTTGGCTCCAAAGGTCACGAGAGAATTTTTCCACTTTGCCTGATCCTTGAGCTGTAGATCCACCTCGAGGCCGTGGTAGAGGAATTTCATCGTCCCAGAAGCGCTGCTATTTGAGGCCAAGCCCTCGAATACGATTTCGTCGGCAGTTCCATTCTTAATCTCCGCCGGTGTATAGGCTTTGATGATTGGGTTGAGATGTGTCAAGTCAAAGGTCGCCAGTCTCCCTTCAAATTTGAACTGCGGCTTGAGGTAGCTGAACCTCAGATTCAGCCTAGCTTCGACCCTTCCCGCGAGGTAGGCTGTTGCGTTGAGTTCGAGTTCTTTCTCCAGCGTGAGGTTGCTGAGGTTTTTCACCTCTGCGGTTCCGTTGGAAATGTGCACTTTGGCATTGGATCCGTCTGCCTTTCGCTCCTCGTTGACTAGGTCGGCATGGTTGACTTTCACTGACCCTATCCGCAAGGGATTTTCGATTTTGGCGATGCTCTGGCCCAGGTATTCGGGAAAACGGTTGGTGTCCTTGGGCTTGGTGTTGTCCTTGTAGATGGATGCCGAGACGCTGTCAAGCACGATTTCCTCGATGAATATTTTGTCCGCATACATCAGGGAGTCGAAGTTGACGCCTTGCATTGCAAGGGAAGAAACCGTTCCGGAAAAATGTGCTGTTTGGTACCGGAATTTCTTCTGTACCTCCGAATTGGATAAGTTGGGTTTGAAGCTAAGGCCCTTGAGCAGGATGGACTGATCGCGATAGGCGAGCTGTAGGAGATCCATGGTCAGATGATAGGTGCTGTCTTTGGTGTGGATGTCCAGCGAGTCAATCCCTGCCTGCATATCCTGAAACTTGAAAATCAACGTGTCTAGGTTTTTCCGCACGTTTACTGAGTCGAAGGCCAACCTGAACTCGAGAAATTTCGCTTGTTTTAGCGGGCCTTCAGTCAGATTTCCGGTGAATTGTTCCAAAGAAATCGCTATGTTTTTGAGTGAGATCAGATCTTCTCCTTCCTGCTGGTCTATGAGTAGATCGAACAGGGAAATGTTGAAGTTTTGTATCTTAAAATCCCGTTTTTTCACGGAATTGACGACATGGAACGAAGCATTTTCCAATTCGAATTCCCTTAGGAAATAAGCCTCCAGAGTTCTCTTTTTTCCTGCTTCCTCAGAAGACTGGGATGGTTTAAAGGGGAAAAGAATAGGGTTGGAGCCGTTGACGTCTAGCGTCACTTCTGGTCTCTTGATTAGAATCTTGTCCAGGGATAGTTCGTGGGACTCCAGCAGGAGTCTGATGTCCACTTGTTCCAAAGTGAGGCTTTCGGTATGGAGATGGATAAAACTATTGATATATGGATAGTCTATATTCTCCTTTGGCTCGAACGAAACGTTGAACACGCTGATGTTTCCTTCCAGTGGATTCAGTCTCAGGTTGTCGAACTTCAGGGTGTAGACCTCCGAGATGAGACTGGACTCGAAGGACATCCTTAGAGCCGAGGAGATGAGTTTGTTGAAGTTGAGATAGATGACAAGCCCCACACCTAGGATGACCAAGGTGAGTATCAGTAGGATTTTCTTGGTGAGCGACCATTTTTTTGTGGGGATGGATCCGGGAATCATAGCAATAGAGCGCTGGTTTGGCTATTAATAGGTCTTCACAATTCCTGGCCCCTTTCAGGAAAGATTCGCAAAGCTGGAATTCGGGTCATGGGTGCTTTACTAGGCAGCAACTCCACTATCTGGGGCACTCCCATTCCGGATCGGTTTTTTCCAATTTACACCAAAAATCATTTGGTTCCTGATTGAAAATCGTTTGGAGATCAAAAAGTTTGCGTCTTTTTTTTCGGCCTTCAGGTTGGACTTCGGAAGCAAGGTCAATTTCCCCCGTGGATCTGTTTTTTTTCGTACAGCCAGCCGCTATCACGCTGTTTTTTTGCATTGTTAAGACCAATCGATTCGGCTAACTTAGAGCCTCACGATTTTCCACTGCCCGATGACTAGATTCTTTTCTGTTTTTGTTTTCGTTTTCCTCGTGTCATTTTCCGCGCAAGCCCAGCTGCTCATCGTCGCCATATTTGGTGACCAGCTCAACTCAGGGAAAATAGAATTTGGCCTGGATGGCGGATACAATCGCTCTTGGTACCTGGCCAGGGACGACTCAAAGGGTTTGAATAATTTCAATTTGGGTTTCTTCTTTCATGTCAAAATGAACGAAAACAGTACGGGTTTTATCTCCACCGGGGTGCACGTTAAGTCCAATGTGGGAGCTAGCGGCATGCCTACCTATGCGATAGGCGACCCCAATTTTGATGACGTCTATGCAGATGGTGAGCTGGTCACTAAGGTAAACGTCTTCTATGCCCCGATCATGTGGCAGCAGCGAATGGGGAAAATATACGTGGAGGCGGGCATACAGCCGGGATTGCGGGCCAAGGCATTTGACTATTTTAGAATTGAAGGCTACGGGGGAGACCTGGAGTATAAGAAAGACGTCAGAGATGATTTTACCCGGCTGGACTTCGGGATGGTCGGTGGGCTAGGCTACAGGCTAAAAGGCGGTCCCGTAAGTCCCAGTATTGGCGTGAACTATTACTATGGCGTTGTGGACGTTTACAAACCCGACACTTACAACCTGAAGAATTCCAGCCTGTATGTCTATGGCAGGATTCCAATTGGAGCAGGGGGTAGCAAGGAAAAATAGCCTAAGGACGTAGTCTCGGGTCTACTGGCTGAAATTGACACTTAAACCACTCAAACATGGATGCAAAAGTCAGAGTGAGTAGAGTAGAATATTGGCAGGAGATCCTAGACCTTTACCGCCGGGCCGCTTCTATTCCGGGAGGCTTGTCGAGGTCTCCTGATGAGGTTTCCGCAGAATATGTGAGAGATTTTTTGAAAAAATCCCATGAGTCTGGCGTCAGCCTGATCGCGTTTTCGGGCATGCAGATCGTGGGGGAGGTCCATGCCTTCAAGCTGAATCCCAAGGTCTTTTCGCATGTGCTTTCGGAGCTGACAGTAGTCGTTGACCCGGATTTTATCGGAAAGGGCGTGGGCAAGGCACTCTTCTTGGCTTTCCTGGCCGAAGTGAGATCCAACCGGCCCGATATTCTCAGAGTGGAATTGATTGCCCGCGAAAGCAACGCCAAGGCCATTCAACGGTATGAATCCCTGGGTTTTCAGCGGGAAGGAAGATTGGAAAAGCGGATCAATTCCGGCAAAGGCCATTTTGAAGCGGATATTCCCATGGCGTGGATCAACCCCAACTTTCGTCTATCTGAAGAAGCCTGAGCACACACCAGCACTTGGTTGAATTTCTTTCCGCAATGCCGAAATCAGCCAGACTACTACCAATTGGCTTTCTGGGACTAGATCTTCGGGAGATTTTTTGTCTAAATCGATTGCGCAGAATTTGTGACGGTCGGCTGGTCGTGGTCGATATTTTATTCCTATTATTAAGCCTATGATGGAAAAAGATTTTTCGAGACGGGCTTTTATCCAAAAAAGCATGGTAGCAGGATTCGGGCTTGCAGCTCTGCCATGGATGTCCGCGATGGCTTCTCCCAAGAAGTCGGGGATGAAGTTTGGCTTGGTCACCTACGAATGGGCCAAAGATTGGGATCTCCCGACCCTAATCGCCAACTGTGAAAAAACCGGGGTTTTGGGAGTCGAGCTTCGTACGCAGCATGCCCATGCCGTCGAGACCAACCTCACTTCGATCCAACGTGAAGAGGTGAAAAAGCGATTTGCTGACAGTCCGGTGACTTGCCTAGGATACGGCAGCAACTATGAGTACCACAGCCCAGATCCTGCCAAGCTCAAAGAAAATATAGCGGGCACCAAAGAATACATTAAGCTTTGCCATGACATCGGGGCAACGGGGATCAAAGTCAAACCCAACAATCTGCCGGATGGCGTTCCCCCAGAAAAAACCATTGCGCAGATTGCCGCTTCCTTCAACGAAGTCGGCAAGTTTGCCCAGGATTATGGGCAGTTGATTCGGGTAGAGGTCCATGGGCACCTGACTCAGAATATCCCAAACATGAAGGCAATCTTTGACCAAGTCACTGAACCGAATGTCAAGGTGTGCTGGAATTCCAACCCCGAGGACCTTTTGCCTCCCGGTTTGAAGCAAAACTTCCATACCCTCAGCAAATGGTTTGGAGATACGGTCCACGTCAGAGAGTTCAATGTTGGAGATTACCCTTACGCTGAGCTGATGAAGCTTTTTTCAGAGATCAACTACGAAGGCTGGATCCTCATGGAGGCCCGCACCCAGCCGGAGGACAGGATAGCGGCTTTGAAAGAGCAGCTGAAAATTTTCAATGAATTGGTAGCCCAATAAAGACCCAAAGTGGGTATAGAATAAGCATGGCTGCTAAAAAAAAATCTGACAGCAAAACTCCAAAATACAAGCACTGTTAATATTAGTTTAAATGATTCAATCCAAAAGAAACTGCCTGATGATGGCAGGAGTGATGATGGCTGCTTCTTTGACTTCCTGCTCCCAGGAGAAGTCTGTCGAGGAGAGCGCCGATACACAGGAGACTATGAAAATCGCCCTTGTCAGAGATGATGCGAGCAAAAAGGTGGATGTCCTCGTCGACGGAAAGCTCTTTACCGCATACATCTATCCAGACACCATCGCAAAGCCGGTGCTGTATCCTATCCAATCGGCTGCGGGAAACAGCCTGACCCGAGGCTATCCATTGGATCCCAGACCCGGTGAGCGGGTGGATCATCCCCACCACATTGGTCACTGGTTCAACTTCGGTGACGTGAATGGACTGGATTTTTGGAATAATTCCTCAGCTATTCCAGTTGAAAAAAGGGATAAATACGGAAGCATAGTCCATACGGGAATACAGTCTGTCAGTGAGTCTGCAGATCAAGCCGAGTTGGCGGTGACCGCTGACTGGAAGTCTCCGGACGGTACTATTCTGCTCAAGGAGAATACCCAGTTCATATTCAAAGCAGACTCGACAAAGCGCGTGATCGAGCGAATCACCACGCTGACTGCCCAAGATCAAGAAGTCAAATTCACCGATAACAAAGAGGGTATGTTTGCCATCCGCGTAGCTAGGGAGTTGGAGCATCCTTCGGACAAGCCGGAGATCTTCACCGACGCAAGCGGAATCGCCACTGCTGTGCCTACACTCAACAACGAGGGTGTGGTCGGAAAGTACCGAAGCAGCGAAGGCCTCGAGGGCGACGCGGTTTGGGGCACGCGGGGTAATTGGGTTAACCTCACCGGTGAGGTAAAAGGTGAGAAAGTGGCCTTGGTCATCGTGGACCATACCTCAAATCCGGGCTATCCGACCTATTGGCATGCGAGAGGTTACGGCTTGTTTGCGGCCAATACGCTGGGACAAAAGGCCCTCAGTGACGGGAAAGACGAGCTGAATCTCCAGCTCGCTCCGGGGGAATCAGTGACTTTCAGGTATGAAATCCTTGTGTATTCCGACGCTCAGCCAGACGACTCAAGCCTCAAAGCTGAGGCTACCTCTTTTGGGTCACGTTAAGAACTGCCTTCGAGATACGGAAGCTGCCAATCGGCAGCTTTTTCTTTTTTTGGACTTTTGATTTTGCTAGTTTCCAAGACATAAACCCTTGATTTTCCATGAAAAAGACTTTAAGCTTTTCCGTCTTCATTTTCGTTTTTCTTCCATTTTTTGCTTTCAGCCAAAGTTATCAGGCGGATATCATCATCTACGGCGGCACTTCCGCTGCGGTCACCGCTGCAGTCCAAGCCAAGAAGATGGGCAAGTCGGTGCTTGTGGTTTCCCCTGATAAGCATCTTGGAGGACTCTCCTCCGGCGGACTGGGCTATACCGATACCGGGAACAAATCTGTGATTGGAGGTTTGGCTCGCGAATTTTATCATCGCCTCTATCTACACTATGAGCAAGACTCCGCCTGGAAATGGCAAAAGCGGGAGGACTATGGCAACAAGGGCCAAGGTACGCCGGCTATTGACGGAGCTAACCGCACCATGTGGATATTTGAGCCGCATGTCGCTGAGCGCGTGTTTGAGGATTTTGTGCGGGAAAACCAATTGGAGATCCATCGCGACGAATGGCTGGATCGGGAGAAGGGGGTGACTACGGAGGGAGGAAAGATCGAGTCTATCCAGACGCTTTCAGGAAAAACCTATACGGGGAAGGTCTTCATAGACGCGACCTACGAGGGCGATCTCATGGCAGCGGCGGGTGTTAGCTACCATGTCGGGCGTGAGGCAAATGCCGTCTATGACGAAAAGTGGAATGGCGTACAGGTGGGAGTATTCCAGCATGGGCACTATTTCCAGGATTCGATCAGCGCCTTTTTGGTTCCTGGAGATGCTTCCAGCGGCCTATTGCCGGAGATTTCTGCCAAAGCACCGGGAAAAAACGGGGGTGGAGACCAGCGTCTCCAAGCCTATAATTTCCGAATGGCGCTGAGCAGAAATCCCGACAATCGCGTGCCGTTTCCAAAGCCTGCCAACTATGATCCAGCTCGCTATGAGCTGCTGGCGAGGGTCTACAAGGCGGGTTGGACGGAGACATTTGACAAGTATGATCCCATCCCCAATCTGAAGACGGACACTAACAACCATGGACCTTTCAGCACGGACTACATAGGCAAAAACTACGATTATCCCGAAGCCAGCTATGCGCGGAGAAGGGAGATCATCAAGGAGCATGAGGACTACCAAAAAGGCTTGATGTATTTCCTATCCCATGATCCTGCGGTGCCAGAGGACGTCCGGGCCGAGATGGCCAAGTACGGGCTTGCGAAAGACGAGTTCGTGGATAATGGAAACTGGCCTCACCAAATCTACGTGCGCGAAGCCCGTCGTATGGTCGGCGAGTACGTGATGACTGAGCACGATGTCCTGGGGGCAAAGGAAGTTCCCAAGCCTGTAGGAATGGGTTCTTATTCTCTGGATTCGCACAATACACAGCGTTTCGTCACGCCAGGCGGCTTCGTCCAAAACGAGGGCGACATTGGCGTGCATCCTAAGCAGCCTTACTCCATTTCCTATGGTACTTTGATTCCAAAGCGTGAAGAAAGCACCAACCTCCTGGTGCCAGTATGTGTGTCAAGCTCGCATACAGCCTTTGGCTCGATCCGCATGGAACCGGTCTTTATGATCTTGGGACAATCGGCCGCTGCCGCCGCTTCACTCGCCATCGATGGAGGGAAAGCTGTTCAGGACGTGGATTACGAAAGCCTTCGAAAGATCCTTTTGGAAGAAAAGCAAATTTTGGAAAATTAAGGCTCAGCTCAGCCCTTCAGGTATTTGTTCGGGATGTTACCGGAGACGTAATAGGTCCCATATCGCTTCTTCATCAGTTGGGCGACCACCTCAGAGATGACTTCCTCTCGGCGGTGCATTTGCGGTAGAAGTCCCATCATCGCATAGCTGATAGGGTTGACTGCTGGAATCAAGGTCTCCCAAGGATAGCCTTTGCCCCAAATCAATCCTTTGACGGTGATGTCCAAATCGGCGCCATGATCCAGGCAGAAATCGAGCATTTCCTTTGACTGGTTGCCGTTTTGGTTGACGGTATGAAAAATCGGGGTTTGTCCGCCAAATCCAAAATCATCCGCTCCGGCCGGCACGTTTACGTCGAGACCCCAGTCTACCAGGAGTTTCGCACAGGAGAAATGGTTGAACTCCGTGCAGATGTGCAAAAGAGAAACTTCCAAAAATGGCGTGTAGGCGCAGGGCAGACTATATTTTTGGGCAATACCTTCTGGGTTTTCCAAGACGGCCCGTTTGAGCAGGTCGGTGTCGTCAAGAAGTACAGCTTCCAGAATAGGGTCTTTCAGACCATGGCCGTTTTCCAGAAATATTTTTACACACTCCTTAAATCGTGGGCCACGAGTGTACTCTCCGATCAGGAGATGGATGAGAGGTTGGTTGGTTTCTTGACTATAGGATTTGGATTCCAAACAGGCCTTGATCCCCGCGATATCGTGGAGTTCAACAGCCGTATTGAGATCCATTTTTTCCATGTCAGTCCATCGTTCTGATGAGTTCCGCAGCATCTGCGATACAGGTGACTTTGGCAAAGCGCTCGTGTTCCACCTCATGCTCGATTTGCTCGTGAACCCACGTGATATGGAAAGGAATGTGGATCGCATGTCCGCCGAGTTCGAGTACCGGCAAGATGTCGGATTTCAGACTGTTTCCCATCATCAAAAATTCCGAGGGCTGCACATCCAGATGGCGGATGAGCTTCTCGAAGTCGGAAGTCCGCTTTTCGCTCATGATCTCAATGTGGTGAAAGTACTTTTCCAATCCGGATTTTTTCAGCTTCCTTTCCTGATCCATCAGGTCTCCTTTTGTAGCCAACACCATGCGGTAGTCGCCGTTTAGACTTTGGAGCACTTCTTCGACCCCGGGAAGTAGTTCCACGGGTTTTTCGAGCATTTCCCTTCCGATGCTGATTACTTTTTCCACCAAAGCGAGGGGTGCCTTGTGGTCGGATATCCGCATGGCGGTCTCTATCATGGAGAGCATGAAGCCCTTGATGCCATAGCCATATAGTCCGAGATTTTCGATCTCGGTGCGATAAAGTTCCTTCATGATCGCATGCTCGGGCATGAAGTCCTCCAGCAGGCCAGCGAATTTTTCTTCGGCCTCCCGGAAGAAAGGCTCATTTACCCAGAGGGTATCGTCAGCGTCGAAGGCGATTACTTTGAGGGGCATTTTTTTAGAGTATCAAGTATCAAGTATCAAGAAACTTGAACCAAGAAGCAAGAGCCGAGATCCTACAACAGGATGTTTACAGCTCTTTCATCCAAGCCAAAAGCACGTCTCTCCAGGTTTCAACAGAACCCTTCCCCAGTCCAAAGGCAAAGCCATGTCCTCCGGTTGGATAAATGTGCAGGGAAGCTTTGACACCGTTCTTATGCAAGGCAGTGTAGTACAGCAAAGAGTTTTCGATTGGAACGCCTTTGTCATCCTGGGCATGAACCAGGAATGTAGGAGGAGTCTCTGCATTGACATTCAGCTCCCCCGAGAACCGATCCATCAGTTCTTGGCTGGCATTTTCTCCGACCAGATTTTTTCTTGAACCGGAGTGTACTGCTGCGTCGCGGAAGGAAATCACGGGATAGGCCAAGATGGAAAAGTCCGGACGCGCAGAAAGTGCATCGACTGCATCTTTTGGGCGCTCTACTTCATGGTTGTATTGGGTGCTCAAGGTGGAGGCTAGGTGCCCTCCCGCGGAAAAGCCCATGACGCCGACCTTGGCCGGGTCGATGTTCCAAGCGGCTGCATTTTGTCGGACGAGGCGGATGGCTCGCTGTGCATCCAGAAGGGGTACTTCCTTGGGATCGGCGAGGGATTTGGAGATCGGTAGTCGGTATTTGACGACGATACCCGCGATTCCTTGGGAATTGAGCCACTTGGCAAAGTCAGTTCCTTCCCAATCATAGGCCAAAATGCCATATCCTCCGCCCGGAAATATCACCACCGCCTGCCCAGTAGCAATCTGCTTGGCAGGGAGATAGACCTCAATCGTGGGAATCTGCACATTTGCAATGCGGATGATGCCCTCCTGTCTGACTTCTTCCTGTAGATCCATCGAAGTCTGAAGCGGGGGAGTGCCCTCCCACAGCGGAAGGGTCTGGACTTGGGCGTGAGCGAAAGCGGTCATCAGTGTAACAATCAGGGTTAGGATGGGTTTTTTCATGGGATGCTCAGTTGGAAATTGAAGGTTTAGCCAGCGGAAAACTCGAAGATCTTCTCGGTGATCGCCCACCTCCAATTTGCCGGCGTACCGGGAAGGTTGGTCTGATACTGCCCGAGAAAGGCTTCCCATTCCTGCACTTTTGGATTGGCGTCGTCCAGCTTTGCTTTTTTCTCAAAACTAAAATCATTATCGGCAACCAGTATCATGGACAGTCTGTTTCTCCAGCGATAGATACTCATCTGCACAATTCCTGCCACCCGGATGCTTTCGAGAATATCGGGAGAAACGGATTTGTGGCAGTCCACGTAGGCTTGGATTGCCTCGGGCTCATCTTTGAGATCACAGATCAGAAGGAAAGTCTGCATATTGATTTACGATTTAAGTTTTTTGATTTACGATGCTCCAGGAAGCAACTTTTGTCTTTCTCTGGCAAAACCAATTGAATTTGGGCCAAACATCGAAAACCGAATATTGAATCTCCAACATTCGACAACGGTCATCGGACATCCGACTTTTCTATATCTTTCAATCTTCCAATTTCCCAATTCTCTTCACCCTCACAGCAAACAAAAACACCATCAGGAAGCATGTCATGGGAAGAAAGAAAGAGAAATTGACTTCGGGCACTCCCAAGACTAGGGTGTCGGTATATCCCGCTCCGCCCAAGTCCAGGATCATTCCTTGCAAAGTCGGCATGATAGCCCCTCCTACGATCGCCATCACGAGAAAAGCAGCCGCAAATTTGGAGTCTTCTCCCAAGCCGTCAAGGGCAATCCCGTAGATAGTCGGAAACATCAGCGACATCGCAAAGCTGATTCCCACCAACGAATACAGCCCTGCCATTCCCTCCAAGAAGATGGCCCCAAGTGTAAAGGCCATCGCCAACAAGGCAAATCCTGCCAGAAGCTTTGACGGAGGCATCACGCGCAGGAGGAAGGTACAGACCCATCGTCCAACCAAAAACACTCCCAAGGACGCATAAGCATAATTGACGGCATTGTAAGTATTGATGCCGATGGACTCGGCATATTGGTATATGTAGGTCCAGACCATGATTTGGGCGCCTACGTAGAACATTTGTGCGAAAGTTCCCTCGACGAAGTTCCTGTTTTTCAGTAGTCGCTTCATGGTTGGAGCAAAATCCACTTTGCCGGAGGAATCCGCATTTTCCGGCATTTTCACCATCGCGATGATCACAAAAATCACCAGCACGACCAGCCCCAGCATCACGTAAGGATTCCGGATCACCATCAGGTCATTGGTCTTTATTGCTGCCTTGGCGGCGGCATCGAGACTGTCGAATATCAGGTTGCCGCTCTCATCAGTATTGTTGGATTGCAGCGCATTGAGGATAAAAGTCTTGGCCACGAAAAGACCAGCCAGGGCACCCATCGGATTAAAAGCTTGCGCCAAATTCAGACGCTGGGTGGCCGTAGCCTCCGGCCCCATGGACAGGATGTAGGGATTGGCAGTTGTCTCCAAAAAGGCAAGTCCAAATGTCAGGATATAAAGTGCAGCCAGAAAAAAGCCGTAGCTTTCCCATGCCGCAGCCGGGTAGAAAAGGCAGGCTCCCAAGGAGTAAAGCCCAAGGCCTAGCAATACGCCCGTCTTGTACGAGTACTTTTTGATAAAAAACGCAGCAGGCAAAGCCATGGTGAAATAGCCACCGTAAAAGGCTAGCTGCACCCAGGAGGCTTGGGTGTTGTTAAGCTCCAAAACCCGCTTGAATGCCGCCACCATGGGATTGGTGATGTCGTTGGCAAAGCCCCACAGGGCAAATAGCGAGGTGATGAGGATGAAGGGAAGGACTAGGTTTTTTGGGACGAGGGCTGGTTTTTGGGTCATAGGGAGCGGTCAAGATGGGTATAGCCACCGTCCACATAGAGATGCTGTCCGGTGATATGGGAGGCTTTTTCGGAAAGGAGAAAAATGGCCATGGAGGCGATTTCCTCAGAGGTAGTCATGCGCTTGCCCAAGGGAATCCTGTTGCTGATCTCCTGGAGTTTTTCCTCCGGGTTGGGAAAAGACTGAATCCAGGTGGCATACATGGGGGTGTATACTTCCGCAGGCAGAATGGCATTGACACGGATCTGATAGGGAAGGAGCTCAACGGCCCATTCCCTCGTCAGGGCCAGTTGGGCACCTTTTGCTGAAATGTAACCGGAAGTGTTCCCTTGGCCAGTCACGGCGGTTTTGGAGGAGATATTGACGATGGCGCCTTGGTGCTCCTTCAGCTGTGGAAGTGCATAGTGGGCCAAGTAGTAGTAGTGAAACAAGTTTTTAGCCACGGAAGTGGCGTAGGCCTCCGGGCTGCCATGCTCCAATCCAACGCCGTCGTTAGCACCCGCATTGTTGACTATCCCATCAATCCTCCCAAAAGTCTTGAGGGTGAGTTCTATCACCTCTTTGGCCTGTTCTGCGGAAAAAAGACGGATGGGGATTTGAAGTGCTTTGCCTTTGGCGAAGTCGATGATTTCGGAAGCTTCTTTATCCGAAGGGTCGACCATCACCGGGATGGCTCCCTCCTCGACCAATCCACGGGAAATTGCCCCGCCGATTCCTTTTGCTCCACCGGAGATGATGAATACTTTGTTATTTAGGTTAAGGTTCATTGTCAGTTTTCAGTTTCCTGTCTCAGTTTGCAGCCGTCAGCTTGAGCGGAGCCCACGCCAATGCCGCAACTAGGGCCCGTTTAATTTCTTTTCTCATCAAATCCTGTAAAACCCAGCAGCAGTTTCTCCGAGGATTTTATTTTTTTCCGAGGGGGAAAGCGATGCGGTAAAGTCCTCGATGACTTGCCAATAATGCTCGTATTCCCCGGCCACCAGGCATACGGGCCAATCGCTGCCGTACATCAGGCGATCAGGTCCGAAGAGCTCAAGCGCGATTTCCAAGTATGGAAAAAGCTGCGCGGGAGTCCAGTTTTGCCAATCTGCCTCGGTAATCATTCCGGAGACTTTGCAGTGCACTAGCTCTCGCTCGGCCAAAGGCGCCATGCCCTTTTTCCATTCTTTCCATTCCCCGTCTTTGATGTAGGGTTTGGCCAGATGATCGATGACGAAGCGCTGATCGGGACATTTTTTTACCAGTTCAAGAGCGGCGCTAAGATGGTTTGGGAAAATGAGGATGTCATAGCTGTAGCCACGCTTTCCAATTTTTTGCACGCCCCGGACAAATTCCTCCTGTAGCATGTACCGTGGATCTCTAGCTTGGAGTACCTCTCTGAATCCTACGAGTCTGGAAGAATCAGCATATAGGTCTAGCACCTCGTCGAGCTGCTCACTTTTCAAGTCGGCCCAACCGACCACTCCCTTTATCCACTCGTTTTGGCTTGCCAAATCGAGCAGGAAGTCGGTCTCTCGGAGGCTTTCTTCTGCTTGAACGGCTATGCATCCATCAATCTTGGCATCTTGCAGCAATGGAAAAAGATCCGCTGGAAGAAAATTCCGGCGGATCCGACTCATCTCGGGACTGATCCAGTCTTGGCGCTTGGGGTCGTATTCCCAAAAGTGCTGATGGGAGTCTAGTCTCATGCCTCGGGATCATTCATTGCGACCTGGCGGGACACACCGAGGCCGTCGATGCCAAGCTCCACGATATCTCCGGGGGCAAGGTATCTCGGTTCAGGCTTCAGACCCATGCCGACTCCTGCTGGTGTTCCCGTAGAGATCACATCTCCTGGTAGCAAAGTCATGTACTGGCTGATGTGTGCGATGATGGTAGGAATGTCGAAGATCAAATCCGAGGTGTTGCTGTCCTGAAGCATCTTACCGTTTAGCTTGAGCCAAAGTCTAAGCTTATGGGGATCCGATACTTCATCGGGGGTAGCTAGGAATGGGCCTAGCGGAGCAAAATGGTCCGCGCTTTTGCCTTTTACCCACTGGCCTCCGTGGCGAAGCTGGAAATCCCTCTCGCTTACGTCGTTGTGCAGACAGTAGCCGGCGACATAGTCCAAGGCATTTTCCTTGGAGACGTACTTGGCGCGTTTGCCGATGACTACGGCGAGCTCGACCTCCCAGTCGGTTTGCACGGAATTTTTTGGAATATAGATAGGGTCAAAAGGGCCGCAGAGCGAAGAAGTCGCCTTCATGAAAATGATGGGAACCTCCGGTACAGCCATGCCGGATTCAGCGGCTTGCATGCGATAGTTGAGACCCACGCAGATGATTTTTGAAGGGCGGGCGATGGGAGAGCCGATCCTGGCTTCTTGGGGTATTTCGGGAAGGCTGGCCTGATTGGCGTCCAGCCAGGTTTTCAGGCGGGCAAGTCCGTTGGTGCCCAAAAAGTTTTCGTTCCAGTCTTCACCAAAAGAAGAGCAATCCCAGTTTTTTCCTGCTGCGTCCTGGATTCCCGGTTTTTCCGCACTGGCTGCGCCAAATCGTATGAGTTTCATTTTTTAGTATCTAGTAGTTAGTATCAAGTAGCAAGTAGTTAGTATCATGTAACTCGAGCCAAGAGCCAAGAATCAAGAATCAAGTAGCTAGAGTCAAGAGGCAAGTAGCGAGTATCAAGAATCAAGATGCAAGAGCAACGAAATTGCGAAATCCCAGGCATCGGACATCGGTCATCCCACATCCGACATCTTGCAATTTTTCAATTTTATAATCTTCCAATTTTCCAATCCGAAGATTACATTTTCAGCCCCATGAAGCCGCCGTCGATATTGAAATTGGCGCCAGTGATGAAGCTGCCGGCATCGGAACTGATGAAATAGGCCAATTCGGCCACCTCTTCAGGAGTGCCCATTCTTCCTATGGGCTGGGTAGCTGCGAGTTTTGCAAACATTTCCTTTTCCTGACCTGGGTAGTTTTTTGCCAGAAATCCATCGACAAAAGGCGTATGGACGCGGCCAGGAGAGATGCAATTGCATCGTATGCCATCCTGTACGTAGTCTCTTGCCACGCTTAGGGTCATGGATAGTGCGGCGCCTTTGGTCATGCTGTAGGCAAACCGGTCTGGAATCCCGATAGTCGCGGCGATGGAGCACATGTTGAGGATGGAGCCACCCCCGTCCTCTTTTAGTTTGGGGAGACAAGCTTTGATGCAATTGAACATCCCTTTGACATTGACTTGGAAAAGGCGCTCGAAATCTTCCTCTGACGTGTTTTCCACTTTGCCGATATGGGAGATTCCCGCATTGTTGATCAATACGTCGATCTTCCCCGGGATGCTTTGGATGAGTTTTTCAAGCTGGGCATAGTCGGTGATGCTTCCCTCGAGGAATTTTACCGGGAATCCTTTTTCGTGTTCTTCGATTTGGACTTTGGTGCCTTCGGTGTGGTTGGTGTCGATAAAGTAGACGTGGCAGCCTTCAGCGGCAAACTTCTTTACCATTGCGAGGCCAATGCCACTGGCTCCACCGGTGATCAAAACTGTTTTTGAATGCATCAGTTATAGGTTAGGGTCAAGGTTCTTGTCGAAACAAAAAACAAGCAATCAAGAATGGACAAATATAGCAAGGACTTTTAATGCTTCCCGACCAGTTTTAAGATCTGCTCGATATTTTGGAAGGTGATGGGTTTTTCAAAAAAGCCGACGACAGGGGCGTAGTTCTTTGCCTTCTCGGCATTGGCACTGGCGACAGAGGAGGTGATGAGAATGACGTTGGGGCAGGTTTTCCGGGCATTTTCGAACTCGTTCATAAATTGCCAGGCGCTCATGTCCCGAAGGTTGATGTCCAGCAAAATGAATTTTGGGTGCGCTGTATCATGGTTTCCTGACAGATAGGCCAAGGCTTCTTTTCCCGAGTGGAATGAGGTGAGCTGCAGGTCTGGATCTACGATGCTGAACATCTTTTGGAGCATTACCAAAAGCACCGGATCGTCGTCTACTAGGATCAGTTCAGTCTTCATCTTTGTCCAAGCGTTCGATTGTTTCGGATTTTCTGCTGATTTCCCGGATGATTTCATCCAGTTCCCCGGCTGAGTCCCTGATGTAGCCCATCAGCTTTTTACTCTCGGCATTCAAATCGGAGGTTTCGGTATCGAGGAGATTGACTAATCCGAGTAGGCGTGCCAGGGGAGCTCTGACGACATGGGACTGAATCCAAGCGATTTCCATCAAATTCTGGTTTTGTTTTTCGATGGTTTCGATGTGTCGATTACGATCCGTGACATCGTTGATGATGACCAGCATGGCGTTTCTTTCATTGAAAGGCAGCCTTTTGTAGGTGGTTTCCACAGTGATCGTTTCACCCGATTTCTTCAGGTGGCGAAAAACGCTCTTCTGAACCGAGGATGGATCTAGTAGCAAGTTTTCCAGTTCTTTCGCTATGCCATGGCTCTCGTCCTTTGGCCGAATATCGGCAATGCTGAGGGCGAGAAATTCTTCCTCGGAATAGCCATAGTGGTTGATGGCGGCTTGGTTGATGCTGAGGAATTTCAGTGTATCCGCATCAAAAACCCACATGGGCAATGGGCTGAGTTGGAAGAGATCGCTATACCGTTTTTCAGACCGCTGGATCTGGTCCGTGAATTTTTTCCGCTGTATGGAGTAGACTATCGTCTTGTAAAGGATGGTGGGGGTCAGCTCGTCTTTGAGCAGGTAGTCCGATACGCCAAGCGACAGGGATTTGATGGTGAAATCCAAGTCTGAAAATCCAGTGAGGGCGACTACGGGCGTGTCCCCGGCAAGCTCCAAGATCTCTACGATCAATTTTTCCCCGGAGAGGTCCGGCAGCGTCAAATCAAGGAAAATCAGGTCGAATTTTCCGGGCGGGTTTTGAAGTACCTTTCTGGCGGCCTGGAAGGTTTCGATTTGTTTTAGGTTCGCTTGCAGAATATTTTCCGCCAAATACTCCTCTATCAGGACAAAATCTCCGAAGTTGTCTTCGATGACGAGGATATGGTAAGCCTTTTTGTCCTTATGCATGGTGGCTCAAGTTCGGGGAAGGCGAGCTATGCTCAGCCAAAACTCTTCGATTTTGGAGGTCACGTGTAGGAAGTCACTCACCTCCAGCGGCTTGATGATGTAGCAGTTTGCGTGCTCTTGGTAGGCTTTCAGAATGTCTGACTCGGAGGAGGAGGTCGTCAGCATGATGATGGGAATATGCTTCAGGTCGGGATGGTTTTTGACGCTTTCCAATACTTCATGGCCATTTTTTTTCGGGAGATTAACGTCTAAGAGGATCAAGTCCGGCAGTTCGTTGAGGCTCTGTTTGGCTTGGGTCATCAGATAGTAAAGCGCCTCACTTCCATCTCTGAGGATATGGAGTTCATTGGCGATCTTGCAATCCTGCAAGGCTTCGGTCGTCAACAAAATATCTCCTTCGTTGTCTTCCACCAACAGGATCTTGATAGGGGGTCTGGTCATGTCTTTTTAATAGTAAAAAGAAACTTACTACCCAGACCTATCGTGGATTCAGCCCATATTTTTCCTCCATGTTGGCTGACGATTTTGCGGCAAGTGGCGAGGCCCATGCCGGTTCCAGGGTATTTTTCTTTGGGATGAAGGCGCTTTAAGATTCCAAATATTTGCTCAAGATAATCACCGTCTATCCCTATTCCATTGTCCTCAACAGAAAATTCCCAAAAATCTTCCAGGTCTTTTCCCGAGATGACAATTTCGGGCTTGAAGTCGGGATTTCTGTACTTCAGCGCGTTGCCGATGAGATTTTGAAACACGACCTGAAGCGGGGTTTTCACCCCTTTGATCACGGGAAGTTCTCCCACCCGAATTTCCGCTTCGGATTCTCTGATCAGATTTGATTTTAGCTGGATGACCTTCTCCACCAGCTCCCTGGTATCGATAAGCTCAGTAGCGGAGGATTCAAATCCCACTTTGGAATATTCCAACAGGTCGTTGATCATGACAGTCAACCGCTTAGCTCCGTCCATGGCATAGGAAATGTACCGCTTGGCCTTTTCATCCAGATCCGGGGCATAGTTTTTTTCGAGTAGGGACATGAACGAACTGATCATCCTCAAGGGCTCGCGAAGATCATGGGATGCGAGAGAGGCAAAAATCTTCAGTTCTTCGTTTGCGTTGCTCAATTGCTGATTGGCTTGGATTAGATTCAGTTTGTCGGTCTTCTGTTTGGTGATGTCCTGGGTTGCCCCGATCATCCGCACAGCCTTTCCCTCCGAATCTCGGATGATGAAGCCTTTTTCCCGCACATAGGCATAAGATTGATCGGCCTTTCGGCCACGGAACTCTATTTCCCAGCGATTGGAGTTCCCGGAGAGCGTTTCCTGAAGTTTGGATTGGACATAGTCCTGATCCTCTGGGTGAATCAGATCGACTCTGAATTGTTTTTGCCTTTCAAGTTCATCTTGTCCATAGCCAAAAATCACGGAAAATTGGCTGGAACGGTACTTCTCATTGGTCAATAGGTTCCAGTCCCAAATGGCGTCTGAAGTAGCTTGGGAAGCAAGCTCGAAACGCTCATTGGCCAAAAGAATCTCCTCGGTTTTCTCCTTTAGCTTTTTCATCAAAAGAGAGGGCTGCCGAGCAAAATTCCACATCAGAAAGCCAAACAAGGCTGATCCGATCAAGCTCGCGAAACCGTGTAGGATGATTCTGGGTATTGCCGTGCTTTTTTTGAGCTGAAGGGAAAGCGTCCAGTTGCCTATCCCCAAAAAGACTTCGGCTTTAAAGCCATTGAACCTCTCAGAATGTTCTTCCGGGAGGAAATTTTCCAACACTCCGGAGTTGGGATTGACTTTCGAAAGCTGTACCCAAAATGGGCTTTCTTGTTGCCTGTCCAGCGATGCCGTGCGGAGTAGGTCATTGAAGTAGATGATGACAGCCGAAATGCCCACGAACTTTTGGTCTTTGAAAAGGGGATACCTTCCGACGATTGCATTCCCTCCCTGTTTGAGTTGGAGTGGCCCTGAGAAATAGACCTCATTTCTCAGGATCGCTTCCTCCACTTCCTTTTTGGTCTTGGGGTCTTTGAGGACATCGTACCCGATCACGGTTTCGTTGCCAGACAAGGGGTAGACGGCCACTATCCGGCCGCTGTCCAAGAGCTGCAATACATCCACATGGGGGTTGCTGGAAAGCAGTTGTTGACCGATGTTTTGAAAGTCTTCCTCGACCCCGCTTTGATATTGTGCGATAAAACCCAGCGTTTTGGCCGCCGAGACTCCGTCATTGAGCGCATCAGTGAGGAGGTTTTCAAATTCGTTCAGCTTATGGGTGACCAGTTCCCGTTCTGAGGCAAGCCGTAGCTGATAGCCTGCAAATGCAAAAAACAGCGTAAGAGCCAGGGAAAAGGCAAAAGCGATCCATCCGGTCAACCTGGGACTTAAAAACAGAAGCTTGTAGATTCTCTCTTTTGCTTTTTTCAATGCCCTTCGGATCTATTTCTTGACGGTAAAACAAAAAGTACTTCCCTGTCCGGGGACTGAGTTCACCCAGATTTTTCCTCCGTGGAATTCGACTATTTTTTTACATATCGCCAGCCCGATGCCTGAGCCGGAGTATTGTTCCTTATGATGCAGTCGCTGAAAAATAACGAAGATCTTCTCGATAAATTCAGACTCGATTCCGATCCCATTGTCCCGAACCGAAAACTCCCACTCGGTTTCCGACTCTTTGCCTTCAATCCATATTTCCGGCCTACTTTCTCCAGTCTGATATTTTAGGCCGTTGTTGATGAGGTTTTGGAAGAGCTGCACGATGGTACTGCTGTGACAATTGATGTTCGGCAGCGGGCCGATGTGGATAAGCGCATTTTTGTCCCGAATCAACTTTTTGCTCAGCAGGAGTACTTCCTGGACCAGGTCGGCGGTGTTGGCGACTTGTTTGGATTCTGGCTGGGTTCCTATTCTCGAAAATTCCAGCAGATCAAGAATGATGTCCCGCATTCGTTTGGCCCCATCGACGGAATAGTGGATGTACTGCAGGCCTTTTTCATCCAAGACGTGGCTGTATTTGAGCTTGATCAGTCCTAGGAAGCTGGTGATCATACGAAGCGGTTCCTGCAAGTCGTGGGAGGCAACATAGGCAAACTGCTCCAGCTCTTTGTTTGAGATCTCGAGCCCGCGGTTGGATTCGGCAAGTTCCGCGTTGAGTTTTTTCAGTGATTCCTCATACATCTTGTGATGGGAGATGTCCCGTATAGCCCCAACCATGCGCGAAGGTTTCCCTTCTGAGTCCCTTAGGATAACCGTATTTTCCTGTACAAAGGCGTAGCTGCCATCAAACCTCATAAAGCGATATTCACCGGTCCAGCGGTGTAGATCTCTGTTGCTTCTCGTTTCCTGAATTGACTTCCAGATTTCCGGTAGATCATCAGGATGTATTTTAGTAAGCCAAAGCCCTTCATTGACCTGCTCCATGCCTTCGGGGTAGCCAAAAAGACGCTGGTATCCCTTTCCCCAAAAAATGGATTTTTTCTTAATGTCCCAATCCCAAATGGCATCTGAAACTGCCTGCGTGGCTAGATGGAATCGATCGTTGCTCGTGCGAAGAGAGTGCTCGGCCCAGTATCGATCTGTCTCGTCTGTCACGGTGAAAATCATCAAATCCTGATCGGGATGGGGGATGTTTTTTGCGGAAATGATTCTTTCCTCTCCGTTTTGAGTGACGAAGGAAATGTTTTTCCAGCTCATTTTTTCCGGGTTCCCGCTCTTGATTCCATTCAGAAATCTCCCGGTAATCCTCTTGCTGATTTGCGGATTGCCAAAGATCTTGCTGAAAAATGTCTCCATGTCCGTAAATACTTTAGGATCCCATCCGAAGATCTTGGAAAATGCGGGATTGATGTAGGTTGACTTGCCAGTACTGAGTTGGGTCACAGCGATTCCAAGCGGCAAATTCCTCAATGTCGATTCGATAAAGTCGTTTCGGTCCCTCAGTTCTTTCTCTATTAGTTTTTCCTTAGTGACATCCTGGACAGTTCCCCTGTAGCGTTTGATACCTGTGACAGGATCGGTTTCCATTCCGCCCTTTTCGTGAACAAACTTTATCTCGCCGGAGGACAGGACGATACGGTGGACGGTGTCCATCGATGAGACTTCTGCCCAAGAATTCCTGTGCCGGATCAGGAAGTCGTCGCGGTCGTCGGGGTGGATCGAATCAAACAGGTGTCCATAGCTCGGTTGGAAGTCTGTTGGGTTCACTTCCCAGATTGCATATACCTCCTCCGACCAGAAGAGCGCCTTAGTGTCTATATCTACTTCCCAGTAGCCAAGCTTGCCGATTTTTTGTGCTTGGTTGATTCGCTCAACCAACTCCTGCATTTGCAACTCTTTCTCCCTACGCTCCGTCACATCGAGAGAATAGCAGCCTATGGCGACTAGCCTTCCGTCCTCATGGATGGGTTTGAAGTTGATTTCCAGATATCCTCCCTTGTTGATCAAGGTGGATTTTCTGATCACAGAGAACTTTTCGCCTGCCAACGCCCTGTCGTAGTGAGCTTTCCATTGGAGGACAAAGTCTTGGGGCAGGGGAGTGCCATACACCAAGTTGTCGCCGGACTTTACATCCCAGTCAGCAAGCTTCTTCATGGTATCGAGAAACTTCGTGTTGGCTGTGATCAGTTTACAGTCCCGGTCAAGCGCCCAAATCGTTTCCGGGGACGCGTCGAGGACAATGGAGAGCTTCTGTCGGTCAGCTTTGAGTGCTGCTTCTGTGCGTACAAGCTGGGAAATGTCTCTGGCCACTGCAAAGACGGTCTTGGAGGTCTCGTCCAGCGTAGCGGACCAGTTTAGATAGACGACTGAGCCGTCTTTTCTAAAATAGCGATTTTGAAAATCAGAAGAGGAGTCTCCACTCATGATCTTTTTTCTGCTTTCCACCGTGGCTTCAAAATCATCCGGATGCACCAAGTCCCGGAAAGACTTGCCCTTTAATTCCGGCTGGCTATATCCCAGTATTTTTTCACAGGACTTTGAAACTTTCAGGAAGGCGCCGTTTTCATCGGCCAAGAATATCAGATCTTGGGTCGTATTGAAGATGTTTTGGAGGTAGAGGTTGGATTTTTGAAGATTTTCCTCCTTCTGCTTTTCCTCAGAAATGTCCCTCGATATGCCAAACAACCGGATTGGCAAGCCGGCGGGATCCCGATCTACCACGCCTTCGGAGATCAAATGGCGGATCACTCCGTCCGGAAGCAAAACCCTGTTTTCGATCTTCAGTGAATCCCCGGATTCCAAGGCTTTTTGCACGGCAGCATCCACTTGCTTCCTGTCATCTGGGTGGATCAACTCCATTGCGAGGTCGATGGGTGGAGTCGCTCCATTGGGGTCCAGACCCAGTATTCGATACATCTGTTCAGACCAAGTGGATTGGCCCGTTGCCAAATCCAGCTCCCAGTGTCCGATGTTGCCGAGGGACTCGATCCGTCGAAGTAGGTCAGAGTCGGTATTTAGGCGGTTCGGCGAAGGGGAGTCAGCAGCAGAATATTCTTTGGGTTTGTGGCCAATTCCCATTGATTTGTAATTAAAAGCGAAAAGATAGTGGGGTTCGGTCTCTCCGCCTATGAAATGTCGGATTCTGTAAATCTAAAGCTTGACGGCCTCCCCGGTCTTTACGGATTCATCGCAGGCAAAGGCAATCTTCAAGCTATTGAGCGCGTCATCGAGATGATCGCTAAGGTCGACGTCGTCGGCGATGGCCTGCAGAAAGTAGCGCTGCTCGCGGTTGCAAAGCTCCTGATGATCGGGCTCTTCGGTCATGTCTATCCATTCATCTTTTTTCGTGAAATGATTTTTGGCGTCGATGTCTGCATGGTGTACACGGATGGATTCAGTCTTGGTATGGCTGTCGACATTATCTGATTTTCCCGCAGCGCCGGCATCTTTGGCCACGATGGAGACGGAACCTTTCGGGCCGAAGACATCCTTTACGAAGAATGCCGTTTCGCTGACCATAGGGCCCCATCCAGCTTCATACCAGCCCACGGACCCGTCTTCAAAACGGATCTGAAGCTGCCCATAGTTGTAGTTGTCCTTGGCTATGTCATCGGTCAATCTGGCTCCAATTGCCGTGACGGAAAGAGGTTTTGAGCGGGTCATTTGGCACATCACATCGATATAGTGCACGCCGCAGTCTACGATAGGACTGAGTGATTTCATCAGGTTTCGGTGGACATCCCACATGTATCCTTGGCTTTGTTGGTTTAGGTTCATCCGCATTACAAGGGGCTTGCCCATTTTTTGTGCTTCGGCGATAAACCTGATCCAGGAGGGATGGTGTCTGAGAATGTATCCCACGACGACTTTTTTACCGGTCTCTTTGGCCTTTTCGATGATTTTCTCGCAACCAAGAACCGTGTCTGCCAAGGGTTTTTCAATAAAAATGTGGCACCCTGCATCCAGGGCCTTCAGTGCAAACTCCTCGTGTGTATCCGGATAGGTGGAGATGCAGACCGCATCGGGTTTGGTCTTGTTTAGCGCCTCATGGAAATCGTCAAAAAGGGCGTAGGAGGAATTCAGCGCTTCGTTGATTCGGGCCTTGCTGTCACCCCGGGCTACGAGGCCGCAGATGTCAAATTCGGACATGTGGTGATAGGCTGTTGCATGGGAAGCTCCCATGTTGCCGCAGCCTACGACAAGGATTCGGATAGGTTTATTCATTTTGGACATTTGGGTTAGGTTGTGGGCTAGGCGCCTGCTCATCAAATTCTGCGTCTAAATTATCCTCCTTGGTGGATTTGCCCACTTTTATCTCATAGTTTTCCGCATTTCCGGTGATTTTGACGGGGATTCCAAAGACTCCCAAAGGTGGGAGGCCCAGCCTCATGCCGATGTTTAGGTCGCCATCCAGGCTCACCTGGCCTTCTAGTCTTGGCCTGAATCCCGCGATTCTCATTTTAGTTCGGGGGATGGTAATCAGGTTGTTGGCGATAGTGGTTTTGATCTCTATGTCATTCAATGTCGGATCGTTGAGCTCCTCGGTTTCGGTTTTTTCCGCTACCGTATTCATAAGTTTGAATCCTTTCAGCTTGATGTCTTTCAGTCCAAGGCTCCCTTCGCCTTTGATCGACGGCAGGATGGGATACATGTCGGCATCTAGTCTTCCTCCGAGCTGGTATTCCAAAGACGCCTTGCCTTCGGCATATTCCGCAAAGGACACCATCTCCCTGAAGATCGGCACCTCCTGGTAGGCTCGCTGGATGTCAAAGTCTCTCGCATCGATCTCGTACTCAAAGTCGGCGGAGAAAGGGGAGGTGGCTCGATAGGCACCTTGCATCGCTACCCGAGCACCCACGATGCTAAAGCTCGTTTCGTTCAGTAGTATCTCCCGCGGCGAAGTGCTCAGCTCGCCAGTGAATTCGCTGACCTGATAGTCACCAAAGCGCACGGAATCCGCGCTGGCGGATACTTTTAGATCCAGGTTGGAAGGAGGTACGATCACTCCCGTCACCACCCCAAGGGTATCGTTTTTGAGGGGTTCAGCTTCGCCAAAAAACATAAAGTCGTCCAAGTCGACATAGGAGGTTTTGAGAGCCATCCTGCCTCGGAGGGTTTCTTTGTCGTCCGCCAGATATCCCAGATAGTTGGTAAACTGGCCAGAGGCGACGAATTCGTTTTCAGAATAACCGAACAGGAAGTCCTGAAACTCGATCTTGTCCTGAGTGAAATTCAAGCTGCCTTTTTCCAGCCTTATCGGCTTGGGAAGCAGGTCCGTTCTGATTTGGATTTTTTCGATTTCCAAACTGCCCCGGTTGTCCAGTTGGCTGATCCTGCCCGCTGCTGCGTCGCTCTGTTTTCCCTTTAGGCTCAAGTCCGCGATAAGATAGCCGTCAATCTCTGCTCCTTCTGCTCCGAAGACTTGGGAAAGCTTTCCCAAGTCCAGTCGGCCTTGAGTTTCGATGTCGTATTGGATGTCGTCGAGGTTTTTGATATTCGCCCTGAGCACAAAAGGACTCTCCGCAAAGGTGAATGAGAGGGCTTGGATGTCAAATTCAAGGTCTGCGAAAGAGTTGGTGGGATTGGTCACGGCAAGGCTGCAAGTGATATCCTGGATCGGCTCAGGAAAATAGGGGCTTTGGATGTATCCGTCCTCAAGCCTAAGGGCAGTATTGACGACAGGAGAGATTTTTTCGGCAGGGAGATAGTGTCCTTCGGCCAAGAGCTCAAGTCTAAGCTGACCAGCAAGTTCGAATCCAGAGTCTAAAGGATAGAATTTGGGGATATCCTTTAGGTCAAAGCTGCTGCTGAGATTGGCGTCGATGCGCTGATTTTCTCTTCCAAAGTACTTGAAAAAGCCATCCGTAATTTGATCCAATACTTGAAAATGAAGCTTTGATACTTCTAGATTTACATGGTTTGGCAAGCTATCCGGCGAGTTGGCGGCCACTTCGATAGTCAGGTCTTTGATGGGCTCGGGCAGCTCCATCCAATGCAGGTAGCCCTCTTCAAGTTTTGCCGAAAAATCGAAGGCAGGGATAGTCCGAATGATAGGTTTCGGATCCCGGAGGCTAGTAGGATCGACCTCATAGCGATAGTTTCCCTGAGCGTGAAAAAGTAGGTCCAGCTGGCCGCGATAGTCCAAACCCTCCGTGCCTAGTGCGGCGTGAAGTTGGGCCAAGTCCAGCTTGGCTTGCAGATCCGAATCGAGTCTCATGGGATTCAGGCCCTGCAAATGGAGTTCACCCGTGAGAAAGCCATCCCCGAGATCAAATCCAAGGCTGTCCATATCGAATATCAACTGGTTGGGGTCGAGCTCAGGTATCTGAAGGTTGATCCTGGCGGTCAGTCGCTCGACACCCGGACTTGTCGCAGTGCGTGCAATCATCCCATCATGAAGACTTAGGTTGAGGACAAGACCGGGGAACTGGTTTTTCTCGGGAAGATAAAATCCCTGAAATGAGCCCACAATGTCGCCTTTTCCCCCAAACTTGGTCTCCTCAAAACCCGGCATGAACTCGGGTGGAACCAGCGACAACATGTCTTTTAGATCAGCATCAAATGACTCCAGGATAAAATTCATGTCGTATCCTCCGGGGATAAACTCGAAGGCGCCGACAAAATTGAGGGGGAGATCATTGATTTTTAAAGCATTCCTTTCAAATGTGAGTGCGGTAGTCTCGGTGTTGATCCGGGTGACGAGATCAGCTGAAAGCCTGTTGCGATTGAAGATCGGAAGCTCATCGTATACCAACTGGAATTCTCCGATGAGGACATTGCTTTGGAGGTTGAGCTGTCCGTCTACGAGATTGCCGCTTCCGCTGTAGTCCAAGCTATTGGCTTCGCAGACCAAATCCAGGGAGGTATCATAATACAGCAAGCGGCTGCCTTTCAGGGAAAAGTTTTCAATCTCAAACTCAAAGGCGCTGGAATCGCCTGGAATACTGTCCGGCTGGCTAGGTGGGAAGACATCGAAATTGGAATTGCCCCTGATGTCCCGCAGGATCTTAATTGTCGCTTGTTCCAGATAGATTTCATTGATTTTCACGCGGTCTGAAAAAAGCGAGGAGATGCCCACCCCAAAGCCCAATTCGTTGGCATGAAGCAGTGTGTCTCCCGCAAAGGGCAAGGATCCGCCCAAGAATAGATTGTCCACGGAGAGCGTGAGCGAAGGGAAATGCCGGAAAAACGTCAGGTGTACATTGTCAAACCGCAGCTCGCTCGACACTTGCCCCTTCAGGGCTTTTTCGAGCTCGGCTTTTAGCTTCTCCTGAAAGAAAAAAGGAAAGATGATTAATACAAAAAGTAGAAAGGCGGCCGGCGCAAGTCCGAATTTGAACCACTTTGATTTCAAGAATCGATTCATCCTAGTAAGGTTGAAAAAAACTAGTTTTCGTTGGCGTTTTTCAGTGCCGATATTTCCTGCGCACTGAGGTAGACTATTCGTATTTTAAAAGTAATCGGTACCTCCGGCTCGTCCTGCTCGTCCCGATCTACGGCTACTATCCTGTCGACTATTTCCATTCCTTTGACCACTTGACCAAAGACCGTATAGTCTCCATCCAGTCGAGGGATCCCTTGTGGGTTTTGGACGATGTAGAATTGGCACCTGGCTGAAAGCTTTTCAGGATTGTCATCCCGTCCGGCTCCTACTGCTCCGTACACATGCTTGAGCTCCGGGTGAAACTCAGGCTCTAAAAGGTATGCTGGATCCTTGAATCCAGCAGGAGTGTCTGGGCAACCGCCCTGCGCGACAAAATTGGGGATCACCCGATTGAAAGTAAGCGAATCCCAATATCCGGCTTCAGCCAGCTCTATGAAGCTCTCGCGGTGGTTTGGGGTGCGGGAGTCCAGCTCGATCAGGATTTCACCGTATGGGGTGAGTATTTGGCCGACGGGCAGCTTGTCCGTTGGAAAAAAAAAGCCGAGCAAAAACTGGAACAAAAAGACCGAATTCATGGAGTAGTTGGGTTAAGAATGCCGACGAGGGCAGTTAATATACATATTTCAGGAGGTTATTTAAATTAAACCCTGGCATTGGGAGGATTATGAAAAGCTTTCTACTTTGGCGGCGATCACCACCCAAATACCCAAATGTCTGGAGAAAAAAGCATTGACAATCAGATTGTTGATTTGATTTCGCCGGTTCCAAATAACGAATTTGAACGGTTGCTGGCCTTGAACGAATTGGAGTTGGACTACTCCGATTTAAACCAATCCCTTGGCGATTTGACAAAGCTTGCTGCGAAGATAGCCGGGACCTCCATCTCATTCATCAACTTGATCGATACATTTACCCAGTGGAGCGTATCCTCTTTCGGCATGGAAGTCAGCCAGACTCCACGAGAGGAGTCCGTGTGTCAGTACACGATCCTCGAAGAAAACTCCAAGGGACTGGAAGTGCCTGACCTGGCAGCAGACGAGCGGTTTAAGGATCGGGACTATGTGACCGGAGATCCTTTCCTCAAATACTACTTTGGCGTCTCCCTCAAGATCGATGAAGGCCTTGCGATTGGCTCGCTCTGTGTAATGGACGACGAATACAGAAGCCTCAGCGACGAAAAAAAAGAAATGCTGGAAATAGTGGCAGAGGAGATTGTCACAAGGATCAAAACCCTGCACGCTATCAGTACGCTCAAAAAAAGACTTCAAGAGTCCAATACAGTCAAAAACAACGTTGCGCATGATATCCGAGGTCCGCTGGGAGGCATAGTGGGTCTGACCGAGATCATCGAACTACAGGGGGAAAGAAATACGCTGGAGGAAGTCCTTAACTATATTTCCCTTATCCAAAAAAGCGGCAAGACCGTACTCGAACTGACGGACGAGATCCTTTCCAGATCCAGTGTCGTGGGCAAACCCAAGGAGCATGAATTTACACTCGCGACGCTCAGGGAAAAGGTAATCGACCTTTTTGGCCCCCAGGCCATGACCAAAAATGTGAGATTCAGGGTCAATCACGCGACAGAGCATGCTTCTCTTCCATTTTCAAAAAACAATATCCTCCAGATTCTGGGCAATCTCATCAGCAATTCCATCAAATTCACCCCCGCGGGAGGTGAGGTAGTGGTGAACTTGGAGATGGAGGTGAAGGATCGCTTCCGCCAGCTGCTCTTCAAGGTGAAGGATAGCGGAGTGGGAATGTCCAAGGAAAAAATCGACCAAATTGTCAATGGCAACACGGCTTCTTCCTCAGGAACTTCCGGAGAAAAAGGCTATGGGTTTGGGCTCAACTTAGTCCTGCGCCTGGTGACGAATCTTGGAGGACAAATCTCGGTTAGCTCCGAGCCGGGAACCGGCACCCAGTTTGAGTTGACTCTTCCCGTTTCTTAGGTCTTATTGCGAAAGCGGCTGCGCAGCTGCGGCCTTGATGCTGTTGTCCACGGGATAAGCGTACATCGAGAGGAAGCTTTTCACCAAGAATGGATTCGACATGTCGATTTTTCCATGGAGTCTTTTTTCAAAAGACTCTTTCTCTCCAGGTGTATAGAACGCTTCGTACGCTTTCGTTCCGGTCAGAAGATCATGGGCGATGTAGTTGCTAGGCCATAGCCTATAGCCACCCCATATTTTTTGGTCTATGACTGCTGCCAGTTGTGACAGTTTTTCGCTTTGGGTGAGGTCTGCGTTGGATATTTCCCTGATCTCCTCGTCGAGAATCCCGTTGACTTGGATATGGATTCTTTTTTTCGTGCCCATTATGCCCCTTAGCAGATTCACAAAGTCCTCGTTTTCGCTTTTGATGTACTTTTCGTCTCTTGACTTGGCCAATAGCTCTGGCATTTTCAGGATGTCCGTCGGGTCGTATTCATAGGAGATGGAGATCGGCACGACCTTGATTTTTTCAAAAAAGCCAAAAGGATTTTCTCCGGCTTCGGCAAGCGTGAGCATCTTGAGCACCCCCTTGTGGGTGATGTCGTTTCCATCTTTGGTTCTGCCCTCGCGCTGGGCGGTCCATACCGATCGGTTTTCCCTCAGCAGGGACTTGCTGATGAACTCGGACACGAGCAGGGAGCTTTCAAAAAGTGCCCTTCCGGATAGGCCTCTCCGGATAGCAAAGTTTCGGTTAAGCCGGGAGAGGGTATGGAGGAAAGGCTTCTTGATCAGGTTGTCGCCAATCGCCGAGGTAGTCATGACCAGTCCTTTCTCGTAGAGGCAGGAATTCAGCAGCGAAGTGTCCAGTATGATGTCGCGATGGTTGGAGATGAAAAGGTAGGCCGTATTCGGCTCCAAACCTTCAAATCCCCCAGTGCTTAGTCCCTCGGAACTTCTTTCCAAGACCTTCATCAGTGCAGGATAGATGAAATTGATCTGAAAGTCCCTTAAGGAATGGGTGTGGTGCATCAGGTCTTTCCAATGGGAGGGGGGGTCATTGGGAAAGGCAAAATTCATCATGGCCTCCAGCATAGGATCGTCGATGATCTTTCTGATCGCAGCGTTTGCTTCGGAATCGTAAAAAGGCCTTATCGAATCAAATTTGGACATAGGAGGGTTACGTTGCTTTCGCAAAAAGCAAAAATTAGCTGAATAATAGAAGCTATTTTAGGTTTAGCGGGAGACGCTGCCGGTCAATCAGTCCCGTCTCAGATACTTATCGATGAAAAGCAGATGTACCGGAAGCGCTGCTGTCCAGTAGGGCCAAGTATGGGCCCCTGGGCGTTCGATGTATTCGTGGGGAGTTCCGCTTTCGAGCAGGAGCTGGTGCATCTGCCGGTTGGTCTCGATGAGGAAGTCGTCCAGACCGCAGTCTATGATCAGGGCGATTCCATTGGCTTTTATCCTATCCACCAAACCAACGGCGGTGTAGGGGTTGAAGGTCGGCGCGTCGTAGTTTAGATCCGCACCCAGCATGGCTTTTTGGCTTTCCTTACGAAGGTTGCGGAAGTCATCCGGTACTTTCCACATACGGGTATCTATGTTCATGACGCCGCTCATGCTGCCGGCAGCCACAAAGAGTTCAGGGTGTTTTGCCGAAAGCGTGATAGCTCCATGTCCACCCATGGAAAGCCCGGTGATCGCGCGGGATTCCCGGCGTGCGAAAGTCCGGTAGTTTTTGTCAATGTTGGGGATCAACTCGGCGGTCAGATAAGTCTCGTATTGCACAGAGTCGAGTAGGGGGCTGTCGTAGTAGTAGCTGGAGGGACCAACACCGGGGGTCACAATGATGAGCTTATATTCCTCGGCCATTTTTTCGACGAGACCGGGCTCGGTGGTTTTTTTGTGCCAATCGCTGAAGGCTCCACTACCCCCATGCAGGAGGTACAGGACGGGGTATTTTTGAGTTCCAGCTTGGTACGAGGACGGGGTCGTAACGGCCGCCTTGAGGGTTTTGTTCATTGCCTCACTGTAAACTTCGATGGTGTCGGTCTTTGCCTGGCCAAAGCCCCAAAGCGGGAAAAAGACAATAAGGATGATAATACGGTTCATAGGTTGGTCTTCATTGGGTTTCGATCTGGAAAATAGACAATCTTATCGAAGACTCAAGCGCTGTTTTCCGGGCTTCCACGCCTATGCCAAATATCTTATTTTGTATATTCTTGCCGATCTTGAGTTTGTCCCACAGTTATGAATCAATTGCAGCGCATAGCCAATTTTCTCCTCATCCTTGTATTGGGAGCGCTTGTCCTCAAGGAGGGCGATTTTATTCTGGTTCCCTTGGTCTGGGGGATTTTTTTTGCTTTTGCACTGTACCCTATCTCCTCCTGGCTTGAGAAAAGAAGAGTTCCCAGGGCTTTGGCGATCTCTTTCAGCATCCTGTTGGTCGGTTTATTTGCGCTTGGTATGGCCTATGTCCTTTTGAACCAAATGGTTGGGCTGATCAAGGACGCGCCGGAAATTGGGGGAAATCTGGAAAGCAAGTTTAGCCGGTACTTGGATGAACTGAGTGCGGTCTTTGGAAGAGATCTGATCAATCCCAATTGGGACTCAGATGTGGGCTCTTTCCTTTGGGGAGGCAAGCTGACGGAGACGCTCTTCGCGACCGGGAAATCGCTCACCTTGGCAGGGATAATTCCCCTCTACGCCTTTTTGCTGATGTACTACAAGGATTTTTTTATTGAGTTTTTGATACGCTTTTCCTCTAGAAATCAAGAGCTCGTGATCAACTGGGCCAAGGATTCTGGACGGATCATCCAATCCTATTTGGCTGGAATGATCCGCGTCACGGGAATCGTAGCGGTCCTGGCGGGAATCTTCTTCTATCTCCTTGGGGTCAAGTATTTCCTGCTTTTTGCAGCTTTTGTCGCACTGATGAACCTGATCCCCTATGTCGGGGTCTTCGTTTCTTCGTTTTTCGCCATCCTCTATGTGTTTCTTACCACGGACTCGCTGCTTTATCCATTGCTGACTTTCGCCGTGCTTTGGGGTATTCAGCTTTTGGAAAACAACATCATCACCCCTCTGGTGGTCGGTTCGAAAGTCAAAGTGAATGCCCTTGCGGTCATCTTGGCAATCTTGCTCGGGGGATGGCTATGGGGGATATCCGGGATGATACTCTTCATCCCGCTCACTGGAGTGCTGAAAATTACGCTTGAGAGAAGCCACGGACTCAAGCCTTTTGCTTACCTGTTGGGTGATGACGTGCCGATCAGCGAGGAGTCCGAAAACTTTTGGAAGCTCGCACTCAGGAAATTTTTCAAAAAGGGAAAGCCAAATTAGGGAGATGAGAGCCTCTTACAGGACTTGAACCTGCGACCCACGCTTTACGAAAGCGTTGCTCTACCAACTGAGCTAAAGAGGCGGAAATAGTGACTTAAGTTTCATGACAGCTCAGTTGGTGCCACGCCGCAAACTGGCTGCTCGGTAAAACCTTCCGAAGTGGAACGTTTCTCTGCCCTCGCCCCTCAACTGAGCTGAAGAGGCATAGTGCACCGAGGCTGCACTCTAAAATAACCCAGATGGCCCAAGCCTGCAAGTTGAATGCTCGGTAAAACAATCTTTAATAGAAGGTTTTCGATACTTGCACTTCGACCGAGCCAAAAAGGCTCAAATTGAATTTGCCGGGGCGAGCAAAAAAGAAAAGCAGACCTTAAAGATCTGCTTTTGTACAATAGTGCGGATGAATGGATTCGAACCATCACACCCAGAGGGCGCTGCCACCTGAAGACAGTGCGTCTACCAATTTCGCCACATCCGCATCGTTGAATTGGTGTGCAAATAACGCAAATCCCAACAATTCAAACAACGCCTCGGGCCAATAAAATAGAACTTTCCTTATGTGAAAAAGCAATCCTATTGACCACCAATTACTTCCAAAGGTCGGTGTTTTCTATTCCTGCATCCTTCGCCACAAAAACCGGTATTTTGCCTTCGGCCTTTTGCTTTTTATAGTCTTCCCAAGCGCGGAAAGCGGGTTTTCTGAGTAGCAAAATTGCGATAATGTTTAGCCAGGCCATCATTCCGACTCCTATATCGCCAAGTGTCCAGGCGACTTCGGCTGTTTTGATCGAGCCATAGAAAGTAGCGCAAAGGATGGCAAGCTGCAGCACGCGAACAGCCCATTTTGCAGACTTGTTCCTCGTTAGATAGCTAAGATTCGTCTCTGCGATGAAGTAGTAGGCCATGATGGTGGTGAAGGCAAAAAACAAGAGAGCTATCGCGACGAAGCCCTTTCCGATTGCAGGGAAATGGGTCCCGATTGCAAACTGTGTAAATTCAGGTCCGAAGGGAACACCGGGAAGATTCTCCACAATGAAGCCTCCTTCAGGATGGACTACGTTATATTGACCCGTGAAGAGGATCATCAATGCCGTAGCCGTGCAGACAAAAAGAGTATCCACGTACACGGAAAAAGCCTGAACCAAACCCTGTGCTGCCGGATGTGTGACCTCTGCCGCCGCGGCCGCATGGGGAGCAGTGCCCTGGCCCGCTTCGTTGGAATAGATTCCCCGCTTCACGCCCCAGGCGATTGCCATGCCGAATACGCCACTGAATGCTGCCTCAATGTTGAATGCTGATTTAAATATCAAAGCAAAGATCGCCGGTACCTCGGCAATGTTGAGAACGATGATGATCACTGCCATCAGGATGTAGGCCAAAGCCATAAAGGGCACCACTACCTCGGCAACCTTGCTGATCCGCTTGACTCCTCCGATGATGATCATGCCAAGAAACAGAGTGACCCCAAAACCGGTATAGTGAACGGGAATATCAAAGGCGTTTTGGGCGCTAAGCGCGATACTGTTGCTTTGCACTCCCGGGAGAAACAAAACTGTACTGAGGATCGTGGCAAAAGCAAATAACCAGGCGTACCATTTTATTCCAAGTCCCTTTTCTATATAGTAAGCCGGACCGCCTCTATACAGTCCTCCACTTACTTCCTTGTAGATCTGGCCCAGCGTGGACTCAATAAAAGCGGAGGAAGCGCCCAAAAAGGCGATAACCCACATCCAAAATATAGCGCCAGGCCCACCCATGGCGATGGCAGTGGCCACACCCGCGATGTTCCCGGTGCCCACCCGACCAGAAATGGCAATCGCAAAAGCCTGAAATGAGGAAACTCCCTTTTCGGAGGACTGCCCCTTAAAGAGCAGCCCGATCATCTCGCGGACATAGGTTAGCTGGATGAATTTGAGTGCGAAAGAAAAATACACTCCGGCTGCCAAGCACAAAAAAATCAACGCATTACTCCATATTATTCCGTTTATAGCATCTATAATTTCCTTCATCTAGCTCTGTTTATTTGTTTGGGGATAAGTAGAAATTCAAATTCAAGTGGTGAATTTGGGGGTAAGTACCACAAAAAACTTTAAAAACTTGATGGGTGGGTCAAAAAATGATCTCATTTCCTACCGGCTGACAGGTGATTTTGCCAATCAGGGTTTTACAAAAAAAGTGGAGGCAGACTCGCCTAATCTGCCTCCACGGATTGATTTCTTTTTCTAATCTATGACTCCGTGCTTTCTCAATCCGGGACCTTCAGACTGGGTGAGTTTGTCACCCATGTCAGCCCGGGCAATATTGGCCATGGAGTCAAGCCGGGCGAGTATCTCCGGATATTTGTCCTTCACGTCTATGGATTCGGAAGGATCGCTTTCCAAATCATAAAGCTCCGTGTTTTCAAAATCTAGGTAGAGGTAGTCTACCGGAAATCCGTCATTTCTCAAGACGGTGCCCTCTGGTATAATCCTATACCGGTGTGGATAGACCACTTTCCATTTGCCAAAGATTACCGCTTGCAGCTCGTTTTGGTTGTAGTAGGCATAATATGGCTTGTCCTCCAATTCTTCTCCTTGGATCAGTGGCCAGATATTTCTCCCATCGATTTTCAATTCGGGAAGTGGGGATTCAACCAAAGAGGCAAGGGTCGGGAAAATATCGATGGTCATTGCTGCTTCATCCTGTACCTTTCCGGCGGGTATTTTTCCAGGCCAGGCAAAAATGGCCGGTACCCGGATTCCTCCTTCCAAAGAAGTTCCCTTTCCTGCCCGCAGCCCACCGGTGGTTCCTGCATGTCCGCCGTAGGAAAGCCATGGTCCATTGTCGGAAGTGAAGATGATCAGTGTGTTTTCTTCCAGCCCAAGCTCTCGGAGTTTTGCCCTTACCTGTCCCACAGACCAGTCGATCTCCATCATCACGTCGCCGTACATGCCTTGTTCGGACTTGCCTTTGAACTTGTCTGATACAAACAAGGGCACATGTGGCATGGAGTGGGCTAGATAGAGGAAGAAAGGCTGCTTTTGGTTTTTCTCTATGAAATCAACCGCCTTCTCTGTGTACCAAGTGGTCAGCTGGCTTTGCTCATCCAAAATCTGAATGGCTGAGTCACCTTCGTAAAGCGCGAGTGGGGGATAGTAATCCTTGGTTTCCGGATGATGAGGCCACATGTCGTTGGAGTAGGGCAGTCCAAAGTAGGAATCGAAGCCCTGTTTGGTCGGCAAAAACTCAGGCTGATGCCCCAAGTGCCACTTGCCGACGATTCCGGTGCTGTAGCCTTGGCCTTTTAGCATTTCTGCAATAGTAGTTTCGTCCGGGTTGAGGCCGTGCTTAGCCGAGTGGTCCAGCGCGCCGAAGATCTCGAGCCTGTTGGCGTAGGTGCCGGTGAGTAGTGCGGCCCGGGAAGCAGAGCAGACGGCGTGGGGGACATAGAACTGGGTGAATTTTGTGCCGTCGTTGGCCAGCTGGTCCAAGTTAGGGGTCTGCCAAGCTGTAGCGCCGTAGCTGCCGAGGTCGCCATAGCCTAGATCATCCATGAAGATGAGAACGATATTGGGTTTTGTGTCGCTGGCAGACTGTTCTTCTGCTGTTTTCGGTTGGCAGGCAAATGCACTAATCAAAAGCCCGGACAAAAGGAAATAGGTAATTTTCACTTCTTCTATTCTTGTTTTAAAGACGGCCTGAATTTGAAAATTTTTAGGGGAATAGCCATCCTTGATTTCTCTACCTGGGGAAATTTTTATCCAATTGCCCTAAAAAAGTACTGAGTTTGCAAGATGAAGTAGCGGTCTACGCCTAAGGAGTTTGGACGGTAGCCTCACTTAACCCTGATGGATAAACCCGCCGGGTATAAAAAAAGACAGATCGGAAATTTTCAACCTGTCTTGCTTAAAGTCGGGGTGGCAGGCTTCTACCCACGGCCTTCCCGGTGGCAATCGGAACGGGATTCAGTGGCATCGCCCTCGTAAGATAAGAATAGAGCTGCCTGAAAATGAAAAGGAGGTCGCTTCTTTGAAGCAACCTCCTTAGACTACGTCGGGGTGGCAGGATTCGAACCTACGACCTCCACATCCCAAATGTGGCGCGATA
>CAZTJM010000010.1:0-59530 GCA_964613865.1 uncultured Limnohabitans sp. | reverse complement strand
AAGTTTAGGGTTCAGCGATCTTTTGGATAGATAAAGTCCACTACTGGCATAAAAGGGGATATACATATTATTTTTATTCAACTAAGCAAGATATGCCGAAAATTTCTACTCGCTTCACTTTCCTGTAACAACGCCAGCCGCTTACTTTTTTTCCAATGAAAGAATATAGGCAACCATCGCTTTGGCTTCATTAGCAGGTAGCTTCGGGTGGCCACTCATCACCGGATATCCCCAAACGCCGGAACCGCCGCTAATGACTTTTCGCGCGAGCATGTCTATGTAAGCCTCCTGTATGGGGTAGCGACGAGCTATGTCGGAAAAAGACGGACCTTTTGCCCTGCTTTCTTCTTTGTGGCATTGGTAGCAGTCAGAATAGGCGATAAGCACTTCTCCTCTTTTGACCAAGGCCGAGTCGATGGGATCGTCTTCTCCGGGGACGATGTAAAAAGCCTTCTTCGATTGTTCTTTGGTGATTTTTAATTGGGGATCCTTTGCTCCGCAGGAATAGAACAAAAAGGAAAATGAAAGTACCGCCAGGATAGCGAGGGTTTTCATGAATTGGAATTGATGCTTGGGCTTCGGGAACATACCAGGGTCGTCGATGTTTCCAAAGCGATCAGAGATTTTGAAACGTCAAACTAGCCTCTCTTGATGATATAAAGAAGCCGGAAGAGTTCGGTTCTTCCGGATTCGGAGCAATTGATCGGTAATAATTACTTCTGCTGGGAGAGGAAAGTCACCAGCGAAGCCAATTCTTCGTAGGACAGTGAATTGGCCAATCCGGCAGGCATCATGGAGTTTTCAAGCTCTTTTCTTTCCTTGATGTTCTTTTTTTCCAGCTTGGTCGCCGTACCGGTGATATCCCGTATGGTCAGCTCTGCGGCAGATTCTGCGGTGACAAAGCCCATGAAGAACTTGCCGTCATTGGTCGTGATCTGCACGGAAGCAAAGCCTTGGGATATTGAGGCATTGGGTTTCAGTATAGCTTCCACGATCTGGTCTCGATTCATGATCGAGCCGATTTGACCCATAAAAGGCCCCTTCATCACCTGACCGGCTTCAATCGCATGGCAGGCGATACATCCTTGGCTGGTGAATAGCGTCTTGCCTACAGCGGGGTCGCCTTTGAGCCCGCCGACTGCGAGGATTACGTCTTCGATGGACGACGCTCCGACTTGTCCCTTCTTGTTTTTGATGGATTCCAAATCAACTGAAGCTTCTTCTACTTCAGGAGCCGCAGTCTCTGTTCCCATTTCGACGATTCCCAACCTTAATCTGTCATTGAGCGAGGCGAATAATGGTTTTTGACCCTCATCAGCAGAGTTTAGCTCAGCCATAAGGAAGTTTTTGACCTTAGCTGAGCCTTCCCAATCGGTAGTTTTATAGTAAGGCCCATGGGTATCAGGGCGGGTTCCCCACCACCAGCTGCCATCATAGGGAGCCTCTTTTTGGTAAAGGCGGGCGAGTGTGGCTAGGATTTCGGCCTTTTTCTCAGCCTTGTCCGTCTCAGTGTAGGCTGAGATCAAGCCGTCCACCGCTTTGGCATCATGCATGTAGCGCAATGCCCAAAGTGCCAATTTATAATTGTCTGAATCAATGGCCTCCACAGTGGCATCCACCGCATTGAGATCCACCAATGCCTTCACAGCCAAGTGGGGGAGTACTATTTCTGAATTTGGTGTAGCGTGCGGTCCTTCCGTGTCTTTTGCGGGGATTTGAGCAGATGCAGGTACCTCAACTTCCAACAAAACCTCGGTTGCTTTTGGGTCTCCCAGTCTACCCAAACCTACGATGGCAGCAGCCCGAACTCTTGGATTGGCATCTTGAGCAGCGGCGATAAACAAATCTACCGGAACACCCGTGAGACATTTCTTTTGATCAGTCAACGCGCGTAGCGCAAATTCACGCAGCTTGTCTTCTTCACTGAGTTTGATTAATTCCTCTACCCCTGAAGCACAAGCTGCCTGAGCGTAGGTGAAGATCGCGGCCACCCGCGCCTCAAGCGGCAACGAAGTGTCCTGTGCGATGGGAAGCGCTGCCGCTGCCACCTCTTCTTTGGATCTTGTCATCATTTCCTGCTGTGCATCCAGTCTGGTGACGGAGTTTTTGGCTTTGAGCAAGTCCGCAAGCTCTGCGACGGAAGCCGCCTTCAGGTCGGGATAGGCCTCATATTTCCAGCCTACTGGTACAGCGCGAACCACGTAGCCTTTTTCTGGACTTCCCCGAAATCCCGCTCCATCCCAGGCAGCGAGGTACATCCTACCGGATCCGTCCACATCCACGTCGGTAATCTGGGAAAGCTTGATGAAATTTTCATCCTGCTGGGTAAAGCTGGGGCCATCCATGCTTACCCGATGGATATAAAGTTGGCTTTTGCCCCAGTCCGCCATCATGGGAACTCTGTTGTATTTAGCTGGCCAACGCTCGTCGTCCATGAAATAGGCACCTGTGCCCGATCCCCCGCCGAGATCCTTTAGAGCCGGGAGGATTTCGTCAGTGAAATGCTTGAACAGACTGGGGTATCCGTATTCTCCACTTTGGATGTGATGGATAAAGCGGATGTTCCAGCCACCCCCGTCGTTGGTGTTGCCTCGGGTGTAAACGTTCATGAATGGGTCAATCGCCACGTCATAGATGTTTCTGGTCCCGTGGGTATAGACCTCCATGCCCGTGCCGTCAGGTCTTACCCTTACGATTCCGCCCCCAAGCATGGTGAGCTTGGTGTCTTCCCGGTCTTCTGCGTCCACAAAGCCAAAGTCACCTACGGCGATGTAGATCCATCCGTCGATGCCCATTCGGATGCCGTTGGTAGAGTGGTCAGTACCGCGGCTTCTTAGCTGGTTGGCGGTGCTGATGCCTGTGATGAGAGGCTTTGATGGGCCGTCGGCGACGCCGTCTTTGTTTTTGTCCTCAAAGACCACCAGGTCCATACCGGTGGCCAAGCTATCCGTGCCAAAGGTGGTATGCAGTACAAATACCTGGTCAGCCAAGGCAATGATTCCCCGTGGATTGTCCACTTTGGTAAACTCGGTATGGGCGTCCAGATTGCCGTCGTGGTCGCTATCGACCAGTTTCATGATGCTGCCCTTTCCAGGCGTTTTGCCGAGGGAGCCGATCATGTCCACACCGACAAAAACTTCGCCGGAAGGGGCGACGGCGAGGCAGGAGGGACTGGGAACCAAGTCCGGCCCTGCAAAATTGGTGATGATCAACTCGGTGCTGTCTGCTCCGATACTGTCGGAGACAATGCCCTCCGAGGAGAAATAGGCAGTTAGCTCTGCCAGATCGGAAGTTTGGGATGGCTTGTATTTGCTGCAGCCCACCAAAGCGGTCGCTGCTATCAAGCCCAAAATGGATTTTGGAATTTTAGACATGTAAAAAACGGAATTAGTTTTTTTTCGCATGGTTCTCGAATGAAAACCGCCACGAATATATCGCTTTAGGCAGGGTAAACTTCCCTGTTTGATGCAAAACGATGATACAAATCCGCTTTTTTTATAGACGGCAGCCCCCAAAGCGGACGAATTAATTGTTCGGTTTCGCTTTTTTAAAGGGCTATCGGGGAAAAGGCAGGCTTGTAAAATTCAGCCCAAAAAATATGGCGCGTAGATGAGCAGCGCAATCGCTAAGGCTGTCAGAACAGCAAAGGTCACTGCTCCCGATGCGATGTCCTTGATAAAGCCAATTTTCTGATGGTAGTCGGGATGTACGAAATCACAGACCTTTTCGATGGCCGTATTGAGGCTTTCGATCGAGAGTACCAGCCCGATCGCCAAAAACTGAAGCGCCCAGTCGACTCGGTCTATTTTGAAATAAAAGCCCAGTCCGGTAAAAACCATGGCAATTGCGGTTTGGGTGATGATGGAATTTTCCGTAGTGAGCAACAGGAAAAAACCTTTAACTGCGTATTTGATACTTTTGACCCGGCCGATGAAAAATCCTGACATAGACGATGGAATTTGTCCCGAAAATAGCGGAAAACAAGTTTAGTCCCCCTTCGCCCATCGCTATGTTTTTTAAGCAACAACAAATCTCATCGGCTTGGTCTGAGTCCATCAGCCCAATGCAAAAACTCAAGAGAGTATTCAAAAGGCGGCCAATGCAGGGGGTGCTTTTGAGATTGACGAGTAAAACACTCATGAATTTTAAGCTCAAGTAGGTATGGCTGGAAACAAATAGGCCCCCATTTGCTAACATTTGATGGACCTCAGCCAAAGACTGGGTGGGTACATTTGGGAAAATAAACCCCAAGACGATGAATAGCCTGCCGAGAACTTTGATTCTCCCTTTTTTATTTTTTGCCCTCCTGACTTCCTGCGGTGAAAGTGATCCCAACGAACCTCCGGTTTTGCAGCTGTTGCAGACTGAAGTCGTGGCTGATGCAGCCGGTGGGACTTTTGTTTTGAACATTTCATCGAATATTCCTTGGACCGTTGTGTTGAACTCGGATTGGATTGAGGTAATTCCGACAAAAGGAAGTGGCGACGGCCAAGTGGAGCTAGTCGTCCAGCCAAACACCTTGGAGACTGCTCGAAGTTTGGAAGCAAGGGTGACTGGAAAGGGAATAGTGAGGACGGTAAATATTTCACAGGCAGCTGCGCCAAGAGGATTTCCGGAATATTACATACCCGCGGATCAGACTGGGATGCGGAATATTTCCAGCTTGAGTTTGGCTAAAGAAATGGGAAATGGCTGGAATTTGGGAAATTCTCTGGAAGCGATCGGAGGGGAGACTGCATGGGGAAACCCGGTGGTCACCAAAACGCTGATCGATCAGGTGAAAGCGGCGGGATTCCAAGCCGTGAGGATTCCGGTGGCTTGGAGCAAGTTTAGCAATCCCGACGACTACACCATCGATCCCGCTTGGATGGAAAGAGTGCAGGAAGTCGTGGACTATGTGATAAGCAACGGCATGTATGCGGTTCTCAATATCCATTGGGACGGTGGCTGGATGCAGCCAACCTATGCTCAACAAGACGCGGTAAATGAACGACTGGAGAAAATGTGGCTCCAGATTGCGCTGAACTTTAGGGATTACGAAGACCGGTTGCTGTTTGCCGGTACTAACGAAGTGATGGTGACTGGTGACTATGGTACACCGAAGCCGGAGTATTATATCGTGCAAAACTCCTTCAACCAGACTTTTGTCGACATCGTGAGATCCACGGGTGGCCGAAATGCCTACAGGAATCTGGTTGTGCAGACCTTCAATACAAATATTGATCACGGGATAAGTTTCTTTGAAATGCCTGAGGACTCCACCGATGACAGGCTGATGGTCGAGGTGCATTACTATGATCCCTATGAATTTGCATTGAAGGAGGAGGGAGGAGTGAGCCAGTGGGGAAAAATAGCAGTCGATCCTCTAAAAAAAGCAAGCTGGGGAGATGAGGCCCATGCGGATGCCCAGTTTGGAAAGATGAAAACTGAGTTTGTGGACAAAGGCATTCCGGTTTTGGTTGGGGAGTACGGTGTCATCTCCAGAGCTGGGGAATCCGACCACGAAATCTATCGGAAATATTATCTGGAATACGTATCCGCCAGCATGAAAGCTGAGGGCCTTATTCCTTTTTATTGGGACAACGGCTACGCCGGGAATCACGGTTTTGCGCTTTTTGACAGGGCTACCGGAGAGCAACTCCATCCGGAGTTAATCCGGGCTATTACCGGAAACTGAATCTTGTTAGCGTCTTCCTATATCGGTTCATTGATCACCAAAAACCTCCTGGATCGCCTCCAAGTAGCTGAACCCATGTCCAACGGTAGGCTCGATGTAGTTCCCTTCCAGGTACTCATTCCAGCAGCAGATCATTACGGTGTTGCCATTGTTTGGCCGGTATTTCCTGGACACTTGTTGTGCTTCCTTCAGCTTGGCTTTGAATGAGGTCTTGTCGCTATGGACCAGATCTTTGTAAGGTTCGGAAGGAAACCCGCTTGGCTGCGGCCACGTGCCTCCGGCGGGTCTCATATCCCAACCCATGGCCACTGGGACCTGATATTCAAAGTTGGGGTCATTCTTGAATTTCTCGCTCCACATCTTCCAATGGCCTCGATAGGTCGCGCGCATATCGGCGTAGGAGCGGTTGTCCTTTTCCATGAAGTTGTGGTATACGTAGGAGGTCATCCCTTCGAAACCCATTCCTTTCAGCCGAGGCACGTATTCCTGTAGTAGCTGACGTTTCTGGTATTCTCCGCCTTGCCAGGCCTGCTTCGGGTTTTTGGGTTTCCAAACGGTCGGCAGGCCGTAGATACGCTCGCGCTCCAGCATGGGGCCAGCCATGACCGCAATGAACTTGATTCCGGGAAGACCTGCTTTTTGGGCGGTTTTTTGTGAAAGCTCCAATAAATCTCCCAGTCGAAGGCCATAGTAAGAGGCCCTGGACTCCGCATCTTGGGGGAAATAGAAATAGACGACAGGTCGCCCATCGCTGCCTTTCAGATAGTCATCCCGGCTGAAGTAGAGGTCTATCCATAGTTGGGTGATCTTCTCATGGACTTTCAGGTAAAGTTCTTTGCTTGGCTTTTCCCCCTCATAGTTTGCCTGCCTGGCAAGCTCTTCTGGAGATCCTATCTTGAGCCAAAGTTTCCATCGCTCGTCGCTGTCATCGCACCAATTGATGGCAAACTTCATCTGCTCACCCTTGGGAAGTTTTGCATTTTCCGCCAGAAGTATCTCCAGTTGGTCGCCCCATTCGATCATCCCTGGGACGGCCACTCTTCCGGATCGTGCCTGGTCCGCTGGCCAGCCTTTTGGATAGTAGATTCTGGCTTGTGGGGCAAAGTTTTGGTGGTGGAAATAATGTCTGCCAAAAAACCAGTCGTAGGCAAAGAAGTCAATGCCGTAGCGCTTCATGTACTGCAGTTGTTTTCTGGCAACTTCCGGGTCTGTCCGGCTGTAGAAGCCCTTCAGTTCCGCAATGGGTTTGCGATCCAGATAGGGACCTTGGTAGGGATATTTGGCGTTGTAGATCCGTCCTTTTGGACCCCAAATGCTAGGATTCAGCAGATTGGAGCAATTCGCAGGATCCTGTAAACAGGACCAAAAACTGTCCCTATCCCTGGCTGGGTCAGGAGAGGTATTCCATGAGGGCATGAAATAGACCCCCACAAGTTCTTCCTCATTTGGGTTTTGACCCAGGGTCGAGACCATGGAAAAGCTTGCAGTTTGGGTACTATAGACGTCGGGGCGCTTCGGCTCGCAGGCTCCCAGTGCCATGACAAGCACCATCACCGCAAAAAAGAACTCAAATCGATTACTCATAAAAATGCCATTATTTTAAAATCAGATTTCGGCTGAAAACGCACTCTGGGCAGATTGGAGGTTTTTCCCCAGCACTTTTCTCCAGATTTCTATTCCCCGATATTCTGGCAGCAACATTTCAAAGTCCAACTGATAGCTCAGCAGGTGGCTAAAGCCCATCTTTTCATAGAAACGCTTTGCCTGAGGTTGGCAGGACATTACCTCTAGCCAGATTGATTCCAGTCCGTTTTCCAAGGCTATTTTTTCACAGTGCTCGACCAGCCTCTTGGCGATTCCTTTGCCGTGAAAGTCCGGATGCAAATAGAGGCGATGGAGCTTCATGGCATTTGGGATTTGAATTTCCCGGGGAGAAAAGGGGAAGTCATACTTTAGAATCCCGATTTTTACCGCATCCGACTCCACAAAGAAATAGTGGCTTCTGCCTCGGTTGAGTTCTTTTTGCAGCGTATCAGGATTGTAGATCAAATTGATATACCAATCCCCCTGATCGCCCCAAACATATCGGTACGCATCCCTGTAGATTTTGTCCATCAAAGAAAAGAGCACAGCTTGATCGTCAGCCTGGATCGGGACGAGATTCAGGCTAGGGCCAATGGGTGGCGGAATTTCCATGCAACAAAGACCTCTTTACTTTAGTTTGTCGATCATTTCTTCGGTAAGATCATCCGCATAGACTCCGTAGGAATTAACCAAGACTCCTTTTAGATCTCCGGTTTTGGAAGAGATCGCGTAGAGGATTGCCTCATCGGAGGGATTGGTATTTCCCTCAAATCTAAACGTCTGATCGACTTCAAACTCCTCGGGGAGCAGGCAGGCCTTCTCGCAGATCAGGCTGTCGAAGCGAATGTTGAAATCCTCGGTATAGCCTTCTTTTCTGAGTTTCTCTAGCGTTTCGACTAGGGTAGGTTCGTAGTTGGGCATCGGTGTAGTTGATTTGATTGAGTTCAAGTTAATTCTTAGAATCCTAAATTCTGATGGCTTTCATCGAATATCGTTTGCTTCGCTCGTAACAGTTTAGACCTTCGGAATCCCTCGCGCGAACAACAGCCTCTGATTCGATTTTCTTCATTGTAGAGTATGTTAACATATAACTAGCAGGAAATCAATAGTTAGGCGGTTTCTTTATCAAATGACACTGGAAGTATTTTTCGGAGGACTATCCACTTGAAATTTATTTAGTCACTTCGATTTGCATGGACTTTTTATTTTGGGTTAACTTACTCCAAGTAGAAACGCCCGAATAGCCCAATCGGAAAGGGCCGCTGCCCTTCCGGTTTCGACAATTGAGATTTTTCTTACCACCAAACCTATTAGGCCTATGTCTATCCGAGTTGCTGTCAGGCACTACACCAAATATGAGTACGACCGTCACATCAGCCTCAGTCCGCAGGTGATTCGCCTACGGCCCGCGCCCCATTCGAGAACCCATATCAAGGGATATTCCTTGAATGTGAAGCCTGAAAACCACTTTATCAACTGGCAACAGGACCCATTTGGCAACTACCTCGCCAGGATAGTTTTCCCGGACAAGGTGAAGTTTTTTGAGATTGACGTCGAGGTGATCGCGGATATGGTCGTGATCAACCCCTTTGATTTTTTTGTGGAAGACTATGCCAGTGAGTTTCCCTTTGTCTACGATGAAAGTGTGCAAAAACAGCTCGGACCGTATCTTGAAATCGACGAATCGAGCCCTTTGCTGATGGCGATGGTGGACAAGGCCAAATCCCTTTTGAAAGAGGGAATCAGAACCGTAGACTACCTGGTAGCGATCAACCAGCTGATCCACCGCGAACTTCGGTACAATGTCCGGATGGAGCCTGGCGTACAGTCCTGCGAGGAAACACTTAGAATAGGATCCGGCTCCTGCAGGGATTTTGCCTGGCTCTTGGTGCAGGTTCTGCGGCATGTTGGACTGGCCAGCCGGTTTGCGTCGGGCTATCTGATACAGCTGAAGTCAGACGAAAAATCCCTCGACGGGCCATCTGGACCCGAGCAGGACTTTACCGACTTGCATGCTTGGGCGGAGGTTTTTGTTCCTGGTGCCGGGTGGATTGGACTGGATTCGACCTCAGGTCTGTTCGCCGGAGAGGGGCACATTCCTTTGGCATGCACTCCAAGTCCACAGGACGCGGCACCGATCACCGGGATGGCAGAGCCGGCGGAGACTCAATTTTTCTTCGAAAATCAGGTGACTCGCATCAAGGAAAAGCCACGTGTGACAAAGCCTTATTCCGAGGAGCAATGGGCTTCTATTTTGGCTGTGGGAGATAGAGTGGAGGAAGATCTGATTGCCAATGACGTTCGCCTGACCATGGGTGGTGAGCCGACATTTGTATCGATTGACAACCAGGATGCTCCGGAGTGGAATTCCGCCGCTGACGGAGCCCATAAGCGAAGTTTGGCCAATACGCTCTTTCACAAGCTAAAAGGTGAGCTGGGGAATGGCGCGCTAATGCAATATGGTCAGGGAAAATGGTATCCCGGAGAGCCTTTGCCAAGATGGAAGCTTGCTTGTTACTGGAGAAAGGACGGGAAGGCACTTTGGCATGACGATACGCTGATGGCTGATCTTTCTAAAGACTATAAGTTTACCAACGCGCATGCGAAAGAATTTATGTCTGAATTGGTCAGTCAGTTGAGCGTAGATCCTAAAAATGTGACACCGCTTTTCGAGGATCCTTTTTATTTCATTTGGCAGGAGGGAAAAGTGCCTGTGAACATAGATCCTTTTCAATATGATCTCAAATCTCCTCTTGAAAGACAGAAACTCGCCGAACTCTTAAATGAAGGCCTGGATGAGGCTGTCGGATACTCCATTCCCCTGGAATGGGAATACGAAAGCGGGGTGTGGCAAAGTTGCCGTTGGAAATTCAGACGGAACAATCTTTTTCTGGTTCCGGGTAATTCACCTGCCGGACTAAGATTGCCACTGGATTCGATCGAAGCTGTCAAACCAGAAGACGAGCCCATGCAGCCGGAAAACGATCTATTTGGCGAGGTTCGAGATTTGCCCGAATCTCTCAAGGATGTTTCAGAAAGAAAGCCGATCAATTCAGACCGCATATTCAAGACTTCTTTGGTAGTAGAAGTTAGACAGGGAAAACTTTTTGTTTTCTTCCCCCCAGTCTCGTATTTCGAGCATTACCTGGATTTGGTAAGTGCCGTGGAGAGAAGTGCTCAAAAGCTGAAATACCCCATCTTAATCGAAGGCTACGACCCGCCATCGGATAACAGAATTGAGAAATTGATGATTACACCGGATCCCGGAGTCATCGAAGTCAATGTGCAGCCAGCAAAGAGCTGGAGGGAGATCGTGTCAAATTATGGCACTTTGTATGAAAAGGCACGCGAATCCCGATTGACCAGCGAGAAATTCAACGTGGACGGAAAGCACACGGGAACTGGCGGGGGCAACCATATCACGTTGGGCGGCTCTACACCAGCGGAGAGTCCGCTGCTGCGTCGTCCCGATGTGCTAAAAAGCTTTATTACCTATTGGCAGCACCATCCCTCGCTTTCCTATCTTTTCTCTACCCAGTTCATCGGACCAACCAGCCAAGCCCCAAGAGTCGATGAAGGTCGTGACGACCTTCTTTACGAGTTGGAGCTGGCTTTCCAACAAGTGCCAAACGGAAAGGAGAATGAAGTTCCGTTTTGGCTGGTGGACAGGATTTTCAGGAATTTGCTAGTCGACATCACCGGCAACACCCATAGAGCCGAGTTTTGCATAGACAAGCTGTATTCACCTGACTCGAGCAGCGGACGCCTTGGGATTTTGGAGTTCAGAGGATTTGACATGCCACCACACTATCAGATGAGTATGGTGCAGCTGCTGCTTATCAGGTCCTTGATGAGTTGGTTTTGGAAAGAGCCCTATGACCACCAGCTAGTCCGCTGGGGTACGTCCCTTCACGACAAGTTCCTGCTTCCCCACTATTGCCAAAAGGACATGCTCGATGTAGTCAATGATCTGAAGGGTGCGGGATATTCCTTTGACATTGCTTGGTTTGATCCATTCTTTAGCTTCCGTTTTCCTTTTATAGGAGAGTTACAAGTAGATGACATTCATATTGATATGAAAATGGCTATTGAGCCATGGCATGTATTGGGAGAGGAGATGTCCAGCTCGGGTACTGCCCGTTTCGTGGATTCCTCCTTGGAACGTCTGCAGGTGAAAATCACCGGTTTGACGGAATCGCGCTACCATTTGCTTTGTAATGGTTATCGCATTCCATTGAAAAATACAGGCGTCCAGGGAGAATTTGTCGCGGGAATACGATATCGTGCCTGGCAGCCGCCTTCCGCTTTGCATCCGACCATAGGTGTCGACACCCCTTTGGTCATCGACCTGTATGACACTTGGACCAAGAAATCCGTTGCCGCCTGTCAGTACCACGTGGTGCATCCCGGCGGCAGAAGCTACGACACATTTCCCATCAACAGCTTTGAAGCTGAATCCAGACGAGTGGCCCGCTTCTTTGATTTTGGCCACAGCCTTGCTCCCCCCAAAACAGTTATTGTGACTGCGGATGGGGAGGGGCAATCCAATAGATTTCTTTCCAAAGTCACGGTACAGCCTCACTACGAAGCTTCCGAAATAATAATCAACCCAGAATTTCCGCATACAATGGATCTCCGCCGGTATAAAAAAAGATGATTCTGTATTATATCCCGATCCATGCTATCAATTTTGAGATATGATAGACTCTTATCTTATTGAAAAGATGTTCAATAATGCGCCCTTTCTTGATGAAATGGCGACTGACCAAGGCAAAATATACCCCCATTGGGAACGCCTGGCAAAATACTACGACCAAATCGGCCGCGAGCGGATGGGGCAGTTTCACGAGGAAGTGGGACGGCAGCTGCGTGAAAACGGTGTAACCTATAATGTGTATGGGGATCCTAACGGAATGAACCGTCCTTGGATACTCGATCCGGTACCCATGGTTTTTAGCTCCGACGAATGGGAAGGAATTGAAAAAGGACTGGTTCAAAGAACAAATCTTTTGAACTTGGTTCTGAGTGATTTATATGGCGAGCAAAGCCTGATCAAAGAAGGGCTGATTCCCTTTGAACTGGTCTACAATCACAAGGGCTTTCTCAGACAGGCCCATAATATCAAGCTGGATGGAGACCAGCAGTTGATCCAATACTCCTCCGATTTGGCGCGCGGTCCAGACGGTAAGATGTGGGTTTTGCATGACCGCACGGATGCACCCTCGGGGGCCGGGTATACCTTTGAAAACAGGGCCGCGATGACCCGTGTTTTTCCCGAGCTGATTCGGGAAAACCACGTCAGGAAGATCACTTCCTATTATCAGACATTCAAAAACACCCTCAGCAACCTTACCACGAACAACAAGGAAAATCCCAGGATAGTCCTCCTTTCCCCCGGACCAACGAATGAGACCTTTTTTGAGCATGCCTACATCTCTTCGTTTATGGGATTTACCTTAGCATTTGGGGAAGACCTTACAGTAAGCGATGGCTATGTATGGCTGAAGACCATCAAAGGCCTTGAGAAAGTAGATGTGCTGATCCGCCGAGTCGATGATGTATTCTGCGATCCTCTGGAATTCAGAAGCGACTCCCATCTAGGAGTGGTGGGCCTGATGGAAGCTGTCAGACAGAAAAAGGTGCTCGTCATCAACCCACTCGGCTCTCGGGTGCTTGAAAATCCCGGTTTGATGGCTTTCCTTCCCAAACTGTGCCGACACCTGCTCGGAAAGGATTTGGAGATCCCTTCGGTAGCCACTTGGTGGTGCGGCCAGCCTTTGGAACTCAGCTATGTATTTGAAAATATAGAGTCGCTCGTAATTCGTAACATCTACCGCGGCACCAACAATAAGTCTGTGTTCGGTGGCAGCCTTTCAAAAGCTGAGCTGGATTTGCTTAAGCGGGAAATTCGCCGAAATCCTTACCTATTCGTTGGGCAGGAGATGGTGGAGTTTTCTACGACACCCGCTTGGATCAATAATTCCTTGGAGGCCAGAAATGCGGTTTTCAGAAGTTATGTGGTCGCGGACTCCGAAAACAAGGACTACAAAGTCATGCCGGGCGGTTTATCCAGAAGCTCTCCCGAGAAAGGGGCTTTCTTGGTTTCCAACCAAACCGGAGGAATCAGCAAGGACACCTGGGTACTGGGAAAACCAAAGGAAGCAGGAGCTTTGCCTGTAAAGGCGATCAGTATTCAACCTTTGGTTCGCAATGTGCTTCCCAGTAGGACTGGCGAGCGCTTGTTTTGGCTTGGGAGATATCTAGAGAGGTCTGCCTATACCGTGCGTCTGATGCGGATGGCCTTGCTTTCTTACAATGAGGCGGACGAGGATATCCATATCCAGGAAAATCCCGTTTTGAACACCCTGCTTCAAACGCTGACAGCAGTGACTGGCACGTTTCCGGGATTCAGCGAAAAATCCATCCTCAAAAACCCGGAACCGGAACTTATTGCCTTGGTGCGGGACGTGGAAAAGTCAGGGAGCTTGGCTTACTCGATTCAGAGCTTTTTGGGCAATGCCTATGCGGTGCGGGACAGGCTGAGTCTAGACACTTGGAGGATATTGGACAGCATTTCGGAGGAGCTTAATAAGATGAGGCTTTCGGTGACCACCATTCAGCAGGCTTATCACAGTTTGGATAGCATGATCGTGAAGTTGATGGCATTTTATGGACTGAATATCGACAACATGACCCGTGAACCGACCTGGCATCTTTTGAATATCGGACGCTTCATTGAGTCCGCCGTAAACAACTGTACCATTCTTCGGGGCATGCTGAGCAAGTCATTTGACCAAGAATCCAACAAAGAACTGATGGAAGACACGCTGCGCTGCAACGAGAGCTTGGTGACTTACCGCTACCGCTACCGATCTAACCTCGAAATGAATGGTGTGCTGTCCCTGTTGATGCTCCATGAGGACAATCCCAGAGCGCTGATCTACCAGTTGCTGGAAATTGACCAGCATTTAAGAACCCTTCCCAACGACGGAGATGGGGAGCTGTTTGGCGCTGAGCGAAAAAAGCTCTTGGAGGCCATCACCAAGATCAGGCTTTGCGATATAGATAGACTAGCCGAAGCAGAACCTGCAACTCGGGAGTTTCTCGCCTTGACCGCATTTTTGGATGAGATCGTCGACTTGTTGCACGAGACCTCCGATGTGGTCTATGAGAAGTATTTCAGTCATACCGGTAGCAGTTATCGCATGATGCGAACTGCCGTAATCCCAGAAATATGAGATATCGCGTCATCCATGTCACCAAGTACATCTATGAGGTCCCGGCTATGCTGTGCCACAACCTTATGTTTCAGATTCCCCAGGATCTCCCTTTTCAGGAGGTGGAAGACTATACCTGTGAAATCAGCCCCAAGCCAAGCTTTGAAGCTGACCGAAGCGATTTCTTTGGCAACAGGTATCGATACTTTTCCGTGGAGCGAATGCATAAAATGCTGACCGTAACATCGAAGAGTACACTCGAGCTTGTCGCTCCAGCCTGGGAGAGCGTGGATCCGAAAGCTACCCTGCCTTGGGAAGTGGTGGTCGAATGGCTTCACTCCACCGCCGCGTCCAGCGAGATTCGGCAGTTTTACCTCGAATCCCATCACGTGCAGTTGATTGATGGCATCCGAGAGTATGCGCTTAAGTCTTTTTTGCCTGGCCGCCCCATCATGGAAGCCATGCTCGACTTGAATACTAGGATCTTCAAAGATTTTGCATTTACGCCAGGCTTCACGGACATCAGCACCCCCCTAGAAAAGGTGTTTGAGCACAAGAAGGGAGTCTGCCAGGATTTTGCCCATTTTTCACTGGCCTGTCTGCGCTCCTTGGGCTTGTCGGCTAGGTATGTCAGCGGCTATATCGAGACTTTCCCACCTCCGGGAAAACCCAAGCTTGTAGGGTCGGATGCTTCCCATGCATGGATAGCCCTCTATATTCCGGGCTTGGAGTGGGTGGAATTTGATGCGACCAACAATCTACTGGTGGGTGATAAGCATATCCGCGTGGCGGTCGGGAGGGACTTTTCCGACGTGACACCGCTGAAAGGAATCGTGTTTGCTGGTAAGGAACAGGAAATGAAAGTCAGTGTGGATGTCCAGGCACTAGATGAAGAGGAAGTGGATAGCTAGCAGACGTTATTCTTATTGAGGTTTGATGCTATTTGGTCCTTTCGTGGAAAAACCTCCACAGCTTGCAGAAGGTACTACAACTGTCTGGAAGTTTGAACGCTAAGCCGATTTGTGTTCGGTAATTTTTTCAGGGCAATTTTAAGCTGATAGTGCCATTCTGCCTTGCTCTTTGTCCATTCGATTCGAAGTGGTATGAATGTGGACTTATGATTCACGGCGCTACAGCTTTAGGTAGCCCTACTTTTGATCATGAGGTTCGTTCATTTAAATCCGAAAGCTGATGGGACTCACGCTGATGAAGAGTCACTGCACGATTGCGCTGATGCAGTGCGCTCGCGACTGCTCCGATTTGATAGAGCAGTTGACTAAAAATGGGGGATCGATTTTTTTAATTACAAAAGCCCGGGAATGCAGAGAGGCCTGCTTGGAATGCGTAGATGCCTTTGAATCGGCTCAGGTGGCATTGAGAGGCCTATTGATTGAATCAGTTGCGCACGCGTGCCGGTCTTTTATAAAAATCAGTGAGGGATCGAAAGAGCCCCAAAGACAAAAAAGCATCGAATCCTGTAAACGCTGCCTCGAGGAGTGCGAACAGCTGTTGGCTTGAACTTGACGCAGACGCTGGGGGAATCCTTTGGTAGATTTTCTTGGCCTAAAAGCCGGGAAGAAGAGACAAGTGATTTCGTGTTTAAACTATTGGGATTATTCTGATACGAGCTTGTGGATTTTCCCATCGAAACCACAAAGGAAAAGCTCTCCTGCTTCGTCAATTCCAAAGGATGAGACGTTAAAGTTTGCGTCGGCAATTTCAAGGTTTACGGGAGATTGTGGATCGGATACATCGAGACTCCACACCCTTCCTGAAGCAAAATCGGCATAGATGTATCGGCCAACTAGGCCTCTTAGTTGGGTACCTCGATAGACAATACCTCCCGTGACTGAGACTCCTTCGGATCTCTCATATTCCCATACTGCTGGTTCTAAAGGTCCCAGATTGCAATTGGCTGACCTGAAGCAGTGGTTTCCTTCGGCGATGTTCCATCCATAGTTGCCGCCCTTGACGATAATGTCAATTTCTTCGTAGCTGTTTTGTCCCACATCTCCCGTCCAAAGCTTGCCCGTTTCGGAGTCAAAGCTAAGCCTCCATGGATTTCGGAGGCCGAAGGCGTAGATTTCTTCAGCAAATCCTTCTGAACTGTTCGCAAACGGGTTGTCTGCAGGGATGCCATATTTTTTTGCCCCTTCTGCCTTGTCCACATCTATCCGCAAGATACCGCCCAACAATGTCTTCAAATTCTGTCCGTTCCCTTCGGGATCACCTCCACTGCCACCATCTCCGACAGCAATGTAGAGGTATCCGTCCGGACCAAAGGCCAGCTGACCGCCGTTGTGATTGGAATAGGGTTGGGGGATCTCTAGCAGAACCTGCTCCGAGCTCGCGTCAGCTTTGTTGGCATCCGAGGATACCTGAAATCTGGAAATTACAGTTCTGTTGGGATTGGATGCGGTGTAGTTCAGATAGAAATAGCCGTTGGATTGATAGTTTGGATGAAAGGCCAAGCCGAGCAATCCCTCTTCATTTCCCTGGTCATCCACTTGGCTTTCTATGTCAAGGAAGCTGGTTTTTTCCGCGGTTTGCATCTCGTTTTTGAAAACGGAGATGACGCCCCGTTGCTCTACGACAAACACTCGATTGGAGCCGTCGCCAGCGTTTTGGAGGTCGACAGGCCTGTTGAAACTCAGCTGCGGGAAGGCTTCGGTTAGCTGATAGCTAGCCGGTGAAGGCGGGTCCGTGGGGTCGTTTTGGGCACAGGCGGCAACGGTAGCAATCAGAAAAAACAAAAGGAGGGTAGGCAGGTGGCAGAGCTTCATAGTAGTAGCTGATTTGGTCTATTTGCAGGATCCAGACAAATGTTGGGATTTGTCGTCCAGTCAGCGATAGAGTCAAAATCCAGGTTCGGATAGTTAATAACGTCCTTTTCGACAAGAAGTTAAGCGATCCAGCCCAAGAATGTTTCAGCTGATTTTGATTCCGAGCCGCTCATGCCAGAGGGGCAGCTGTCCTAAGATTTGATCTAAAGCCTGTTTTTGTTCGTCGGTCAGCGGGGTGTTTTTTGACCTGGACAAGGGTTGGATTGGAACACCGCGTTTTTGGAGAAAATACTTGGCGCTAAGAGGGTAGCCCTGGGAAATAATCGAGTCTGCCTGTGTAAGTTCCGACTGAAGCCATTTGACATCAGCTTGTTTTGATGGATCCGTCGCGTTGGCGCACATCCAGGAGAATAGCTCGGGATAGAGGTTTCCGGCGATGCAGGACATACCCTTGGCACCCATTTCCAGGGAATACATGGTATTTGGCGTATGGGCGTCGTAAAATTCCATTGGACTGCTCTTCGCTATTTCCAGTTTGGCTTTGATTTTATCCAAGTCCAAGCTTGTGTCTTTGTGATAAGTAAAGCGCTTTGAGGAAACCATGAAACGCATTACTTCAGGCGAGATAATCCTTTTGTAAGGCGAGGGGCATTCGTAGGTGCCTAGAGGAATAGTACCCGTCAGACTTAGGAACTTTTCGAGATTGCCGATCAGTACTGCGTCATCCTCATCCTTGGCGGCAAAGTGGCTGCTGATCAGGATGACAGCGTCGACTCCAGTGTCATACATTTTCTTTGTAAACTCGGCCTTTTCCGCAATTGTCTCCCCAAAAGACCCCGTCGCCACGACTTGCATTTTCCCGTTCACCTGCTTCACCACATGTCGAGCCAGCGCGAGACGCTCGTCGTTGTCAAGGTGATACATTTCGCTGCTCAGACAGTTGGCAAAGAAGCCTTTTGCTCCACATGTAATGTAGAAATCAGTCAGCTTGGTCAATGCCCCAAAATCGATCTTCAGATTGGAGTCAAATGGGGTTAGCATCACCGGTACAAATTTCTTGGCACCGCTTTCCAATTTGCCGGAAATGGGCATACTCTCGGCGTCGGTTAAATCAAAGGAAAATAGATTTTGGTTGTGTCCCATCAAAGCTGTGAGCGAGAGTGTTCCAAGTGATATTTTCTGCAAAAATTTCCTTCTGGGGTTGTGCTGGGGTGTTTTCATACGGAGGTATCCCCGCCGAGCTTGCCATCGTGTACATGGGCTGGAGGGTAAGATTGGAATTTGTGTCTACTCGTTTATTTTTTTCCGCCTCTCCATTACTTCCCTCCAAGTGGTCAATATGATCCCCTGTTGTTCAATATAGGTCTTGAGGTCGGATGACAGCATCGCATCCAAGTCGGCTTGACGGGATTTTCCCGAGGCTGAGATGGTATCGAAGTTTTCAGTGTGCATGGTGCTGTGGATGATGATCATGGCCAAGCCTGGCTGCATCTTGTCCAGTATCCGTTTAAATTGGACGACTTTGTATTCCGCATGTTCCTTTGGAGAAAAGTCTGCTACCTCAGGTCTCCATTCCCCACTCATGGTATGCAAATCATCAAGGACGGGGAGGCCCATCGCCCATACCTTTTGGCCCATCGCGGGCGCTTGTTCGAGTATTTCGATCTTGGGCAGTTCCATGCCCTCGGCATACTTTCCCTCTGCCTTCAGTTTTTTGATGATTGGGGCCTGTTGGCATTCTTCCAGCAGGACATTGTTGCCTCCGGGAAACATCACCGGGATCTCGTATTCGGCTCCGAGTTGAATGTATTTTTCCAAAAATTTGGGATGGGCGAAAACCGTTCCCATATGAGAATCCAAGTGGGTAGGTCGGATGCCCATGCTGAGCGCTCGCTCGATTTGTGCCTTTAATTCAATGTAGACTTCCTCAGGACTTGCGTGCGCAACCACCTGTTCGACGGTAGACCAAAATGAACCCTCGGGATCGTGGAGTCCAGGCACCAGACTTTTACCCGCCAGAGGTTCCCAGCGGTAGCCTTTCCACTCCGAGGTCAATACCAGGTGAAGTCCTGCGTCGATTGGGCCTTTGTCTTTGGTTTCCCGCATGAAAGTTCCCGCCCAAGGACAGGGCATCATGACGCTGCAGGAGGTGGCAATTCCGCCAGCCAGAGATTGAAACGTACCCGCGTTGGATTCCCTTGACATCCCAGCGTCATCCACATGAAAGATCACCACCTTTTTGTCCTTTGGCCAGCCCAGCTTTTCGGCATAGGTCTGTGCCTGCAGGGCAGAAGCGGTGAAAAGCAGGGTGCTCAGGGCCAGCAGACTCCTGATAGAAAATAGGACTTGAGTAGTCGATTTCATCGGAAACGTGAAGTTGGGAGGTCGGATCGAAACTAACTAGACTACTGAGAAACCTAAAAAAAGGGCTATCGAAAGAAAAAGGAGTATGCGAATGATCTACTTTCGGTAAAAATTGAAATTGCAGATGCGGATGCTGATGCGGATGCGGATTTAGACTTTTTTGAACTTCCCGATCCAATCGGCCATAATCTCGACTACATCTGAAAAAGTCAGGGCGGTGATCTCTTTGGGATCGTAGCCTTCGGCTGAGATCATTTGATTGTAAAACAATGAAAACTCGTTGTAGGCGGAAAAAATGAGCTTGTGCCGTGGAACTACGGCTTCCTTTCCCTGAGCTTTAATCCAATCACGGATGGACTTGATGACCAATTCGGGATCGTTTCGGTGGGACTTTATGTCGTTTCCGGAGATGTCTGAGAGGAAAGTCTTATAGCGGTGGTCTTCCTTTTCCAAAATCAAAAACCGCTTGGCTTCCAACTCGGCTATGCCAGAATACTTGAGTCCAAAATCGATTCCCATTTCAAACGCCATATTGAGACGGGCAGCCGCATCGGTGTCGAGAGGGTCAATTCGGGAAAGGTCATGGATGGAAAGGGGCGAGGAAAGCATCAAGTCCTTGATTTTTAAAATTCTCACCTGACCCGAATCGGAAGTTTCTGCGATTTTTGGTTTGAAGTCGAGGTAAATCAGGACAAAAAATATCCCCTTCAGCAATGGATAAAACTCGTTGTCAAAGGGGCAGTTGATAAATACGTTTTTGGTGTCCATCATTCCATGATTTCAACGGAAATGTCTCCGATTTTGGGATGGACATACACTTTGCTGACATTTTTTAGGTCGTGGACAGCCTTCATGGCAGCTTCCTGACTTGATACCGTCTGTATCGTTTTTTTCGATCCTTCCCTTTTGATCACCCAGCCTTCGTTCATTTCGACCACGTGCACGTGGTCTTTATGGAATTCGACAGACTCCATAAATCTCTTCTTCATATCCTCACCAATCTCTTTCTTTCTCATCTCGATCAAAGTTTGGAAATGAATATACGGAATTACTGGATATGGAGATATTGGAAGGTTTTGATGAGTTCTTAGAAAAAAGTAACCTGCCTGGAAACAAAAAACCACAGCCATGACAGCTGTGGTTTTGTATTCCAGAAGACTTTGAAGCTTATTTTCTCGCAATAGCTGCTTTGGCAGCCTTTACGATGTTTTCGGCATTCAATCCATATTTTTCAAGCAGTTGTGTCGGAGTGCCGGACTCGCCAAAGCTGTCGTTTACCCCCACGTACTCGAGCGGAGCAGGATTGTTGCGGATGAGGGTTTGGGCGATGCTGTCACCTAGGCCACCGTTGATCTGATGCTCTTCTGCTGACACGGCGCAGCCCGTCTTTTTCACTGATTCAAGGATCGCTTCTTCATCCAGCGGCTTGATGGTGTGTATGTTGATCACCTCAGCAGAAATGCCCTCTTCGCGAAGCATGGCTTCGGCTACCACAGCTTCCCATACCAAATGGCCTGTTGCGAAGATCGTCACGTCCTTGCCATCGATCATCTTCCAGGCTTTGCCAATTTCAAACTTCTGGTCAGCCGGAGTGAAGATAGGCCAGCTTGGGCGACCAAATCTCAGGTAAACCGGTCCTTCATACTCGGCAATCGCCAAGGTAGCCGCTTTGGTTTGGTTGTAGTCGCAAGGGTTGATCACGGTCATGTGGGGAAGCATCTTCATCATGCCGAGGTCCTCGAGAATTTGGTGGGTAGCACCGTCTTCGCCAAGCGTGAGTCCTGCGTGCGAAGCACAGATTTTGACGTTTTTATCAGAATAAGCCACGGACTGGCGGATCTGGTCATATACCCTGCCTGTAGCAAAGTTTGCAAAGGTGCCCGCAAAAGGAATCTTGCCACCTATGGACAGACCAGCTGAGATGCCGATCATGTTGGCCTCTGCGATGCCGGTCTGGAAGAATCGATCGGGAAATTCCTTTTGGAAATCGCCCATTTTTAGGGAGCCGATCAGATCGGCGCAAAGTCCGACTACGTTGGGATTTCTTCTTCCTGCTTCTAGGAAGCCGTCACCGAAGCCGGAACGGGTATCTTTCTTTTCTGTATAGGTGAATTTTAAGTCTAAGCTCATGATAAGGTCATTTGGAAGGAGAAATTAATAGTCACCGAGGGTTTCTTCGAGTTGTCCCAAGGCCTTGGCCAGCTGCTCGTCGTTTGGAGGGGAGCCGTGCCACTTGTGTGTACCGACCATGAAGTCTACGCCATAGCCCATTTCGGTATAGAGTAGGTTGACCACAGGCTTTCCTTTTCCGGAAAGTTCCTTGGCTTTCTCCAATCCTTCAAGCACCGACTTCATGTCGTTGCCGTTGGTGATTTCGTTGACCACCCAGCCAAACGCTTCCCATTTCGCCTTGAGATTTTTCAAGTCCATGATTTTCTCGGTAGGACCGTCAATCTGCTGACCATTGTAATCCACGGTGGCGATCAGGTTGTCTACTTTTTGGTGGGCAGCATACATCGCGGCTTCCCAGATCTGACCTTCCTGCAGCTCGCCGTCACCCAAGAGGATGTAGACCAGCTTGTCATCCTTGTCTATTTTCTTGGCTTGCGCTACACCCAGCGCGACAGAAAGGCCTTGTCCCAAAGATCCCGAAGCCACGCGGATGCCGGGTAGATGCTCATGGGTAGCTGGGTGGCCCTGAAGCCGCGAGTTTAGCTTTCGGAAGGTCTTAAGCTCCTCGACCGGGAAATAGCCGCTTCTGGCAAGGACGGAATACCATCCAGCAGATAGGTGTCCGTTGGATAGGAAGAAGAGGTCTTCACCCTTCCCATCCATCTTGAAGTCTGGGTTGTGGTGAAGCTGGTCAAAATAGAGTGCCACAAAGAATTCGGCGCAGCCGAGTGGAGCACCGGGGTGCCCGGACTGGACCGCATGCACCATTCGCAACACGTCCCTGCGGAGCTGGGTTGCGATTTTCTGGAGTTGTTCGATTGATTGTTTTGCCATTTGATAGGTTTATTTTAGGATTTGAGCAGTATGGTTTTTCGAGTCGACCTTTTGGATGATCTCCGTGATTTTGCCTTTCTCGTCGATGACAAAAGTGGTTCGGATAGTGCCTATGTAGGTTTTTCCAAAGGTCGTTTTTTCACCCCACACGCCGTAGAGCTTTTGTACTTGCTGATCCGGATCGGAGATGAGTGAAAAGGGAAGCGCTTGCTTCTTGATAAAATTGCGGTGGGATCGCTCGCTGTCCGAGCTTACACCCAACACCACATAGCCGGCCTTGAGCAGGGCTTTATGGTTGTCCCGAAGATTGCAGGATTGGGTGGTACAGGTCGGCGTGTTGTCTTTTGGATAGAAGTAAAGGACTACTTTTTTACCACGTAAAGAGGAGAGCTTCACCACCTCGCCGTTTTCATTTTTGGCTTCAAAATCGGGGGCCATTTGGCCAACTTCTAATGACATCTTTTTCTTTTTAATTGATAAACTCAGGAAATAGTCCCTTTCCATTCGGCCACATTTCCTGCCATGTCGGTCACCCGCAGCACAGCGGCGCCTCTGAGTGGCTCGCCCTGCGCCGTTTCGGACCAAATGACCGCCTGCTTGTGTTCGTATCGCATCAAGACCCACTTGCCATCCACGTAGGCTTCAAAACTCTTGATTCCGGAGAGGTTGTCTTTGATCGTAAACCGCATCCCCTGGCTGTTGGCCCGAATCAGGTTGATCGTAGGTTTCACGTTATCTTCAGCGAGGACAAAAGTACCAAAATTTCTGGTTTTGAAGCGGATTTGTCCTCCTTCCCATTCGCCTCCGGCAAAGGACCTGGAACCGTTCGGTGAGCGGAGGTAGACATGGGTCTTGGCCTTATCGCCCGTGTATCCGCTCACGTCCCAAAGGACTTCGATCGGATTCCACAGATACTCTGTGGGTTCCTGTAGTCTCAGCGCAGGTGCCGAGAGACTGCCGGAGAAGTCCACCCTGAGGTACAGATCCTCCAGCAGACTGTTTTCCTCTACCTTGACCGTCAGTCGATCGGTGGCGTGAAGGTGCTCTTTGCCAACCGGAAAATGACCGAAAAGCTGGGGATCCAGGATCTCCGAACAAAGGTCAATCTTCGTAGGAACGCCAAATCTCAAGTCCCAGAGATAGGTGCGCGTTTGGGCATCCTGATAGGCGGGGAGGATTTCGTAAACTGTGTTGCCGATGAAGAATTTTGCCAATCCGCCTTTGTCGGTTTGTGCTACACGGATCTTCATGTGGTGATTAAAATAGCTCGTTTGGGCTGAGGCGGGGGCTGCGCCATCTGCCAGCGTGGAGTCCAGATCCGCACCGGTGAGGGTCAGATTGACTAAGCGGGAATTGTTGTAGGCATCTGAAAGTTTGATCTGGATGTTTTTCTTTTGACCGGCTTCGACCAAAAGTGCTCCCGTACCAGGCGTGTTTGGATTAAAGAAATCAAACTTCAGGTTCGGTTGGAAATACAGCTTTGTGAAGCGGTTAAGGTGGGTATGTAGCAGGAAATGTCGCGTATAGTTGAAGTCAACCTTGTCGATCAGCAGGCTGAAGAGCTTGCCTCCATCGTCCGAAACCTCAAATTCTGGATAGCCGTTTTGGTTGTTTGCCCCATCGAGCTTGTCATAGCTCTGGATTTCCAGTCCGACTTTGCCCGTGACTTTGATTGTCTCGGGGATTTTATAGCTCGCACCGCTCAGGATAGGCGTGATCTCCAGCCGTTGAAATTTGCCATTGACTCGGCTGTCGATCTCAAGCGGTACAATCGCAATCTTTTGGGGTGTGGGAGGGATGTTGTCCAAGATCTCCGAGAATCCCGCCAAAAGCGGATCCATTGCCCGATCCAGACTGTCCCGGATTTCGAAGTGCAAATGAGGCCCACCGGAACTTCCCGTATTGCCGCCATTGGCTATCAGTTCGCCCTTTTTCACCGAAAGCTCCCCCGGCTCGGGATAGACTTCCAGCTCATTGGCTTGCGCCTCGTAGAGCTTTTGTCTCATCCAAGCTTGGAGTTTGGGATTGAAATTTCTCAGGTGTCCATACAGCGTGATATTGCCGTTGGGATGTTTGAGGTAGATGACATTGCCGTAGCCGAAAGAGGAAATTTTGATCCGATGTACCCAACCGTCTGCGGCGGCATAAATGGGCTCGCCCTCTGCGCCGCCAAACTTGTAGTCCAGTCCGGTGTGAAAGTGGTTGGGGCGGAGCTCAGCAAAATTGCCCGAGAGATAATTCCTACCGCCCGGTTTGACCGGCGAGCGGAAGTAACCCTTTTGGATTTCCTGCGAAAATCCCCCAAAAGAGCCGTTGAATCCCAGAAAAAGTACGAGTGGGAGAAACTTACTTAACTTCAAAATCCAACATTTTTTCGGTTCCTATAAATCCAGTCAGCTGGTCGCCGATCTTCACGGGACCCACTCCTGCGGGAGTTCCTGTATAGATAAGATCGCCTTTTTTGAGGGTGAAAAACTGGGAAACGTAGGAGATGATCGTGGCAAAATCAAAGAGCATCAAGCTGGTGTTTCCTTTCTGCTTTAGCTCACCGTTGATCTCTAGGTGGAAGTCAATGTCCTTCAGATCCGAAAAGTCGGAAACCGGCTTAAAGTTGCCGATAGGAGCGGATCCGTTGAATGCTTTGGCGATCTCCCAGGGTAATCCTTTTGCCTTGCACTGGTCCTGCAGGTCACGAGCGGTGAAGTCGATACCCAAACCAATTTCTTCGAAATATCGGTAGGCAAACTGGGGCTGGATGTATTTGCCTTCTTTTGAGATTTTCAGGGCAAGCTCAAGCTCGTGGTGGATGTTTTCCGAAAAGTCAGGATAGTAAAAGGGAGCGCCTCCTTTGAGCAGAGCAGTGTCGGGCTTGAGAAATACGACCGGTTTGCCGGGTTTTTCGTTTTTGAGTTCTTCAATATGAGCCGCGTAATTCCGGCCGATGCAGATGATTTTCATAGAATAAAGCTGAATTCACAATGGCGGGCAGTGAAAAGTCCGAGTCCCATTTCGTCCGTGAAATTAAGCGGATTTGCTGCACCAAGGTAATTATCCCCCAAAAAATGAACCCCAAAATTGAAATTCCAAAGATCTTTTTCCGAAGGGGGGGCGGTGCAATGGAACAAGAGGTTGACCTATTTGGCCAACCCCTTTTTCTTTCATTTCACTAAATTATAGACTTGACCAAGCCCCCTTCCACTCGTATCGCAGCTCCATTGGTTGCCGAGGCCAAGGGGCTGGTATAATATACTACGGTGTCTGCAACCTCCTCGACACTGGCGAAGCGCTGAATCAGGGAAGTGGGACGCATATCCTTGAAAAACTCCCGCTCCACCTCGGCCGTGCTTTTGTTTCCCGAGGTGGCCAGGTCTTCGATAAATTGCCCGACTCCCTTGGACTTGGTAGGCCCGGGAAGTATGGAATTGACCGTGACCGCGGTACCCTTGGTTAGCTCGGCCAACCCGCGACTCACCGCCAGCTGGGCGGTTTTGGTCATGCCGTAGTGGATCATCTCGTCGGGGATGAAGACACCAGATTCGCTGGAGATGAAGATGATCCGTCCCCAGTTTTTGTCCAGCATTTTGGGGAAGTAGTGTCTGGAAAGCCGAATTCCGCTGAGCACGTTGATTTCAAAGAATCGAAACCAATCCTCGTCGGGGATATCAGCAAAGGCTTTGGGCTCGAAAATCCCGGCATTGTTGATCAAAATGTCCACCTCGTCAATTTTGGAAATTAGTCGATTGACGTCTTCGACCTTGGAAAAATCCGCGGCAACGCCTGAAATTTCCCCATCTGGATAGGCAGATTTCAGTTCGTTGATAGCTTGGCTGACGTTTTCTTCACTCCGTCCATTAATGATGACACTGGCTCCTTCAGCCAAAAATCGTTGTGCAATAGCGAAGCCGATTCCAGCTGTGGAACCGCTGATAAGGGCTTTTTTTCCTTTGAGTTTTAAATCCATGTGGTTTGTTGACGATTGGTTTGAAAGAATTTCCCCGTAAAAAGTCGGGAGATTTTACAACCGAGGTTGGGAAACAAAAATTCCCCGCCGATTCATTTCTCAATTCGACAGGGAATTTTGCTTTACTGCTTACTGATACTGCCAACTGGTTAGTCCACCGCCCTCAAACTCATTAGGGCCTGGCCTTTGTCGTCCCGCAGGTAAAGGACATTGTTTTCGATTTCGAAACTACGGATTAGTTCAAGAGTTTTTTTGACCGCAATCTCTACTTCCATGTCCGGGCAAGCCATCATGGTAGCAGCTCCCTGTCCGAAGCGAATGAGGTTTTCTCCCTCCAAGGTAAATCCTCCTCGGATTGAGTTGCAGCCCGTTTCGCCGAAATAGGTACTTTGGGAACCGTTGATTTCAAAGATCAGAGCCTCGCCTTTTGCAGACTTGGGATCTTTGATGGCCCCAACATGGAGCAGCTTCCAAATATTTGTCAGCGCTAGTTTGGGATCTGGAGTCTTGCTGATCTCCTTTACCAGTTTGTAAGAAAGGGAAGAGGCATCCGCCGGTATGGGTTTTTCTTTTTCCGTCACCTCTACTTCAAGCTGGTAAATGTAGCCGGGCTCATAGTCAAAGCCGGATATTTGGTCATAGAAAAGTGTCCATTCGCCTTCCTCGATAGTTTCGCCCTTGTTGATTTGTAGACAGGTCATCGGACCCACGCCCACGCAGTCTACTTTTGCGGAATTGATCCACCAGATTTCGTTTCTGCCTTGATTTTCCCGCGCGTTTTCTTCGCCGCAGGATTGCACCATGACCAGTATAGAAAGGAGATATATGAGGGATTTCATATCAGAATTTGATTTTTTGAACTTGGGTTAAAAGTTTTTCGCTCCAGCGAGAGTAGACTAGGCCCGAGGGATGGAGGTCGTCTTCGACGACCATTTTCGTCTGGAAACCTATTTCTCTATAATCGTCTGCTATATCGACGAAAACGATGCCCATTTGGCTACAGACTGATCGTTTCGCCAGATTATAGGCATCGATTTCTCGGGCGACCTTTGCTTGGTCTGCGCTTTTGTCGAGGGCAAAGGGTGTGACTCCCCAATCGGGAATTGATAGGACGATCACATGGTCCTTTTCGCCTCTTGCAAAACCGATTGCTCGTTTCAAGAGCGCTTCAAATTCCATCTCAAACTCCCCAACTGGCCGGCCTCGGTATTGGTTGTTGACTCCGATGAGCAAGGTGACCAGGTCGTAGCCGTCGGGATTTATTGTCGACGCCTTGATTCCGGCCTCGAGTTCATCGACAGTCCAGCCGGTTTTTGCTATGATCTGTGGTGACGAAAAGCGGTATTTCCCGCGTTGGTTTAGTGAGTTGACCAATTGGACTGGATATCGCTCTTTTTCATCGACACCTTCTCCGATGGTGTAGCTGTCTCCCAAGGCGAGGTAGCTGAGAGTCTGTTGGTCTTGGGAATCGCGAAATTCTGACATAGTAACTAGTGCTGCGGAAAGCTGGATAATCAGGATAAGGTGAAACATTGTTGACTTAGGATTGGAAAAGCTGCTGATCCACTGAGATGGTCCCCAAGTCTGCATCCAGCTCCACGGCTGCGCCTACGGGGATGATGAACTGCCGCGACACATGACCAATCATAGCGCCTGAATAAGCGGGGATTTTCAACGGTAAAATGTAGTGATCCAATAGCTGATCGACAGTAAACGCCCCATAACCGCCGCCCGGCGTGCATTCCGAGCATTGTCCAAAAACAAAGCCTTTGATCTGGTCCAATGTTCCATTCAGCTTGAGCGTGCTGAGCATTCGGTCAATCTTATAGGGATCTTCCCCAATGTCTTCGATGAATAAAATAGCGTCCTGAAAATCAGGAAAATAAGGTGTTCCTGATAAAGCCGTCAATACTGTGAGATTTCCCCCTAATATCCTTCCTTTAACCTTTCCTCCGGTCAGGGTTTGGATTCGGTTTCCCTTGGCTACGAGGTCATCGCCTTTGCTGATTTCGTTTTTGAAAACAATAGGATCCTTTCCAAAGAAGACTTTTTCAAACTGTTTTACATTGAAGCTATTCCAGCTTCCCGATCCGTTTGGCCCATGGAAGGTGATCAGGCCAGTCTGGCTTTGGATCGCAGAGTGGAGTGCCGTGATGTCGGAGTATCCCTGCAAAGGTTTTGGGTTTTTCTTGATTAGCTCATAGTCCAGTAGAGGCAAAATCCTCGCCGCGCCGGAACCGCCCCGAATACAGATGATCATTTTTACCTCCGAGTCGCCAAACATGGCGTTTAGGTCACCCGCTCGCTCCTCATCTGTTCCAGCCAAATGTCCCATACGATTCTTCAGGTTTTCGCCGAGCTTGACCTTAAAGCCGAGAGCTTCCATGGCCTCCTTGGCATAGGTGAATTCCATCCGATCTGCCGAGGCTGCGGAGGGGGAAATAATACCTACAGTGTCGCCCTTTTTGACAGCTTTGGGAAGAAGTACATTTGGGGCCGGAAATTTTTCAGGAGAGCTAAAAGAAAGGAAAGGCGCTGTACCGGCTAAAAGGCCTAGCGATTTGAGAAAGTGTCTTTTGTCCATGTGGAGTCTCGGATTGAGGGATGAAGTTAGGATTTTGGCGTAAATATGCCCGCCAAAACCTACCGCTCTTTCCCAAAAGTCATTCCACAGTTCCGGCAACTGAGATCCGTCATAGCATATCCCTTACCATTATCATGACTTTTTCCATTTCCTTTCGAACGATCGAGGCGGAATAGGGGTAGTTGGAGTTCATGAAAGCAAAGCAATAGGTTTTTCCGCTTTTGGCCTTGATCAGCCCAACCAGGCTATGGTTGTTGCTCATGGTGCCTGTTTTGGCAAAAATGTAGGGCTGAGCGGATTGATAGCTGTTTTTAAGCGTTCCGGTTTTGCCTCCTGTGGGCAGGATTTCATAGAGTTGGTCTTCCGGGACGATTCGGTAGAGTTTGTCAAAAAGCGCGACCATTGATCTTGGAGTGAAGAGATTATGCCGACTCAGCCCACTGCCGTCCACCCAATTGGTTTGGTCAGGAAGGTCAAAGAGATAGGTCTTTTGGATGTACTCTATCGCTCGCTCGGTGTCCAGGGTCTGAAACAGCCGATCCGATACCATCAGCATAAGCTGCTCGGCGATGAAGTTGTCGCTTTCGAGCATCATTTCCTTCAGCAAAGGAAATAGCGGGGATGCTCTCCAAAGACTATGGGCTGTTGGCAGGGAGTCTGGCCGATACAGCCAGGGTTTTCCAGTTTCAGCACTTGCAAGCTCTATGAAGAGTTCTGGGGAAGTGAGGAAGGGGATAAATTCCTCTTTTCCCTGGAAGGTGGAAGGGTTGTAGGCGAACCTGTTTGAGTGGAAGTCGCGCTCGAGCTCCTTGATTGGCCGATTTGTCTTGTTGACGTAAGACTGGAAGATTGCCGGTAGAACTAAGGCTTGGCTTCCTGTCTTTCTCACCTGAACCAAATTGCCATAAATCGGCAGGGAAGTCCGTTCTGCGGCATAGTCGAAATAGTAATCATCCCACTGCCAGCCATAGCCAAAAGCCGGCGAAATTTGGTTGGCATCCGAAAAAACGACCGCTTTAAAGGGTGCCAAAAAACGACGGAAGTCGGGCTGGGCAAATTTCTTGTATTTCCAGCTCGGATCGCCGCTGCCCCATATTCTCAACGTGTCCCCGTCTGCGACATAGCGAAGGGTTTGGGTGCTGTCTTGGAGGACTAGGAGGGAGGAGAAAAGCGTAAACAACTTGGTCGCCGAGGCGGGGATAAAGCGGATCTGGGAATTCTTTTCGAAGAGCACCCGCTGGGAATCCAGATCATACAGCATAAAACCCGTGAGGTGTCCGCTAAAAAAGCTGGTTTCGCCTAAGGCAGTCTCCAGCTTCTCGTATTGATTCCGGCTGAGTTGTGCTGCCGAAGGAAAGCCCGATAGAATAAACGCCAAAGCCAGAACTCCCGGAAAAAAGAAAGATTTGGAAAAGTATAACTTGATTCGAGGCATTGAAGAAATGGAAGGACTGGGATGGACAAAAACAGAAATCGTGCGCAAATCTATCGCTTGGTCAGTTCGCCGGCGGGAGCCAACAGTCCCAGCCAACCCACGATAAACGCTACGCCGCCTAAAGGGGTGATCGCGCCAAGCCATGTAATACCGCTGAGACACAAAGTGTACAGAGAGCCTGAAAAGATCAAAATCCCCAAAGCAAAACCCCAAAAGCTGAGTCCTGTTTTTTTCAATTCGGGTTTTGCTGAGGCCCAAACGCCGAGTGCAAGGAGTGCTAGGCTGTGGTAGAAATGGTACTTGACGGCAGTTTCAAAAGTGTCCAATCTGCCGGAGGCTTCCAGCATGGGCTTCAGGCCGTGCGCACCAAATGCGCCGATTCCGACTGCGAATGCTCCGGAAATTGCGGCGGTTATGAGAATGGTTGAAGATTTCAAGGTGTAGTTGTTGGTTAAAGGTTTTTGGTAGGTGGGTTATTTGGTGTTAGCCGCTGCAAAGCAGCAAGGTTTTAAAGTTTCAGAATCAAGTTAGCTAGTTCTCGGTCAAACCCCGACATGGCTTCCAGACCTTAGGACTTCGTATATTTCTCGTTTCTCTGCTCTTGAGCCTACTGTCCTGATACTTATATCTTGATACTTTCTACTCTCTTCACCCCCTGGTTCCGAAGATCGCCGAGCCTATGCGAACCATAGTACTGCCTTCTTCTTGGGCGATGCGATAGTCTCCGCTCATGCCCATGGAGAGCTCACTGAGCTGGACAAAGCTGGGGAGATTTTTTTCTTTTAGGGAGTCGAAGAGATTTTTGAGCGAGCGGAACTCCTTGCGGATTTGGTTTTCATTTTCTGTAAAAGTAGCCATCCCCATCAGCCCTCGGATCTGCACGTGGCTTAGCGCGGCAAAATCTGCCGATTCGAGCATTTGGTTTAGTTCGGATTCGTCAAAACCAAACTTGCTTTCCTCCTCAGCGATGTGGATTTGCAGCAAAACCGGGATGACGCGGTTGATTTTTTTGCCCTGTTTGTCTATCTCCCTAAGCAGCTTAAAGGAGTCCACCCCGTGAATCAGGTGGACAAAAGGAGCGATATATTTTACCTTGTTGCTCTGCAGGTGGCCGATCATGTGCCAGCGTGTGTCTGTTGGCATGTCGGGTTGTTTCGCTTGGATTTCCTGCACCTTGTTTTCTCCAAAGTCCCGAATTCCAGCGGCATAGGCTGCTTGGAGGTCTACTAGGGGTTTGGTTTTGCTGACTGCGATCAGCTGGCAGGAGGGATTGACGAAGGAATTTTTTACGGCTTCGAGGTTGGCTTTGATGTCCATTATCTAATTTTAGACTTCACTTTTTGCTTTAGACCTAAAACAAAGATATGGCAATCCTAAGCAATTTGCTTAAAAAAGGCATCCGACTTCGGGAGAGTCTGGAGCAGGAATACAGCAGTCCACTTGATTTGCAAAAGAGCCAGCTGAGAAAGCTTTTGCTGAAAGCGGAAGACACAGAGATCGGCAAAAAGTACGCTTTCTCAGGCATTTTGGCTGATTTTAGGAAAGGGGGAGGGGCATTTTATGAGTCTTACAAACGGCAGGTTCCGATCTATGACTACGACTCAATTCATGCGGAATTTTGGTACAAGCTACTTGCGGGGAAAAAGGATGTGACCTGGCCGGGCGCTGTGAAGTATTTTGCGCTTAGCTCGGGCACGTCCGGCGCCGCGTCAAAGTACATTCCGATTACCAAGTCCATGGTGAAGGCAATCCGACGGACGGGCGTTAGGCAGATTTTGAGCCTTTCCAAATACGATTTGCCCGCCTCGCTTTTTACAAAGGGAATCCTGATGCTCGGTGGAAGCACGGATCTTGAATTTAACGGGACGTATTTTTCCGGAGACCTAAGTGGAATTACCGCGGGAAAACTGCCGATCTGGTTTCAGCGATTTTACAAGCCGGGCAAAAAGATTTCCCGAAACAGAAACTGGGGGGACAAGCTGGATCAGATCGTGGAAAAGGCGCGGGATTGGGATATCGGGATCATCGTCGGCGTTCCGGCATGGCTGCAGATCTTACTGGAAAAGATCATCGAACACTATCAAGTCAAGCACATTCATGAAGTGTGGCCCAACCTCCGGATATTCGTCCATGGAGGTGTGTCTTTTGAGCCGTATAGAAAAGGCTTCGAGACGCTCTTGGGAAAGCCTCTGATCTACATCGAAACCTATTTGGCCTCGGAAGGTTTCTTGGCCTTGCAGGCGCTTCCCAATCGACGGTCTATGCGACTGGTACTAAACAACGGGATTTTCCACGAGTTTATCCCCTTTACCGAGGCTAATTTCGACGAGGACGGCAATGTGAGAAAGGATGCCCAAGCACTGAAAATCGATGAGGTGGAGGAGGGCAAGGACTACGCGCTGTTGATCTCCACCTGTGCTGGAGCTTGGCGATATCTGATAGGGGACGTGGTCCGATTCGTGTCCAAGGAGGAATGCGAAATCGTCATCACCGGGCGTACCAAGCACTTTCTTAGTCTCTGCGGAGAGCATCTCAGCGTGGACAATATGAACAAGGCCGTAGAGCTGGCAGCGGATGATTTGGGGATTCGGATCAAAGAGTTTACGGTGTTGGGAGAGCCTTATAAAAAACTATTTGCACACCACTGGTATATTGGGGCGGACGACGAGACCGATGCTAAAAAGCTCGCCAAAACGCTCGACGGACACTTGAAAACCCTGAACGACGACTACGCCGTCGAGCGAAAACACGCATTGAAGCAGATAAAGGTGACTGCTTTGCCTTCTATTGTTTTCTATGATTGGATGAGGGAGCAGGGAAAAGAGGGCGGCCAAAACAAGTTTCCCCGAGTACTGAAAGGAGAAAAGGCCCAGAGCTGGACAAAGTTTTTGGTTGGAAAAAAAGGTTTGGAATGATTCAGAGTCTGCTGGAGGGAATAAGCATGGGACTCCTGCTTTCTGCCTTGATTGGGCCTGTGTTTTTCAAGCTGATCCAAAGCAGTCTCGCGCATGGATTTCGATATGCAGCTGTCTTGGCTTTGGGCATTTTTGCTAGCGATAGTGTGTACGTGGCCGCCACTTATTTTGGAGTCAAGTTTTTGGCAGACGCCACCTATTTCGAACTTGCCTTGGGCTATGTCGGAGGATTGATTCTTATTGGTTTTGGGATTAGCTCTTTGCTAAAGAAAGAGGTTTCCAGGCCTAATTCTGGTGGTTTGGAACTTCCTCGGGTCAGGAAAAAGTCTGCCTTCCTCAAGGGTTTCAGTATCAATGGGATCAATCCTTTTGTGCTGTTGTTTTGGATATCCATTGCCAGCATCGTGCACTTGAAAGATTCCTTCGGGCCTTCTGATGTATGGCTTTACTATTCAGGGATTTTGGGTACCGTATTGTGCATTGACCTGCTGAAAGCTTTTGTCGCCAAGCAACTGGCCCATTTGGTCACGCCTAGTATCATGCGATGGCTAAACAAGGCAGTGGGATTAGTCATGATTGGATTCGGGATCAGAATGCTACTCTACACTTATCTTCACTGAATTGACTCCAGCATTCACCCGAAGATAAAAGTCACGGGACAGTCAACGCTGAGACAAATCAGTTTATCGTCAGTTCAGGATTCAATTGTTTTTTGGACTCCTCGGAGCAATTGCTTACGAAGCTTTCTCCGGCTGAGGCGATCAAATCGCAGGTTCCTGTTCCCATGCCCATTATGGTACGCATAGCATCCTGTGTTTGGGCATTCAAGAAAGTAATAGCTTTTTTGGGAACGTGGTAAATGTTGCCATTTGTAGGATTGGGAGCGGTGGGGACAAATACGGTGTATAAATCTTCATTGATCTTGTCGGTAATAAATCCTGTCATCAATGTTCCAGTCTTGTAGGGATCTATCAATACCACTTCGGAAAATGGCAGTTTTTTCAATCCCACGAATTGGTAAACTGTCTGATGGATCAAACTATAGAGCGGAACTTTCGTCAGATATTTCTTTTCAAAATTGGAGAAATACGACCTGCCCACCTTATTGCGAATAAGCGCACCGATGATAAAGATAAATAGGACAAGGATCCCGATCGAAAGAAAATTGATAGACCAATGAGGCTCTTCACTTCCTGAATCCAGCATAAAACTGATCGGAGCGACTATTTTGAAGATAAAGTTGAATACAAAGGAAAGTAGAATCAGTACGATCGTAAGGGGAAGTAAAATCAAAAATCCTTGGAAAAGTGTGTCTAGAAAAAATCCTCTTTCCGAGTCCTTTCTATAAAGTTCTGGATTTTTGGGCTGGGGGTCCATGTTTTCTGTCTGTCTAGATTTGGATTATTTTTCTCCCCATCAATAGGCAAATCCATGCCATCCACCTGGTCGAGACGGAAAGGGATGTTGACGGGTTTTTAGTGTGTAGCACGTGGACTTGATTGTGGAAATTCTGCCTCTCTTTTATGTATCAAAAGAGAAAAGACCGGTGTTTGAAAAATTGAAGCGAGCAGTTGCAGCTAGTTTGCGAAGGATGTGATGAAAGATGGAAAGGCTGTATACCAGTCGTAGCTGGATTGAAAAACATTGCTGCAAATATTCGGGTTTGATGGGTATGAAAAAACTTCATATCAGTTTTAGCCTTTTAGGATTTTTGTTTCTGTTTTTCTCAGTGACTGCTTATGCCCAAGAAATTCCCGCATTGGCAGAGTTTAACCAAACCAGACTGGACTACAACAAAAATGGCATGCTCATACTCGGCACTTGGGCTGTGGGAAATATGGTTTGGGGTGGGATAGGAGCGAGTCAGACGACCGGAGAGACCAAAGCTTTTCATCAAATGAATCTGTATTGGAACTCGGTAAACCTGTTAATTGCCGGGCTTGGCTATTGGCAGGCCACGAAAGAGAATCCCGGAACTGATTTTTGGGCGACAATGGAAGCGCAGCAAAGAATCGAAAAAATATTGCTTTTGAATGGTGCTTTGGATTTGGCTTATATGGCGTGCGGACTCTACATGAAGGAGCGAGGTTTGAGAAAGGATAATTCTAGGCTAATCGGCTTTGGAAAATCAGTGATTCTCCAAGGCGCTCTTTTGCTGGCCTTTGATGGTATTATGTACGGTTTTCATCAAGCTCATGGAAAAGAGCTTCCGAGTATAGTTCAAAATATCAGTTTGGGACCTACAGGGGTAAATTTTAGAATGAATTTCTGAATTATTGGTTGATATTGAACTAGTTATTGAATAATTCGTAATATTAGTTATTTCCCGAAAAACCCTTGAAATATGAAGAATATTCTCCCGTTACTCGCACTACTCTTTATACTGGGTTCTTGCAAGGTTTCCGAAACCGTCTCCATAGATTCCCTTGCCAATGCAGACATGCTGAAAGAATATCAGACTTTTAAAATGATAGAAGAGGATTATGCAGATAAACGCAATGAGCGTCTTAAACTTACTTTTAGAGACAAACTGATAGAATATGGATTTGATGAGGTTTCAGAGAATCCTGATTTTTTGATCCAGGGAGTCCTTGTTTCCCGAGAATTCATTAAGAAAGCAGAGCCACTCTACAATGCTTCCATTCCGGGACCTTTCTACAGTGCCAGGAATTCCGGAAATAGTATACCCAGTGGAGGACTCGGGTCAGGTCCAATTGTTGTTAATTCAGGAATGATCGGAAAGGTGATTTTTTTGATTCAAGACTCCAAAACAAATGAAATTGCATGGATGGGGATCAGTTCGGGAGTAGTCTATGGAGGTGCTCGGCAGTTTGATTTCGATCAATTAGACTTAGTACTCCATCAATTATTGGCTTCTCTAAACGAGTAATCCATCACCATTCAGAATCAATCTGGTTTGACTTTAGTAGATCTGAGAGGCGAGGGCTGGTTTGGCGCACATTCTTTCTACCTTTGCCCGATGGAAAATCTAGCCCCTTGCCCCAAATGTAAATCCGAGTACACGTATGAGATGGACAGCCTGCTCGTATGTCCGGAGTGTGGCCACGAGTGGAACCCCGAAGAACTGGAAGAAGAAACCGGAGTAGTGGTAAAGGATGCGAACGGAAACCGGCTTGCGGATGGCGATTCCGTCGTGATCGTGAAAGACCTTCCCGTCAAGGGGGCTCCCAAGCCAATCAAAGCTGGTACAAAAGTTAAAAGTATCCGTCTGGTGGAAGGCGATCACAATATCGACTGCAGGATAGATGGCTTTGGCTCCATGGCCTTGAAGTCGGAGTTTGTTAGGAAAGCTTGATTTTCTGGTGAAGCTGCGAAGACATTCATCGGTTTTTGGGAACGACTTTGCTTTTTTTCTCTCTTTCAAGATAGTTGGGATTGAGGCGTGCCGGGCTACCTCGATTTCCAAAACCGTTTTTTCAAGCCAAGGATTTTGATTTTATCCCGATGAGCTTTTGACTCATTGAGTCTTCGCCCGAGGACTTGTATAGTCTTCAAAAAATCATAGCGGACAGACTTGGCTAGGGAATGGGCTGACTGACGTGGCGTAAAGTAGGGTTCCACTCACCGTTTGTACATTATCACAGAGTTGGGCGTGGTTCGAGACAATCTTCATATCGTCACATAGTGACAGAGATAGAGATTGGATTTACGTCCTTGGTCAGAGGTAATGCTTGCAAAAGAATCAGCAAGTAGATTATCATGGGTTTTATGGGACTAGAGGCTTTACTTCGATATATCGAAAGAGACCTGGACTACTGTCCCAACGCCAGGCTCAGACTCGATCTCCAGGTCTCCTCCGTGCGCCTTTAGAATGTCGTGGATGATGCTGAGGCCCAAGCCGGTGCCTTCCGTTCCCTTCTTGGTGGTGAAGAAGGGCTGCATGATCTTGTCTCGGATCTCATCGGGTATCCCGACCCCGTTGTCGCTAAAGACGATGAGCACTTTACCTTCATGCCTAGCCGTGGAAACCTTCAACTTTGGCTGGTAGGATTCGGGCTGCTCCAGGCTGTCTCCGGTTTTTTCATCGGCTGGCGGTTTTGACAACTTCTCCCTCATCGCGTCGAAGGCGTTGCTGCAGATGTTGATGATCACACGGCTGAGATCCTCTAGAATCATGGGGATTTCTCCGACGTCTTTTCCCAAGTCCAGTTGGAGCGCCACATCGATCGGTTTCTTGCTGGCCCGCATGCCGTGGTAGGCCAGGTTGGCAAATTCCCTTACCAAGGCGTTGACGTCCATTGAAGACTTTTTGCCGGAGCCACCCCGGCTGTGTTGGAGCATGGATTTGACGATCTCGTCGGTGCGCTTTCCGTGTTCTCGGACTCTCTGAATGTTGGACACAACATCAGCCAATATTTCATCGACTGGAGACTCATCCCTTGTTTCTTGGCTCTTGGATCTCTCCTCGTTGATTTCAGAGAGCATTTCAAGGCTCACTTCCGAAAAATTGTTGACAAAGTTTAGCGGGTTTTTGATTTCGTGGGCGATGCCTGCGGTTAGCTGGCCCAAGGAGGCCAATTTTTCCTGCTGGATCAATTGGGCTTGGGTGGATTTTAGGTTCAATATGGCTTGTTTGAGTTCCAGGTTTTTCTTTTCCAGCTCCGCTGTCCGCCTTTTTACAGCCGCCTTTAGTTTAATATTTTCCGCCTTGATTTTCTCCAGTGCCACTGTTTGCCCTTCCTCTGTCCTGCTATCCGGAAAGGACATGTGCTGTTGAACAAACTTCCAACCTGACACCGTGTTTTGCATAAGAGACGAAATCCGTATTCTATCATAGAAAGCCCAAATCCCGTCAATATTTACAAAGCAATCCGCTTGCTCTATGATCAAAATGAGTCTGTCGACAGCTTCAATCCTGATATCCCTGTTCCTAAGTTCAATCTTTCCGGCAACTGGACCCACGTGGGTTCCCAAATACGCTCCGGACTCACTTTTACTAAACCATGCTTCTTCCAGCGTTGTACCAAATTGTTTGAAATCATCTACAAAAAATGACACGTATCTTTCCACATTGGCGCTAAACAAACTTTCAAAATATATGAAATACAGCGTCTTAAGTTCCTCTACTAGTTTGTTTGTGAGTTCCATGACCATTTCGTATCGCTTGGATCTTAATTTTTGAATTTAGGGCACACAACTTTTGGCAACGCTTTGTCCATGTGTTGGCGGCATTTTACCTAGCAGTTTCATATTTATTCTTCTTTTGAATTTTGGTTTCCCGGAGTATTTGCCCATATCCAGAAAGGCAGGTTTTCTTGCTTGATCAAATTGAATTCGCGCTCAAGCTGTTGTAAGAACTTCGAATCATCGGACATTTTCCTAAATAGGCAAGATGCATGGAATTTGGAGTGAAAGAAGTGTGTCTCTAAAGATGGAGCAAAAAGGCATGCTACCTCGGATACCAAAAGAAAGTCGGTGGTGTTTCTGGTGGAAGTTTTTCCGTTTTTTAATGTTAATGGCACCTTGACCGCATTCGTATTTGTCCTGAAAAATTTCACCACGTCCGTATTTCCATTCCAAGCATACCAATCGCCTTTTCCGATCCACACAAAGTCCGGATCGGGCGAGTAGGAGAAGGAATCGACATCCCCACTAAAGTAGCTGTCCCAGTGAAGATGGTAGGTTGTCAATGATTGGAAGATCCTAGCAGGAACGTCACTTCTTTTGGACATTGGACATAGGTAATTTCACTTGCAGACATGAACTGCTTGACAGAATTTCAAAAATCAATAGTCAAATAAAAATCAGTTGGCTGGAGAATAAACTGTCCTCGCTTTTCGATTGGGAATTTCTTCCAGGTGGGATAGTTAAAAGTTAAGGAATAACTCAATTATATGAAACAATATTGTTTTGAACCACAGCTATATATGCAATCTCGTATTAGTCTTCTCGGTTTTGCGTTTTTGTGATAAGCCGTTGAAATCATCGCAAAAAAAAATCCCTCCAGAGCGATCTGGAGGGATTTTTTGAAATCTAAAAATCGGATTAAGCCAAATATTTTTCCACTGGAGTGAAAGGAAGATCGAAGGCTTGGGCGACAGCCTCATACACCACTTCTCCATTGATTACATTCAGTCCTGGCACCAAGTCAGCGTTTTCCTGCGCAGCCTTTTTCCAACCTTTGTCGGCCAATTGAATGGCGTAAGGGAGCGTTGCGTTGGTCAGCGCTAGGGTAGAAGTATAAGGAACGGCTCCTGGCATATTGGCCACGCAATAGTGCACGACATCGTCGATGATGAAAGTTGGGTTTTCGTGGGTAGTAGGCTTACAGGTTTCGATGCAACCTCCTTGATCTACCGCTACATCCACCAATACGGTTCCGGGCTTCATGTCTTTCAGCATGTCGCGGGTGATCAGGTGAGGAGCCTTAGCCCCGGGGATCAAAACCGCCCCGACGATAAGGTCCGCGTCTTTGATCAGGTTTCTCACGTTGTATTCGTTGGACATGATGGTTTTGACATTCGCAGGCATCACGTCGGCGAGGTATCTCATTCTTGGCAGGGACACGTCCATGATTGTGACGTCGGCACCCAAACCAGCGGCCATCCAGGCAGCCTGAGTTCCCACGATGCCACCTCCGAGGATCAGGACTTTGGCAGGAAGAACACCGGGTACTCCACCCAGCAGGATTCCGCGTCCTTTCAGGGGTTTTTCGAGATAGTTGGCACCTTTTTGAATTGCCATTCTACCCGCTACCTCGGACATCGGTACTAGTAGTGGAAGGCTTCGATCCGCTTTTTCCACAGTCTCATAGGCCAAACAAACGGCTTTGCTCTCGATCATTGCCTTAGTCAAGGGCTCATAGGAGGCAAAGTGAAAATAGGTGAACAACAGTTGGTTTTCCTTGATCAGCTTGTACTCCGATTCAATTGGCTCTTTTACCTTCATGATCATCTCGGCGATTTCGTAGGTCGCTTCGATAGAAGGGAGGATTTTAGCTCCGGCGGCTTCGTATTCAGCATCTGGAAAACCGCTGCCTTCACCGGCGGTATGTTGGATATAGACGCTGTGGCCTCTCTTGATCAGCTCTTTGGCACCAGCCGGGGTAAGTGCTACCCTGTTCTCGTTGTTTTTGATTTCCTTTGGGACACCTATTATCATGGCAATAGCATTTGGATTTAGATTCTTCGGGCAAAGATAAGAAGCAATGACTATCCAAAAAGCCCTTTATAAAATAGTATTTGGTATGCGGTGGGGCTGACAACGGTTTTCGGTAGTTTATTTTATTTTTTATGATGGATTTCTAGAAAATTCCAAGATTATATTTTTTCAAACCCCTCTTGTCTAAAATTTTACTCTTGAAAATTTTTGATTTATGGATTTTCATTAATCTCTGATTTTCAAGCAAATCAGATGTTTGTTGAAATAATTCAAAATAATATTTCAAATGGATGAAAATTCTGCAATTCTTTCAAAATTTTTGATTGTTAAAATGTAAAGGAGAAATTTGCATCAAAGTCAATTTTGGCTATTTTTGATGATGCTAAGAGCAGAATGTCCAACCCAAAGTAACATTTAGATTCCTACTCGCATATGGCAATTACCAAATCCTATCCGCAGTCCCCGGAAGAACCCCTAGTCAGCAACGAGGAAATTCTTGAAGACTTCAAAGTGGCGGTCACCAGTCGCCACGCCTCCCTAATGGGGAGAAAGGAAGTGTTCATGGGAAAGGCGAAATTTGGGATTTTTGGGGATGGAAAGGAGCTGGCGCAGATCGCAATGGCCAAGGCCTTTCAGCTCGGTGATTTCCGGTCTGGATATTATAGGGATCAGACGTTTATGTTTGCGCTCGGGGAGTTGACGATATCCCAGTATTTTGCGCAGCTGTATGCCCATGCGGATGTGGAAGCTGAGCCTGCAAGTGCAGGACGCTTGATGAACGGACATTTCGCGACCCGCTCTCTCAATGAAGACGGTTCATGGAAGGACCTGACCCAATGCTATAATTCTGCCGCTGATATTTCTCCAACTGCTGCCCAAATGCCCAAGCTGTTGGGATTGGCCTATGCATCGAAGCTTTTCAGGGAAAACAAAGGACTCAAAGATCTGAAGCAGTTTTCCAAAAACGGGAATGAAGTTGCTTGGGGTACCATCGGAAATGCGTCCACCTCTGAGGGGATGTTTTTTGAATCCATCAATGCCGCGGGAGTCATGCAGGTCCCGATGGTAGTTGCGATTTGGGACGATGAATACGGAATTTCAGTGCCCAATAAGTACCATACGACCAAGGGAAGCATTTCAGAAGTGCTGATGGGTTTTCAGCGTACCGAAACCGAAAATGGAATCGAGATCCTTCGGGTGAAAGGATGGGACTACGAGGCCTTGGTTCAGGCCTTCCGGTATGCCGGGGGACTGGCCCGTCAGCAACACGTCCCGGTCTTGATCCACGTGGAAGAAATGACCCAACCGCAGGGGCATTCCACCTCGGGATCCCATGAGCGATACAAATCTGCAGATCGATTGCAGTGGGAAAAAGAATGGGATTGCATCAGCCGATTTAGGGACTATATTGTTTCTGCGGGGATTGCGAAGGATGAAGCCTTGGACCAGATTGAAGAAAACGCCAAGGCAGAGGTCAAAAGACAAAAAGAGGCAGCTTGGAATAGATTTTCTGGAGAGATAAAAAAAGAGATCCAAGAGGCAATTGCGCTCTTGAGATCTTCGGCTGAAAAGAGCACCAGAAAAGTCGTACTACTTCAATTGGCCGACGATCTTTCGAAGACTATCAACCCAATCCGAAAGGACGCAGTTACCGCTGTCAGGAAGGCATTGCTGGCAATGAGGTTTGACTCGGAAGGTGTAAGAAGCGGTCTAAAAGCTTGGTATGAAGCTCAGGGAGAGAAGAATTTTGACCGATACAATAGTCATTTATACAGCCACTCCCAGTGGGCAGTGGGAAATGTCAAGGAAGTAGCCGCTACCTACGATGAGAAATCCCCCTTGGTTGACGGTCGAGAGATTCTTCAGGCATTTTTTGACCATACCCTAGAAAAAGATCCTCGTTTCTTTGCCTTTGGCGAGGATGTGGGAAAAATAGGAGACGTGAATCAAGCTTTCGCCGGCCTTCAGGCGAAGTACGGGGAGTACCGGGTGACAGATACTGGAATCAGGGAATGCACCATCATTGGACAAGGTATAGGCACTGCACTAAGAGGGCTGAGACCAGTGGCCGAAATCCAGTATTTGGACTACCTCCTCTACGCTTTGCAGACGCTGTCGGATGATTTGGCTTCCTTGCTCTATAGAACCAAAGGCGGTCAAAAAGCGCCCTTGATCGTACGTACTAGGGGACATCGACTGGAAGGAGTTTGGCATTCTGGTTCTCCGATGGGGATGATACTTTCGTCTCTGAGAGGAATGATCGTATGCGTGCCTCGGGACATGACCCAGGCTGCTGGAATGTATAAGACGCTTTTGGAGTCCGATGAGCCGGCGATCATGATCGAATGCCTAAATGGCTACCGTCTGAAAGAGAAATTGCCGTCCAACTTGGGTGAGTATACCGTTGCATTGGGCAAGCCCGAAATCCTGCGCGAGGGCACCGATCTTACCGTGGTTACCTATGGGAGCATGTGCCGGATCGTCATGGAATCGGCCGAGGAGTTGGCGGAGTTGGGGATTTCCGTGGAAGTGGTTGATGTGCAAACCTTATTGCCGTTTGATAACCATGGTGTTATAGCCATGTCCGTCCAGAAGACCGGGAGGGTGATTTTCGCAGACGAGGATGTGCCAGGCGGAGCCTCGGCCTACATGCTTCAGCAGGCACTCGATGAGCAGGGGATTTTCAAATACCTTGACTCAGAGCCCCAGACTATCGCTGCCAAAGCACATCGCCCCGCCTATTCCTCGGATGGGGACTATTTTTCCAAGCCAAGCGCAGATGACGTGACGGAGAAAGCCTACCGCATGATGCATGAGGCAAACCCTAAAAAGTTTCCACTAATCTAGCACAAAAAAGCCTCCAAAAAATTCGGAGGCTTTTTTGTTTAGTTTTTGGTGATTTGCCTGAGTGTAACTTCCGGACTTGACACTTGGTTGCTTCGATTAAGCGCTCGATCCTGAATTTCCACGTCGACTCTAAGGGTGTCGGTACGAAAGATGGATTCCCATCCCCTGGAGAGCATTTGGTACTTGATGTTTCCTTCCACCGCTTGCCCTTCCTCAGTGGTGAGCACTCGAGGAAATCGCCCGTTAAAGGTTGTGTAAAAAGGTGGATCCTGCCATCTGAACTCAGTGAATTGCCCATCTCTCTTGATATAGAAGCGAACAAAAATGTTGTACTGATCTTCATTTTGCTCTACCCAAATGGTGTCCTTTACCACAGCATTATTGACGATGGGATCTACGACCCAATCGATGGGGTTGTATGAAGGAGCCTCTGGTGGTCGGTTGGCATAGGTGATCAGATTTCCGGCAGCATCTCGTTTATAAAACAGCGGATTGTAGGGCGGGTTGACATCGGTGGCGGCAAGTCCCAGATCTCCCTCCGCATCCCTGAAGTCTACACTGATATTCAGGGAGTCGCCATTGTATTCGATGGTGGAAAACTCGATTTGCGGCACGCTGGGATAATTGTCCGGGGGGCTGATACAGGAAGTCCAGCCCAAGGCCGTTACCAACATTAATCCTGAATAGTTTTTGAATCGCATCGGCTGAAGGTAAATTTACTCCCGAAAATATGGTTAGTTTTTCTCAGTAAAAACGCAAAATATAAAACGATGCGAGATTTTAAAAGTTTTTCAGAGAGGCTATCCAATTTCGATGATGGCCAGTTCGAAGATCTTGCATTGGAATTGTTTCACTATCAGTCCGCTGAAAATGAAGTATATAAAGCCTACTTGGAGGCGAGAAAGATAGAATCGAAAAAGGTCAAGTCCCTCGAAGCCATTCCATTTTTGCCCATCCGTTTTTTCAAGGATTTTCCGGTTGTCTGCGGTAGCAGTTCAGCTTTCTCCTCTTTTTATTCAAGCAGCGGCACTACGGGGGCCATCACTTCCAAGCATTACGTCTGGTCCGAAAGCTGGTATTTAGGCCACGCCCAAAAGATTTTTGAGAAGATTTATGGTCCGTTGGAGGGCTATCATGTGATGGCGCTATTGCCCGCTTATCTCGAAAGACCTGGAAGCAGTTTGGTGGCCATGGCCAAGCATTTTATAGAAGTTTCCAAATCGGAGCATTCTGGCTTTTTTCTATACAACCAAGATGAGTTGCTTGAGAAATTGAAATTCCTAAAAGGTGGAAACAGGAAGGTCCTGCTACTTGGAGTCACCTTCGCCTTGTTGGATTTGTCGGAATCGGGAAAGGCATTTTCACCGATGGATAACCTGGTGGTGATGGAAACGGGAGGGATGAAAGGTCGCCGAAAGGAGATGATCAGAGAAGAAGTCCATGATTGCCTCAAGGCGTTTTTTGGCCTGGAGTCCATCCATTCTGAGTATGGCATGACGGAACTGATGTCCCAGGCCTATTCAAAAGGAGAGGGGAAGTATACGCTTCCTGCGACCATGCGCGTTATGCTTCGGGATGTGAATGATCCCTTGAGTTGGTCTAGCAGATCTCAGGGGGGGATTAACGTGATCGACTTGGCCAACTTCCATTCTTGCGCTTTTATCGAAACGCAGGATTTGGGGAGATTCGACCAAAATGGCCACTTGGAGGTCTTGGGACGCTTTGACAACTCGGAAATCCGAGGCTGCAACTTAATGGTGCAGTAATTGCTATCTTAAGATTTAATGGACATATTTGAAAAGTATAAAAACTAAACTATGAAAAGATTAGCCACGCTTGCACTATTGGTCGGGATATTAGCCTTGGGAGCTTGCGCCTCCAGCAAACCTTGCCCGGCGTATGCCAAAGCGCCTACCGCGCAGAAAGCCAATAGCTAAAAAATATGCTGACCGTCAATAGTCAGCATATTTTTTTATATCCTCCAGGCTGATCACCGGTTCACCCAAGATCACCAGTCTTTCGACCACATTTCGGAGTTCCCGTATATTTCCAGTCCAAGGGAACTGCTGTAGCTGCTGCAACGCTTCCTTGGTGATGCTTCTTTTTGCGTCTCCGTTTTCTTGGGAGATGTCATCCAAAAACTTGTCGACCAACAGGGGAATATCCTCCTTGCGATCCTTCAAAGCGGGCACCTGCACCAAGATTACGCTGAGCCTGTGATAGAGATCTTCCCTAAACCTTCCCGCCTCGATTTCCTTTTTCAGGTCCTTGTTCGTCGCTGCCAAGACTCGAACGTCGACTTTGATGTCTTTGTCGCTCCCGACTCGGTTTATCAGATTTTCCTGCAGGGCGCGAAGTACTTTGGATTGAGCAGAAAGAGACATATCGCCAATCTCATCGAGAAACAGGGTTCCGCCTTGGGCCTGCTCAAATTTTCCGTTGCGCTGCTTATGGGCTGAAGTAAATGCGCCCTTCTCGTGTCCAAACAGCTCAGATTCAATCAATTCTGATGGTATCGCTGCACAGTTAACCGCAACAAATGGCTCGGACTGTCGGTTGCTTTTTTGGTGAATCCAGTGTGCCACGAGTTCTTTTCCAGTCCCGTTTGGTCCTGTGATCAAGACGCGTGCGTCTGTCGGGGCAACTTTCTCTATGGTGTCCTTGACCCTTGCGATGGCCAGAGATTCACCCACCATGTCATACTTCTTGGACAGCTTCTTCTTAAGGACCTTGGTTTCGGTCACCAGCTGTTTTTTGTCGAGGGCGTTCCTCACGGTGAGAAGGAGACGGTTGAGGTCAGGTGGCTTGGGGATAAAGTCAAATGCGCCTTTTTTTGTTGCTTCCACCGCAGTTTCGATGCTGCCGTGGGCAGAGATCATGATGAATTGAGGGGAGCGGTTGAGGCTTTTGGCCTGCTCCAGCACCTCGATTCCATCCATCTTGGGCATCTTGACATCACAGAGTACCAGATCAAAGTCCTCTTCCTGTATCTTGGCCAGGCCTTCTTCGCCATCTTGGGCCTCGGTCACATCAAATTTTTCGTACTCTAGGATTTCCCGAAGGGAGGCGCGGATAAAGCGCTCGTCATCAATAATGAGAATTTTTGGCATAGTGTAAAGTAAAAGAAAAAAGTGCAAGTCTGTAAGCCGGGTTCTGTATCACCTGTGGATTGCTCCGCAGGGATTCTTGCCATTTATCTAGCCCCTGCCTCGCGACAGGGGTCCATCGATCTACCCACCCCGGAATCCCGCCGAGGCGAGAATCGAACGAGCAGCTCTTTGCCCGGGGTCTATTTGATCTTTCAACCCATAAGGTTTGCCTAGCTCCAGCTGTCACCAGCTGGACGGTGGGCTTTTACCCCACCTTTTCACCCTTACCCTTCGTGCCGATAGCTATCGGCATCAGGGCAGGCCCCGATACCAAAAGGCGGTTTGTTTCTGTGGCACTGGCTGTATGCCGACCGTCTCCAGTCGACACCCTTCCCGTTAGGAAGTATGGCGCTCTGTGTTGCCCGGACTTTCCTCCCCGAAAGTCCCGATAGTCCCGATAGCTATCGGGATCGGGATCGGAGCGGCAAGACGACTTGCACCGTGCAAAGTACGCGATTTTTGGGTTTAGGTTAACGGACTTGGGATAAATTACAAACAGACCAAGCGGTGAATGGACAGAGGTTAGGTCGTTTTCCAGTATATAGTTTTACTATTAAATACTGAATTTTCTCTGATTGTCAATTGCTTAAATTCCTTCGGAAGAAACCAAAACAATTTTCCAAAATAGCCATGGATGTATGGCCAACATTGCTTCGCTAGTCTATGGCCCCAAATACCCTTTGTTTGTAAAAAAGTGCTCTCGATTTTGCTTTTTGGCGGCTTTGGATACCTCATCTTTTCGAAATCATGTTTCCAAACTGAATAAACTCCACCAATTGAACCCATTTGACCGCAGTTGTAATATTCACATTGAATTGAGCTGATAATAGGAGTACATTAGTGCATACAGAAGAAAACCTAACCATTAAAACAAACATCGATTGAAAAGAAGAGATTTTATTCACCTATCCGGCTTGGGCCTTGGTGCCTTGATGACTCCTGGAGTCATGGCGATGGGAAATCCCGTCTCAGCCGAGCGACTAATCGAACCGGGCATCGACGTGGCCGCAAAAAAACTCCTTGCTGATACGGCTCTAAACGCTGCCAAAGCCAAAGGAGCGACCTACACGGATGTAAGGATCGGAAGATACTTGTCCCAGAGTATTTTCACCAGGGAAAAAAACGTCCAAAACATTGCCAATACAGAGACGTTCGGCGTCGGCATACGGGTGATCGCCAATGGAACATGGGGCTTTTCGGCTACTTCCGACGTGACCCCCGATGGCATTAAGAAATGCGCGGAGACAGCTGTGGCGATAGCCAAGGCAAACTCCAAACTTCAAAAAGAACCCGTGGAATTGGCTCCGGAAAAAGGCCATGGCGAAGTCATCTGGAATACGCCAATCAAGAAAAACGCGATGGCGGTTCCCGTGAAGGAGAAAATTGACCTGATGCTGGCGGCAAACAACGCGGCTTTGGACAATGGTGCGGCATTTGTCAACTCGGCGATGTTCATGATCAATGAGCAGAAGTATTTTGCATCTACCGACGGCTCCTATATCGATCAGGATGTGCACCGCATGTGGCCTAACCTAACAGTGACGGCGGTGAATAAGGAATCCGGAGGCTTCCGCTCACGCCAAGGCCTCAGCACACCTATGGGAATGGGATACGAATACATGGATGGCACGGCTTCGGAGAAAATCCCAAATGCGGCTGGCTTTAACAGCTACCGATATTCCTACGACATGGTCGAGGACGCGATTACTGCTGCGAAGCAGGCCAGGGAAAAGATTACCGCCAAGTCGGTTTTGCCTGGAAAGTATGATCTCGTTTTGGATCCTGACCACCTAGGTCTGACCATCCACGAGTCTATTGGCCACCCCTTGGAACTGGATAGGGTTTTGGGCTATGAAGCAAACTATGCCGGTACCAGTTTCGCGACTTTGGACAAATGGAAGTCCGGCAATTTCAAGTATGGCTCTGACATCGTCAATGTGATCGCGGACAAAACCCAGCCCTTTTCCCTCGGCAACATGGGTTATGACGACGAAGGTGTGAAATGTAAAGAATGGGATCTGATTAAAAACGGCGTTTTGGTAAACTACCAAGCGATCAGGGACCAGGTCGGAATTTTGGGTGAAAATGAGTCCCACGGCTGTTCTTTCGCCGACAACTGGAGCTCTGTACAGTTCCAGCGCATGGCCAATGTTTCTCTCAAGCCAGGCACGGAAAAGATGACTCCTATGGACATGATCAAGAATGTCGAAAAAGGAATTTACATCCTCGGACGGGGCTCTTTCTCCATCGATCAGCAGCGATACAACTTCCAGTTTGGAGGTACGGTATTCTATGAAATCAAAAACGGCGAAATCGTCGGAATGCTCGAGGATGTGGCCTACCAGTCCAACACCCAGGAATTTTGGAATTCCTGCTCGGCGATATGCGACAAGGACGACTACCGTTTCATGGGGACTTTCTTCGATGGAAAAGGCCAGCCTTCCCAATCGTCAGCTGTATCCCACGGAAGTTCGACTACCCGCTTCGATGGAGTGAATGTCATCAACACGGCAAGAAGTATTTAACCACAACACGACCATTATGGCCATTTTGACTAAAGAAGAAGCTAAAAAATATATTGATAGGGCATTGTCCTATGCCAAAGCAGACGAAACGGAAGTTTCGATTTCAGGGGGCAGGACTGGCAACATCCGCTACGCTAGAAACACAGTGAGCACCAGCGGTGAATCCAATGAGATTCGATTGAGCGTGACCTCTGTTTTCGGAAAAAGAATCGGTTCTTCATCGATCAATGAGCTGGATGATGCCTCCCTGCAAAAGGCGGTAGAGAGATCCGAGGAAATAGCCAAGCTGGCACCGGAAAATCCGGAATACATGCCCATGCTGGGCCAACAGACCTATCCAGACTCGGCGACTTTCAGCCCATCTACGGACAAAATCGATCCGGACTACCGAGCGCAATTGGCAATTGATTCCATAGAGCCTTGCAGCGCGGCGGGATTGGTCGCAGCTGGTTACTTGGAGGATTTTTCTGGATTTTCCGCGTCTGGCAACAGCAAGGGCCAGTTTCTCTACAACACCAGTACTTCGGTCGACTTTTCCGTGACTGTAAGAACCGAGGATGGGACGGGATCGGGTTACGCGATCCGCGATTTCAACGATGTCAGTCTCCTCAATTCCAAAGATGTCACCACGGTGGCCATGCAAAAGGCGCAAGCGTCCAAGGGAGCCCAAGCGATCGAGCCTGGAAAATACACGGTGATTTTGGAGCCGACCGCGGCGGGTGATCTGTTGAGATTGATGTTTGGCGGATTTGATGCGCGAAACGCGGATGAGGGCAGAAGCTACATGAGCAAAAAAGGCGGCGGAACCCGTCTAGGTGAAAAACTCTTTGATGAACGCGTGACGATCATTTCCGATCCGGCCAATACCGACATCCCGATGACACCATGGGATGGAGATGGCATGCCGAGGCAAAAGACCGTATGGGTGGAGAATGGCGTGGTGAAAAACCTTGCTTATTCTCGCTATTGGGCAGAGAAAAAAGGTGTGGCTCCATTGTCCCGGCCAGGTGGCGGAGGCTTTGGTGGATTTGGCGGCGGAGGCTATATCTTCTCTGGAGGAGACCAGTCCGTCGCAGATATGATCAAGAGCACCGAAAGAGGAGTTTTGGTGACCCGTTTTTGGTATATCAGAGCCGTGGATCCGCAGACCTTGCTCTATACAGGACTGACCCGAGATGGTACCTTCTACATTGAAGATGGGAAAATCAAGTTTCCGTTGAAAAACTTTCGATTCAACGAGAGTCCGATCATCATGCTCAACAACATCGAAGCAATGGGCAAGCCCCAGCGGGTAGGCGGAAGTTTGATTCCTCCAATGAAAATCAGAGACTTCACTTTCTCCAGCTTGTCTGACGCCGTTTAAATCAGTCAGCGGTAGGCAGTGGTCAGTAGGCAGAAAGCCTTTGACCACTGCCTGCTTTGATTGAGCTATTTTACCCTTGTGAAATGCCAACTGCCAACTGGAAACCGCCAACTGAATACTGGAATCTGCCGACTGGCATCTTCTTTTTCACGAGAATTAAATACAACTCCGGGAATTGGGATACGGATCAGCGCATGCCCTCCAATCTCCTGCACAGTCTGGTGGAGTACACCACGATTCCGGTTGATGAAAAGGAACGCATCATCGAGCTTAGCAGCGAGGAAATCTTCAAAAGCCCCTTTTGCTATCTCAGTGGGCACAAGTTGGTCGAATTTTCCCAAGAGGAGAGGAGGATATTCAAGACCTATGTGGAGCAGGGAGGCTTTGTGTTTGTCGACGACTGCAACCACGACATAGACGGCCTGTTTGCCAAATCCTTTGAGGAGGAGATGGCCCGGACATTTGGCACGGATGCCCTGCAGAAAATCCCAAATGACCACTACCTCTACCGCTGTTTCTTCGAGTTCGAAGACGGTCCGCCCGCTACCTCATTTGAGCTCAATGGCTGGGGAGATGACTTGGTTCACGATTACCTGAAGGCCATCCAGATCAACGGAAGGATAGGAGTGCTGTATAGCAACAAAGATTATGGCTGCGAATGGGACTACGACTTTCGCAACAAACGCTTCAACAAAATCGATAATACGCGATTTGGAGTCAATATCGTGGTATATGCCTTAACCTAAACCAACCTTGGAAACTGAACTGAAGAAGTACCAACAGCTCGTGGATAAGATTCCCCTGCTGAAAAAAGAAATTGCCAAAGTCATCGTCGGACAGGAAGAAGTGCTCGATCAAGTGATCATCACGCTGCTCGCCGGAGGACATTGTCTGCTAGAGGGCGTTCCCGGACTTGCAAAAACCCTGATGGTTCAGACGATTTCCAAGGTCATGGAGCTGAGCTTCAAGAGGATACAGTTCACACCGGATCTGATGCCTGGGGACATTCTTGGCACCGAAGTCTTGGAGGAAGACCACAGTACAGGCAAAAAGTTTTTCCAGTTTACGCAGGGACCGATCTTTGCCAACATGGTTTTGGCGGATGAGATCAACCGGACACCTCCGAAGACACAAGCTGCCCTGCTGGAAGCCATGCAGGAAAAGATGGTGACCTACGGCGGAAAAAACTACAAGCTTCCTGATCCTTTTCTGATCATTGCTACGCAAAATCCGATCGAACAAAGCGGCACCTATCCGCTGCCCGAAGCCCAGTTGGATCGTTTTCTTCTATACATCAAATTGGGCTATCCTTCTGAGCAAGAGGAGCTCGAGGTTCTTCAAAAAACCACGGGGACCTATAGAGGCGTCCCTGACAAAATTCTCACGGGAGAGGAAGTCAAGCAACTTCAGGAATTGACCAGGGAAGTTCACCTGGACTCTGCTCTGCTATCCTATATCACTCGTCTGATCCGTGCGACCCGCTTGGAAAACACCAAGGTGCCAGAAGTGAAAAACTACGTGGAGTGGGGTGCTGGGACCCGGGCGGGACAGGCCTTGGTACTTTGTGCCAAAGCGCGAGCCATAGTAAAGGGTCGCTATTCGGTGATTCCCGAAGACATTGAGCACCTGATTTTCCCGGTGCTTCGCCACAGGATTTCGCTGCACTTCCGCGCCGAAGCGGAGCAGCTGGATACGGATTTCGTCATTTCAAAGATTCTCGCTCAGACGCCGGTTCATGCCAAGTAATCTGGAGATCATCAAGCTCAACGACCTTCGCCTGTCTGCCCGGCTCATCTCCGAGCAACTCCGACAGGGCATCCACTCGGGGATCCGGGTGGGCGTGGGGAGTGAGTTTGAGCAGTATCGGCACTATCGGCCGGGAGATGATCTCAAGCGTATAGATTGGAAGTATTTTTCCCGCTCAGGGAAGTACATGGTCAAGGAATCCACCACTGAAAGTAACCTGCACATCAGATTGATGTTGGATCTCTCTGGCTCGATGAATTATTCAGAGGATGGATTTTCTCGATTGGACTATGCCAAAAACCTACTCGCTTCGCTAGCTTACTTGGGATATTTGCAGGGGGATTCATTGAGTTATTACACGCTTTCGGCTGGAAAAATTGAGCAGAAAGTCGCCCCGACTCCCAAAAGTTTCCAGCGCATCTTGTACCATTTGGAGTCTGAAAAAGCCGACGGCGCCTGGCCGTTGGAGCCATTCCCGGAGAACTTGACCCAAGGTCGAAACCGGAAGTTGATCCTTTGGGTCTCGGACTTTTTGCAAAAAGAAACCGAATGGGAGAGCCTCGTCAAGGCCTTCCTCCATCCCCGGAAGGAACTCATTCTGATCCAGTTGTTGGGCGAGCAAGAGTTGGATTTCAAGCTGGAGGGCAACTTCGTCTTTCGGGATTTGGAGTCAGGGCAGGAGTTGGTGCAGGATGGAAAGTCGGTGCAGAATGAGTTTAGGAGAAAATTCAAGGCATACCTAGACCAGCTGAGCCAAAGCCTGCAGTTGCCAAAAGTGCAGCTGCTCCGAGTCTCGATGCAGACTCCGCTTTCGGAAGTCGTGCGCAGTATTTTAAACCGAAAACACCTTTCCTGATGGAGTGGATACAGCCAGTATTTTTCTGGGGTTTGTTAGGGATTTCTGTTCCCATTGCCATTCATCTCTGGAATGGGCGCCGGGGAAAGGTAATTGCTTGGGCGGCCACCGCTTGGCTAAGTGCCAAAGAGTCACAATCCAATCGGTCGCTAAAATTGGAGCATTGGCTGTTGCTACTTGCCAGGCTACTCCTATTGCTCTTCTTGGTTTTGTTGTTGGTCGGACTTTGGTGGAAAAGCCTCGAGCAGGCCAGTTCGCCTGAAGTCGTCCATTTGCTCGTCCCTAACCCGGCAGTCGAAGCTGAGTTTCGCTTTGAACTCGAGCGGGCTCTGGCTCGAGGGGAGGCGGTCTACTGGATGGCAGAGGGGCTTTCAGCCTATGAAGTCGGCGAAAGTCCGAGCTTGGATTTTGACGCCGGCAAATCGCAGGAGTACCTTGATCTTTTGCCACCAACTTTGGACTCCCTGCACCTCTATTCTTCCGGATTGGCATCTGACTTTCGACCAGCTTTGATTTGGGTGCCGAAGAATCCAGAACTCCATTTAGCAGCAGAGCTTCCAGAGTCGAGGCCTTCAGCGAGTGTGGTCGGTCTGGAAAACGGCGATTTCTTGGGATTGAATTCGAAAGGAATGCTAGCTCAAATCCCTTCTGATTTGGGATTGCAAGAGGAGAAGACAGTGTTTTCGGCACCGATTCCTATTCACATAGACCTCACGGAAGAGACTGGTAAAAAAGAAATCGAAGCCGCTCTAGATGCTCTGAAGGAAGTGTATGGGCTTTCCTTTTCAGAAGCTGGACTGGAGGATGCGAAGGTGGTATTTGCAGCTCAGCAAATCGTGGAAACTGAAGCGGGAAAGCTCTGTTTTCTGACTTCAGCATCAGCACGCCCAAAGTCTAACCTTCAAATTCGGTTGGAGGATCCGGTTTCTCTGCCTTGGGATGAAACTGTCGAAACGGGAGTTTTGCCGGAGTTGATATTGGAACCCCTCATCGAATTTCTTGGCATCAAGCAAAGGGATCTTCCTGCGACTAAAAGCCAAATTGCCCAGAAATTCGTGGAAATACCAAGATCAAAGCAAGCTCTGTCGGCAAATACGACCGAGATCATGCTGATATTGGTTGTCGTATTATTTGGAATTGAGCGGTTTCTAGCTTATCGAAACAATCTGTGAAAACACTCGTCCAACATATCTCTTCATTGGAAAGACAGCTCGGACTCAATCCTTGGATAAAGGGCTTGTTCTTTGCGGTTTCGATGGCCTTGTTGATGTCAGTATTAGGCCTCAATGGCATGCCATGGAGGGGAATAGCATCTGGATCAGGAGTTGTCTTCGCCATTTTTTTTGGGGCATTTCGCCCCAAGCGAGACCGCGCGGTGCAAATTCTCCACGACCGGGTAGGTGGCCTGGAATTTAGCCTGGAGCTGTTGGAAAAGCCCAATCCCAGCATCGCCGAGCGTTTGCAACTGGAGCGCATCGCCTCGCAAATCCCACCAAGGATATGGGTGTTTCAAAAGGGACTTTTGCCTTTTGCCCTAGTCTTGGTTGGCGCACTTTCACTCAATTTGCTTTCTGGATTTATCAAAAATTCTGGCGAAGGCAGAAGCTCTAAAGTGGAAGTTTTGAAAAACCCGAAGACAGCTTTGGTAGAAAATGCACCAGTGCTTTTGTACAAAACCGATGTAAGGGTCAATCCTCCCAGGTATACAGGCCTTCCCAATCTTACTCAGGAAAGTATGGATGTCAAAGCTCTCAAAGGATCAGAAATCACTTGGAGTCTGGCATTCCAAAATGCTGATAGCCTGGAAGTCATCTTCCTGAGTTCCTCTGGGAATAGCTTGCCTTTTTCCAAAGCTGGAAGTGGTTTTCAGCTGGTAGACGAATTGGCTGGATCGGGAATCTATTCGATTCAGGCATGGAGAGGGAAGGACTTGGTTTTCGAGTCGGACTTTTACACACTCGAGTCCATCGAAGATGAAAGTCCGCGAATCCTGCCGGAGGAAAAGGAAAACTACAAATTCTTTTTCCCCGGAAATGATCCCAAGCTTTCGCTGAAAGCACAGATCAGTGATGATTTCAAGGTTAATAAGGTCGAGATCGTCGCGACTTTGGTCAGGGGAAAAGGAGAAAACGTGAAGTTCCGTGAGACGAGGTTTGAGGTGGAAAAAACTCCTTTTTCATCCAAAAAGTCAAACTACTTACTGAATGTCTCGACTCTGGATTTTCAGCCCGGTGACGAACTCTATTATTATTGGACGGCCGTGGACAACAAATCCCCCGAGGCCAATGCAAGTCGCTCGGACACCTATTTCATCAAGTATTTTGACGACAGTGAGGAGAGCAATGCCGTACTGGAGGGCATGGCGATACAAGTTTTGCCGGAATACTTCCGCAGTCAACGGCAGATCATCATCGACACGGAAAAACTCCTCGCAGAAAAGGTAAAGATCCCAGAGAGGCAATTCAACTCGACTTCCAATGAGATTGGCTATGACCAAAAGCTGCTTCGCCTTCGTTATGGGCAGTACTTGGGTGAAGAGTTTGAGACCGCGGCAGTAGGGGTGGTCGTGGAGCCGGAGAATGACGGTGACATGCTCAAAGGCTACATGCACCTCCATGATCAAGAGGGTGAGCATGACCCCGATACAGGAAATGAGAAACCCGGACGATTTGGGCCGACGGTAGCGCACGCTGAGCACGGACACGAGCATGCGCAGGAAACAGAAAATGGCCAGGAAAGCATGGAAAGCCTGATGAGCGAGTATATCCATTCACATGACTCGGAAGAGGTGAATACCTTCTATGAGCAGTCTACACGGGGAGCGCTAAAAGCTGCACTGGAGCAGATGTGGCAGGCCGAACTCCATATGCGACTGTTTGAGCCAGAAAAGTCTTTGCCCTACCAATACAAGGCGCTCGAGTTGCTGAAGAGCGTACAGCAAAAATCCCGCGTGTACGTCAAACGAACGGCCTACGACCCACCGCCCATCAAAGAAGAAGAAAAGCGCCTGAGTGGAGAGCTGGATGAATTGGAAGAAGAAATCCGGAAGGAGCAACTTGTCTTGGACCAGCAAATCGAGCCTTTGGCCTCTGCCGTATTGGGATTTTTGGCCAAAGCTGAGCTTAGCGCTTCGGACCGTCAGACGGTTCAGAAGCTGGGAAGCCTGTGGACTGAGCGGATGCAAAACTCAGGTCTTTCGGATTGGAGCCTGGTTCTTTACCTGCAGCAATTGGAATCTGGAAAGCTGGAAGATAATGGCCGGAAGCAACTTCGCGAAAAGCTCTATCCGCTCGCCAAAAACTACAAAAACCCCGGGCCTTCCTATCTTTCCAATGAAGCCTTGAAATCCGCTTTCAGAAAGAATCTGAGATGAATTTCCACTACCAACCTTTAGTTTCTTGGCCTTTCTTTTTCGGAATAATTTCGGCACTGGCGCTGATTGCGATGACTGGTCTTTTTTTCCAAAGGAAAAAAGGCATCCCGCCAAGCCGGATCGGACTGCGACTGCTGTTTTTCCTTGGATTTGCCGTATGCCTAAGCATGGCTGTATTGAGGCCACAGCACAGCCTAGACCGCCGGGAAAGCCAGATTCTGGTGTATGAAGACGAACTGGATAGGAAGACGGTCGATTTTTGGAGGGACAGTTTGAAAATCAGAAGGGCATTGCCTCTGTCCAAGTTTCAAGCTCCTGCTGGCATGATTTTCTTGTTGGGAGAGCGCTTTGATGCAGCACAGCTTTATCCCTTGAAAGATTTGGATGTGGAATGGATTCTGCCGGAGAGGACGGGGGCCATTCGAAAGCTGGATTGGAAAGGCTATCTCCGTAAAGGTGAAATGCAGCGGGTCGCGTATGATGTTTTTTCAGAAAGTGACAGCGCGAGACTGGAAATTCAAGGCTCAAAACTGGAGCCCAAAAGGCTGAAAAAAGGCTGGAACGCCGGCTTGTTGGAATTCTATCCCAGTGGGTTGAACAGGGCTGAATTTCCGCTGGTCTTGGAAAGGGACACTTTGACCTCACTCCGTTTTTTTATCGGTGCTGCCCGACCCAAAAAGTACCACTTTCAGCTCGGATTCCCCAGTGCGGAAAGCCGTACTCTAAGTAGCTGGCTTGCAGAAAAAGGGGAGCAGGTAACGGAAAAAATCAAGCTCTCCAGCGAGACAGTCATCCAAAGCGGATCATCGCCAGATTCCCTGCAAATTCTCCTGATCGATCCGGCTCAGCTGGATCAGCGATCTGTTCAGGACTGGGTTAAGACAGGTCAAGCGGTATTGTTAGTGATGAATGTTGGAAAGCCCGATGAAACTGCCCAAGTACTAAACCGACTGTTTGGGACGGATTTTCAAGTCAGGCAAACCGGACAAAATGAAGTCGTCAAGCTGGAGAGTGGCTTGGAAATATTGCCTTTTGAGTTTGTGAAAAAGCCCGCCCAAAAACTCACCCACGATGGAGCAGTCGCCATACAGTATTCCGAGAGTACAACTATCGCCCTGAGTCTTGTCAGCGCTAGCTATCCTTTGGCGCTTCAAGGGAAGTCTGAGGAATATGAAAGGCTTTGGGGAGACCTTTTTGGCAAGTTGGAGCCACATGAAACGGAATCCTGGAGGATGAGCGCTCCGCTGTTGTCGAGCATGGCAGAGCCTATCCAACGATTGTCAGAAGACAGTCTTCCTGACTTGGTAGCTTGGGGAAAAGACACCGTGTTTTTTCACAAGAGTGCGGTCAATCCGTTTTTGTCCGAAGGCCAATTGCAATCGTCGGACAGCTCTTGGATTGAACTGGATTCGACTTTTGCGGCCTATGTATATGGGAAAGGACAGCTGCAGGCACTGCATACCGCGGCATTGATCGATGGGATAAAGGACCGGCCTGGCAAGGACTCCAAAGTCGCCGGCGAAATACTCAGACCGATCTCGCCGTGGATCTGGTTAGGCGGAATGTTGCTTTTTTTGGGCTTGCTGTGGCTAGAGCCAAAGCTGGGTTACTAGAGAATCTTTTACCAAATCCAGGTGCCGACCGCACCGGAGTTCAGCTCGGCCTCGAACAGTTCTTCCTTATCCTTGATTGTAAAGTGCTTCTTCTCGTCCGAATCGTTCAGTACAATCAGGACTTTTTTGCGGTCCGGTCTGACAAAAGCGACATTGGACAATCCCTCCGGTTCATTGGAATCGATTCGCAGAGATCCGGGGTCCACAAACTTGCTGGCGTGGGCGATGATATAATAGGCGGGGTTGCGGGTCACTGAATCGCCCGCTATCGTGATCGCGCCAAGACAGCGGTCACATCCGCCTCGGTCAGTGTGCGGAGTAAGGCTTGGATTGGAGCTGAGATTCCATTCCAAAACGGTTTTTGCCCAGTTTCGGGACGCCCCAATCACCAGGTTTTTCACATGCCAGACCAGATCCCCAGCCAAGTCTCCCGGCGCACCGACCCATTGCTCGGTGAAGTAGATGTTTTTGTCAGGAAATGCCTGATGGACTTCTGACAAAGCATCGATTTTTCCGCCGTAGAGGTGGAATGCTGATCCGTCGATAAAGGGATTGGCGAGGGAGTCTTTCAGCACTGTAATGGGGTAATCTGGCCGATCGGCGTTGTGATCATAGACGATGATCTTGGTTTTGATTCCCGCATCCTGGAATGCGGGACCAAGATGGAGTCCAATAAATCTCGCCTGCTGCTCGGGCAGCATCAGCAGCGAGGGATTGTTGCCGGGATGCAGGGGTTCGTTTTGTATCGTCAGTGCATCGATGGTGATCCCCAGTTTTTCCATTTCTTGAATGTATTTCACCAGATAGCAGGCATAGGCACCTTCAAACTCCTTCAAAAGAGACCCGCCGCGTGTGTCTTTATTGTCTTTCATCCACGCAGGAGGAGACCAGGGGGAGGCCATCAGCTTGATGTCGGGATTGATGCTAAGGATTTGCTTGAGGACAGGAATGACGTCCAAAGTGTCTGGACCGAGGCTAAACTCGGAAAGCTCTGGGTCGGTGGCTAGGGAATCTTCGAGGTCGTTGTAAGAAAAAGGAAATTCGTTGAGATCTGAGGCTGCTACCGAAAGTCTGAGGTAGGATATTCGTATATCCTCTTCGCCGTCACCAAAAAGCTCCCCAAGAACTGACTCCCTCGCTTTCTCACTCATTTCCAGTAAATGATTGGCGCTACCTTGACTGAGGGTGAAGCCAAATCCATCCATCGCCTGAAAGATGGTCTCTGCATCCACGTTGATCGTAAGCTCCGAATCTGCAGTCTCTTGTGGTTCGGCTTGCTTTTCGAAAAGCACATTTGCCGTCGGATCAGTGAGCCAAAGGTCTATGGGCTGCCTTTTTTTGGCGCAAGCGAAGCAAATACATAGAAGTAGAAGCGCGAGGATTTTTTTCATCTTTGGGGAAAAGAAAAAG
>CAZTJM010000009.1:42436-61814 GCA_964613865.1 uncultured Limnohabitans sp. | reverse complement strand
GAAGAATCCTTAACCCAAAGTGGACTTGATATCAGGGACAAGGATTTGAGATTGAAGTTGCTGAAGCTGATCCTGATATTTGAGGAAATGGACGCGAACAAGAGCAGGAAAAGAAAGTTGAAGGAAATATTAGAAGAAAATGAGTTTGAGTTTGGGAAGATATTGTAATAGAAAATATGGAAAGAACATTTAGCGAGATAAAAGATGCAATACTAGAAAGGATTAAGAATCCTTTCCTAGGTTCACTTATATTGTTCTGGCTTGTTTTAAATTGGAAATCAGTATTTTATCTTATTTTTTCTGATTTGTCAATAGAGACTAGATTTTACAATATTGAAAATAATTATTATTCTTTCTTACGTGCATTTGTGCTGCCACCGGTTTTTGCGTTTCTATACACAGCATATAAAGACCTTGTTTTTAATTATATAGAAACTGAAAGTAGGAAATCAGAGAGAGTCCGTAGAAAGAATATCAATACAGAAACAATACAAAAATATCAAGAGGCTGCTGCTATTGCAACCGAGCGTGCTAGAGTTAAGCATATAGCAGATGAATACCCTCGTAGAAATGAGTTGACAGAAAAGATAAGAGATTTAGAAGGCTTAGTTAAATCGGAACAGGCAAATTCAAAGGGTATTCAATTAAAATTTGTAGAAGAAAGAGGTGTGTTATCTGATTTGATAGATTCCTATAAATCCAAAGAAAATAAAATTTACGACTATGAAATTTTAGAAGAAGTGAGGCGTTTTTTGGATGATAATAATGATGAGGCCACTTTGGATGAACTTAGTGAGTTAGTAAGTTATTCTGTTAATAATTTCCCGTTTTCAAATTTAAATGATACGACTAAAGTATTGAAAAAGTTAGAGAAATATCCTATTGGCACTATTGTTTTTGACGAAAATAATAAACTCCTAAGATTTGATTTGAATTCAGTAGGTTTTTTTCTACTACATAGGAGTATATTTAAAGGAAATGAATTGAAAGAACAGAATATTAAGTTTACACCAAATTTTACACCTAATATTCCTGTCTAATATATAGCCCTAAATCCTCTAACCTTTCTTCCATCATCCTAAAGCCCCGCCAATCCCCCTTCTTTAAAAAGCGGATCGCGTAAAGTAGGTGTTCCCTCCGCAACTTTTCCGGCCTTCTCCCTTGCTCAAGCGAATGAAGGTCAAACTCGTCAAGACTTGAGTCTGTTTGAGACAGGTGGTTTCTAGTTCGAGTAGAAATCTATGGTCTGAGCGTCGAAACATTGAGACAGTTTTGAATGCTTTAAAAATCTAACGATACTCTAAAGATACTAATAGATGGGATGTAAGCACTTTTCTTCGAAATGAAACGTCCTTGAATGAAAGTGTAAGGTTTTTAAAAAAGAATAAAAGATCTTTAATTTTGAATACATTTTTTTGTATTACATTTTTTAGCCTGAGGATCAGAAAGTTCTCTAACCTCGCTCATTTTTCTTATTCAGGATCAGAACCTTGATTTGAAAATGTCAGTATATTCGTATCAAATGAAGTACGGCAAACTCGATATCGCAACTTTTCTACTCCTAACAGCCTTCGTTGGCTGGTGGGCGGATAATTGGAGGAGAACTGCGCAATCGTGGGCACACTTTGAGGCTAAGCGAGCCAAACTAAGTGATAAGTATCATGAAAAGGGAAAGCTTTCTGAAAAAGAAGAACTTGAATATGAGGAAGCTTGTGTCGTACTGAGCTTTTATTATGGCTGGAAATTCAACCGGGAAATAGACGAGTATGAATTTGAATGCTATTTGCCAGACAGCTATTCCCCAAGTGTACTGGATTTCAATACCCCTAGAACTCTTGCCAAGGAAAGACAGCTTAAGCAGCTAAAAAAGCAGCTAAAGTTTTCCGTTGCGTGTGCCAAAACCCAACAAGAGTTGAAGGGGCGTCTTACCAAAATACCTTCACTACAGGACAACAACGCACTTTTGGGAGCCATCACTAATGCTATGAGCATTTCTGAGGGATTTTTCACACCCATTTTTTCGAATCCCCCACCTTTTACAGGGCAATCGACATTACTTCCGATTGCGGCCTGAAGCCGACAGGTTTAGGAAACGGATTGAGGCTTACCACAAGCCCCAAGGCCTATAACAGGTCATTTTTACTCAAATCAATTTTACAGTCAGCTAGCGGATTCAAACAGCCGAAAGGCTACCCACTGGCGCATCCAAAAATTTAGAATCATGGAAAACTCCATAAATGAGGTTGCTGCAACCTCCATTCAAGCAGCATTTGTCCCTTCTGCCAACCCATTTGAGAACTATCTGCTTGGAGAGGAAAGAGCTTTCAAAGTATCAGCAACAGGTTTGCTCTATCCGTTCTCGAAACCAGATCTTTGGGAAAACCTAATTGAACAAGGTAGCATTGTAAAAGTTACCGAGTTAAGAAATGAAGGTCTAGAAAGCTCCATAATGAAGTACATCCCCGCAAAAGACTGGGAAGGACTTCGAGAGTTCTTAAACCAAGCCCTCAAGCCAAACATAATTGAGGCAGCCAAAAAGGATGTGGAAGCAGCGAAAGCAGCCAATGAGAGCGCGCCAAAGTATAGCATGGAAACGAAGCAAACTATCCACCACCTACACAAAAATGAAAAGTGGTCAAAGAAAAAGATTGCTGAAGAACTGGGTGTAACATACCCTACTGTAAAGCTTGCTATCGAGAAGATCGACAAAATGAATTCAGAAAAAGAAGGGTAAACAAAACTAAAGGTGCTGATCGGAAATGGTCGGCACCTTAAAATCAAAACACCATGAAAATGAAAGAAAAAGAATTAAGAGCGCAGGCAAGGAAGTTTGTCGATGAAATCCAATCAGGTGAGCGGTCTAGATTCCGAATCCTTAGTGATATGAAACATAACATCAGAAAACTTCATAAATCTGGACTATCGAATTCTGAAATCCATGCTCTATATTCTACAATCATAGCTTTGCCAGTTGTATTCAGTATTGCTACCGAGTCTGAAGAAGATGCAATGGAATTTGAAGATGCAGTCAAGGATCTTGAGGAATCCAACATTGAAAACGAGCGCACGAAAAACGTGATCAGATACCTTTATCTACAAGAAGGGTGGAGTATCGAGCGAATAGCCTTTGAGTTCAATATCAGTCGGGAAAGAACTAAGAAAATCCTTGGAATCGAATAGAAAGCAAAAGCCAACTCAATCGAGTTGGCTTTTCTTTTCGCTTAAAGTACCTTTGCAACTTCCTTTGCCCACTCGATTTCACACCATTTTAGGCCAAGAAGTGGGCAATTGACGAAAAAAATTACACTTTCGATTACACCACAATACATAAAAAGCTGTTTTACAGTACTTTAACGATAGTTTATGATCTCAGTAGATAATCTTTCCCTCAAGTTTGGCAAGCGAACCCTTTTTGACGAGGTCAGCCTCAAGTTTACCCCCGGCAACTGCTACGGGGTCATCGGCGCCAACGGAGCGGGAAAATCGACTTTTTTGAAAATACTCTCCGGCGAAATCGACTCCACCAGTGGCTCGGTCAACATCACTCCCGGCCAGCGTATGGCGGTTTTGAGCCAAAACCACTTCGCCTTTGACGAAGTCGAAGTCCTGAAAACCGTCTTGATGGGCCACAAAAAACTGTATTCCATCATGACGGAAAAGGACGCGCTCTATATGAAAGAGGACTTCAGCGAAGCGGACGGCATCCGTGCCTCAGAACTGGAATCCGAGTTTGCCGAGATGGACGGGTGGAATGCCGAATCCGATGCCGCTTCCCTCCTCTCGGGTCTGGGTATCACCGAGGACCTGCACTACCTGACCATGAACCAGCTGGCCGGTAACCAGAAGGTAAGGGTATTGCTGGCCCAGGCGCTCTTTGGCAATCCCGACATTCTGATTCTCGATGAACCTACCAACGACCTCGATGCGGACACCATCGAGTGGTTGGAAAACTTCCTCCTGGACTTCAAAAACATCGTGATCGTAGTCTCCCACGATCGACACTTCCTGGACACAGTCTCCACGCATGTGGTGGACATCGACTTTGGCAAGATCAAGATCTTCTCCGGCAACTATACCTTCTGGTACGAGTCTTCCCAACTCGCGCTGAAGCAACGCTCAGATGCCAACAAAAAAGCCGAGGACAAACGAAAGGAACTCCAGTCCTTCATCGACCGATTTTCTGCCAACGTAGCCAAATCCAAGCAGGCTACTGCGCGTAAGAAAATGATCGAAAAACTCAACATCGACGAGATCGAGCCATCTTCCAGAAAGTACCCCGGTATCATCTTCAAGCCTGAGCGCGAAGCCGGAGACCAGATCTTCATGACTGAAAATCTGGAGCTCAAGGCGGACGGCGTGACTTATTTTACCGACGTGAACCTCATGGTGGACAAAGGCGACAAGATTGCCTTTATCTCCAAGACCAAGCAGGCGGTCAACAAGTTTTTCCAAGTGATCATGGAGGAGATCCCCGCAACCAAAGGTTCGCTGAAGTGGGGTGTGACCATCAACAAGGCCTATCTCCCAAACGACAACTCCAAGTATTTCCAGACCGACCTCAATCTGATCGACTGGCTAAGACAATATTCCAGCAACCAAGAGGAAGCCTATGTGAGAACCTTCTTGGGTCGCATGCTCTTCACTGGCGAGGAGACTTTCAAAAAGTGTACTGTCCTCTCCGGTGGGGAGAAAGTGCGCTGCATGATCTCACGCATGATGTTGCAAAATCCAAACCTGCTGGTCATGGACGAGCCCACCAACCACCTAGACTTGGAATCGATCACGGCTTTCAACAACGCGATCATTGACTTCTCCGGCACGGTGCTCATGAGCTCCTACGACCACGCCTTCGTACAGTCTTCCGCCAACCGAATCGTCGAGTTCACGCCAAACGGGACAATCGACCGAAGGATGCCTTACGACGACTACCTGGCAAGCGCCGAGATCAAGGCACTTCGTGAAAAAATGTACGCCAAAGCTTAAGCGCTAGGCCTTGCTGCTGACCGCGATCATCTGCTATCTGGCGATCACCATCGCCGTTGGAGCTTGGGCTTCCAAGCTGGTCAAGAGCTCCAAGGATTTCGTGTTGGCGGGCCGTTCCCTTCCGCTTTTCCTATCCGCATCGGCACTCTTTGCAACCTGGTTTGGCTCCGAAACGATTTTCGGAGCCTCCTCTGTTTTTCTGGAGGAGGGTCTCATCGGAGTGATAGAGGACCCCTTTGGTGGTGCGCTTTGCCTGATCCTCTTCGGGATGTTCTACCTCCGCCCCATGTATCGTATGGGCGTATTGACCATTGGAGATGTCTTTAAGCAGGCCTTCGGAAAGCAGGTGGAGTTTTTCGCGACCGTTTTTATGGTGCCGGTTTTCTTTGGCTACGTTGCCGCCCAGCTCGTAGCCTTGAGCCTGGTCTTCGGCACCGTGACGGGACTTTCGCTTACCGAAGGCATTTTTCTTTCGGCCGGAATTGTGGTGATCTATACTTTCCTCGGAGGGATGTGGGCGGTGTCCATCACAGACTTTATCCAGACAGCCATGATCGTGATCGGGCTCGTGGCCGTGAGCGTGATGATTGCCCATGAAGCGGGCGGGGTTGCCAAGATCCTTTCCGATGCTCCAGTCGAAACCTTTCGCTTTTTTCCCAAAAATGGAATCAACAACTGGATCAATTACCTAGGTGCTTGGATCATACTCGGTCTCGGAAGTATACCTAGCCAAGATATCTATCAACGCGTGATGTCCTCCAAATCCGAAAAGGTAGCCGTCCAATCGACCTATTTGGCTGGCGGGTTCTATCTCACCTTTGGTCTTCTACCCTTGTTCATCGCACTGGGAGCAAAAGCCCTCTATCCCGAGCTCTACCTCGAAAATAAGCAAATGCTCCTCCCCTCCATGGTTTTGGCACACGGAGGACTTCCAGTTCAAATCATTTTCTTTGGAGCGCTGATCTCCGCAGTCATGAGCACGGCAAGCTCGGGCTTGCTCGCCCCGGCTGCCCTGATCTCCGAAAACCTTGTCAAACCGCTTTTCCGGGGCAAGCTGAGGGATAGAGAACTACTTTGGCTCCTGAGGGCAAATGTGCTCCTCGTCGCCCTGATCTCTACCTACATGGCCACGCGAGACTCCAACATCTACGAATTGGTCGCCGGTGCCTCCATCCTCTTACTCGTCTCGCTTTTCGCTCCGCTGACCGCCGGTTTGTATTGGAAAAAAGCCTCCAAACTCGGAGCTATTGCCTCTATGGTGGTCGGGATGTTGACCTACCTAATCTGCGACGGTATCGAATTCGCGACAGATTCGCATGTTTTAGGACTTTTCGCCAGTATCTTTGCCATGATCTTGGGAAGCCTACTCTTTCCCGACCCAACCCACAGCCCTGATGAACTATCCTAAATTAGTCTTACAAAAAGGAAAAGAAGTCTCACTGCTCCGCCGTCACCATTGGGTGTTTTCCGGGGCGATCGCCAAAGCCGATCCCGGCATAGAAAACGGTGATTTGGTGGCTGTTTATTCTTCTCGCAATGACTTTTTAGGCATTGGCCATTTTTCCCAGGGATCGATCATGGTTCGTATTATCTCCTTTGAAGAACGTGAGATTGATCTCGCTTTTTGGAAGGAAAGAATCACTTCCGCTTATGCTTTGAGACAAAACCTTGGACTTACTGATAATCACGAAACTAACGTCTTTAGATTCGTCCATGGAGAAGGTGATTTGCTGCCGGGATTGATTGTCGACTTCTACAACAGGACGGCGGTGATCCAAGCCCACCATGTAGGAATGCATCGCCACGTCACCGAGATTTCGGAGGCATTGCGTGCTGTCCTGGGAGAAAAACTGGAAGGAGTCTACGACAAAAGCGCCGAGACTTTGCCCAAAAATCTAGGCATCGAATCCAACGAGTGGGTTTGGGGAAAAGCCGAAACAGACCTCGTGAAAGAGTACGGGGCCGTCTACAAAATCGACTGGGAGAAAGGGCAAAAGACCGGCTTCTTCATCGACCAGCGGGAAAACCGAAAGCTGGTCTCCACTTACGCCAAGGGAAAAAAAGTCCTGAACACCTTTTGCTATTCGGGAGGGTTTTCGGTCTTGGCATTGAACGAAGGCGCGTCAGAAGTCCATTCCGTGGACATTTCTGCAAAAGCCATTGAGCTCACCGAGCAAAATGTCGCGCTGAATCTCGGATTTGCCGGAAAGCACCAATCCATCGTAGCCGACGTGGTCAAATACATCCGGGAGATCGGAGACGACTTTGACTTGATCGTATTGGATCCCCCCGCTTTCGCAAAAAACATCAAGGCCCGCCATAACGCTGTCCAAGCGTACAAGCGACTCAATGCCGAAGCACTGAGAAAGATCAAACCTGGAGGTATCCTTTTCACTTTTTCCTGCTCCCAAGTGGTGGACAAAAGCCTCTTCGCACACACGATTACAGCCGCAGCCTTAGAAAGTGGCAGAAAGGTGAAAATCCTCCATCAACTCACCCAGCCTGCAGATCATCCAGTCAATATCTTTCATCCTGAAACTGAATACCTAAAAGGTCTCGTGCTTTATGTCGAGTGAGATTCGCTCCCTCCTCTGCCTTTCCAAATGACATTTCTGCTATTTTCAACCCACTAAACAAGAACTCATGTACACAGGAATCCAACACCTACACTCGGGAATTGCCTATCTGGCGCTGCTTGCCCTGATTTTGGTTATTATTTACGCCCTGATCGGGTCGCTTTCTGGCAGGGAATTCACCGAAAAAGATAGAAAGATTGCACTGATTGCTTTTATCCTGTCGCATATCCAATTGCTGGTAGGTCTGATTCTTTACTTTGTTAGTCCGCTTGGTTTTTCCCTATTAAAGGGAGGAGGCGCGATGTCTGACGCTACAGCGAGACTGACTGCGGTGGAGCACCCTTTGATTAACATCCTGGCAATCGTCCTGATCACGGTAGGCTATAGCAGGGCCAAAAAAATCAGCACCTCGAGGGGAAAATTCCGAAGTGTCTACATGATGTACGCGATTGGTTTGGTTCTCATCCTAAGCAGAATCCCATGGACAAGCTGGCTCAACTGATCCTTGCAAAACCCACCTTCAAATCCGGCCAAACGCCGGATTTTTTTATGCAGATCCTGAACCGGAAAGTGCCCAGGTTTATTGCAGACTGAATATCGAAGCAAACATTTGAGAACTTCCTCTCGATGGCCTAGTCGAAACCCTTTGCAAACCAACTGATTTTCTTTTGTTTACGTCACCGCAGTTCATTTACAAACCAAGGCAAGTCGACGTCTAGTAGGCAACAGTCCGCTATTTTTACCGTGTTGCCAAATGGAAACGATTAGGCCCTAGATTGGCCCAATTAAAATATTGTCGCACAGCATTTTAGACCACTAAAGAAATGGAAATCTTCACCTTGCTTCCGATTCTGTTCATCATCCTGGGTATGGTATCGGTGCTTGACTTGGCCGTCAGCATCCTGATCAATATAGGTGACCAAGCCGGCGAAGCCCAATTGGCAACGAGAGCTCTCGTTCCTGTCGATTGCGTCTGAAGTTAAAAGGAGGCCAATAAAGAAACTAAGCCTTTACCAGATGCTTGCGTTAATATGACAAGTCCATCAGGGGAATTAAAGAAAACATAGATTAGGTTGTGTTAATTTTTTGTAGCCTGTGCCTGTTTTGGGCACAGGCTTTTTGTTGCAACCGTTTCGGCCCATCTGTTTCATTCCCTGATTCCCTAAGTCAATTGCTGATATGCAAAACTCCGTGGAGACTTCTCTTTTTTGCCATTTATCACCATTTGCAACTTTGTTTCAAAATTATTGGGAATGTCAAAGAGAGCAATCTATTTTTGCAACCGTGTTTCACAAAATATCTTCTTTCCTTCTAGCTTTCCTCTTCTTCGCTGGATCTCACTTGGCAATTGCCCAAACCTGTGATCTGGTGTTGCGGGGCAAAATATTGCATCTGGAAAACGACGATGCGATCGAAGCCGCATACGTTTGGATTCTCGAAACCAGAACAGGAGCCGTCTCCGACCAAAACGGGAATTTTGTCATTCGAGAGCTTTGTCCCGGCACCTATACCGTCACCGTCCAATATCTCGGACACAAGGAAATAAGGCAGACCGTCAACCTATCGGGAAATTCCACTGCGCAGACTTTTCGAATGGAAGAAGAATCCCTAGACCTGGGCAGTGTGGAAGTACATGGGCATCGGGAGGCGGTGCAGACCACCACCGCAATCACCTCATTGTATGGGGATGAAATGCTTCAATCCAGAGGGGAAAGCTTAGGAGAAAGCCTCAAGCGAGTGGCGGGAGTCACTACTTTCTCCACTGGAAACACCATATCCAAGCCGGTGATCCACGGCATGCACAGCAATAGGATCATGATCTTGAATAACGGCATTAGGCTCGAAGGCCAACAATGGGGCGCTGAGCATGCACCAGAGATAGACCCTTTCCTCGCCGATGAAATCACCGTGATCAAAGGTGCCGAGACCGTTCGCTTCGGCCCAGAAGCCATGGGAGGTGTAATCCTGGTCAATCCCCCAGCCCTGCCAACCAGCAAAGCCAGCCAAACCGACATCCACCTCCTTGGCGCAACCAACGGAGCAATGGGCAACCTATCAGCCTCCTATCTTGGCGGTTCGGGCAAGATCAAAGGACTGGGATATCGCGTGCAGGGATCCGTCAAACGAGCGGGAAATGTAAAATCGCCGGACTATTACCAAGCCAATACGGGGATGTCGGAATACAACCTATCTGGATCGGCTGGCTATAGCTCGGAAAAGCTCGGAATTGAGGCTTATTACAGCTATTTCAATACCGAGATAGGGATCTTGAAAGATGCCCACACGGGAAATCTCTCAGACCTGATCGACATCATTGACAACGGCCGGCCGTTTACCGATGCCGAGTTCTCCTACGCAATCGAGAATCCCAAGCAGAAGGTCTCCCATCACCTCGCCAAGCTCAAATCACACTATCACCTCAATCCCAACTGGAAGCTTAATTTCCAATATGGCTTCCAGCTCAACAACCGTCAGGAATTTGATAAGAGAAGAGGCGAGCTCAACACCAAACCAAGCTTGGATTTGGAACTGTTCACCAATACAGTGGACGTGTTTCTGGATCATAACCTCAAACAAAACTGGAGCGGCTCATTCGGACTGAACATCATCCAACAGGCCAATTCCAACGTTCCTGGAACGGGTGTCACGCCCTTGATCCCCAACTATGACCTCTTCAACGGCGGGATCTATGCCATGGAAAAATACCTCAAGGGCCCGCTGGAGTTGGAGGCAGGATTGCGCTACGATTTCCGGACAGTCGATGCTGCCCGCTACGTGGACGAGGAGCTGCAGCAGTCCAATTTGGAATACAAGAATTTCTCCGCTTTTGTGGGCGGACTCTACCAACTCAGCCCCTATTTTGCGTTTACCAGCAACCTTGGGACTGCTTGGAGACCACCAAATGTAAATGAGCTCTTCAGCCAAGGTCTTCACCACGGCGCTGCTGCCGTAGAGATAGGAGACCCGACGATGGTCTCGGAAAAATCAATCAAATGGGTCAACGGACTGGAATACGAAAGTGACCGAGCCGTGGTCGAGCTTACCGCCTACGCCAACCAAATTAGCAACTACATCTACCTGAATCCGACCGGAGAGACCTATGTTTCCCTCCGAGGCACGTTCAACGTGTACGAATACCTGCAGGCGGATGCCTTCTTTTATGGCTTTGACCTCTCTGGCAGTTACAACTTCACGGATCGCGCCAGCGCCTACCTCAAGGGCTCTATCATCAGGGCCAAAAATACCGACGAGGACAGCTATTTTCCCTTCATTCCCTCTGATCGCATGGACTGGGGAGTCTCCTACTCGCTTGGAAAAAAAGGAAGTCTGGATTCGGACAAAATAACCATCAGCAACGTGCTGGTGGCAAGGCAAAAGCGTGAGCCCGACTTCGATTTGGCACTGGCTCCTCCCGGGTATGCCTTGTTTAATATTGGCTATCTCAAAAAGATACAACTCGCTAAAAACCAATTCAATATTGGACTTCAAGTAAACAATATTCTCAACACAGAGTACAAAGAATACATGAACCGATTCCGATACTTTACCGCGGACATGGGAAGAAATATCTTACTAAAACTCAATTATCAATTTTAACTAACCACTTATGAAAAACATCCAAAAACTCCCGATCTACCTTTTTGCGGCTCTCACGATGGGCTTTGCATCTTGTGAAAGTGAGGATCCAGTTCCGGAAAATGACGGAGAGCTGATCACCGACGTCACGCTGACTTTTCAGGAACTAGACGGTAGCGGAAGCCCTGTGGGCACTCCTTTCTCGGCAACGGCCAGCGATCCCGAGGGGATAGAAGTAGGCGCTACTCCCACGATCGAAACAGTCACTGTGAAGAAGGGCAAAACCTACCGTATGGACATTACCGTGACCAACAGCATTGCCGGTGAGGACATCACCGCCGAAATTCTCGAAGAAGCTGACGAGCACCAGTTCTTTTTCCTCGGCGGAGCCTTCTCCAGCAATATTCTGAGCATCGCCTACGATGATCCCAGCGGAGAACTGATCGGCTTGCAGACGGATCTGATTGTATCTTCCTCTCCGGGTGCCAACAATACCCAAATGCAGGTGATCTTGAGACACGCTCTGGACAAGAGCTATCCAGGCGCCACCAATCCCAACTTCCAGACTTATGAGCAGGCAGGCGGTGAAACTGACTTGGACATCACTTTCCCGGTCGTGATCGAGAATTAATCCAAACGGACCGAAATGTAAAAAGGAAGCTTATAGCTGCCTTTTTTTTTCACTATTTCGTTTCTATTTCAACGTTCCTCCCAAGCGTCTTAAACCGTACTCCATCCTGCTGCACGACAGTGATTGTGGTATGGCCGGTTTTGCTGCTGTGGATGTCCCGGACTATTCCTGATTTTCCCTTGTGCGTTCCGGCAATGACTTTGCAAAAGTCTCCATCGGTCATTGGCTTACCCTTCGCGTCCATGCTGCTTTTGTCTGGTATTTCTTTGTCTAATTTTAAGTAAAACTCAGCACCAGCATACCAGTGCCTACCGCAATCCCAAAACTCAGGAGAGTTCCGATCAAGATATACTCCGTCAGTTTCCTGTCCTTGGATTCCTTCAAATCGCCAAAGCGAAAGACGGACTTGGCTGCCAAGAGAAAGCCAATGGCAGCCCAGTTGCCTGTGACGACAAAGACGAATACAAAAAGTCGCTCCAAGATCCCGATATACCTGCCGGCCTGGTTGAGCGATTCGCCACTGCCATCCTCCAAGGCCTGAGACCAGGTCGAAAGCATGACCTGTACCAGGATCCCGCTGACCGCCGTCAGGAAGATCAATGCCGTCGCGTAAAGCCAGATCTTGGGGTTTTCTAGCCAAGCCAAGTAGCCCATGAGAGCTGGGCCAAACCAAATTTGCCATAGGAGCAGTAAGCTGGCAAGGTGCATTCCCTGGTCTATCAGAAACCAGCGCGCTTTGCTATCCGGCTTTTGGGCGTATAGCTTGGCCAAATCGATCACCCCGTGTATAAGCGCCACGGCCAAAGCCAGGAACCAATAACCCAAATCCCATAGGACAAGCCATGCCAATATGCCATGAAGCAAGAGGTGCAGGTAAAGCTTGGAAGATTTGGCTTTTCGCTGTTCCTTGTCGGCTACCCACGACTTGGGCTGCAGGACAAAATCTCCCAGAAAGTGTGCGCATAGCAGCTTGAGCAAGATGATCATGGCAGGAGCTCTTTGAGTTTACGACGAAAGACACGCTCTATTTTCAGAAGCTCATCCCCATGGGCCCTAGTCCATCTCCCGCTGACTCCACTTTGCTTGATTCCCAATCGCTTTCCGATCTCCTCTTGCGTTATGCCCGGATTTTGCAAGACAATCTCCACCAGTTCGGCCGAAGATACGGTCCAGCGCTCCATGAATGTTTCGGCCAGTTTTAAGTACAGGTTGATTTCCTCGTCAAAAGTCTCCCAGTTGCTTTTCACGGCAATGGTCGTGTTTTCCTTTTTCAGGGTGTCGAATTTTTCCCCCGAATAGATGAAAGCTGAGCCATTGCTTTCCGAAATACGGTTTGCGGAATAGCTCTTTTCCCCAATTCCTATTGCCAAGCGCACATCGATCACGCCCATCATCTTCTGGGATTCGGGGGATTTGATTTTCTTTATGAGGGCCTTGATTTCAAATGCCTTCTGTAAAGCCTCTTCCGGCTTGGATATTTCCACTTGGAAAAAATCTCCCCACACCAGCTCCCAGGTTTCCGGCGTGCTCCCCCAGCTAGCAAACAGCTGCTTGAGCGGCTGTAGCCACAGATCCTGGTTCGCGAGCTTTCTGGATGCGGCAATATCTCCCTTGAGGATGGCGATCATAGCTGACGAAATTGTTTAAACACTTCGGTATGGTACATTGCGAATTCTTAAGATATTCTAAAATATTGCACAATAAAGCAATAAAATAAATTATTGCTAAATAATGCAATATTTTAATCTATCGTGACTTGATGCAATAGCTGCACGAAAACAAAAAAACAGCCTTCCGGCTGCCTTAACTGCTTGACCTAGCGGCGAAAATCAAAAGCTTTTGCCGCAAACAGCGATTCTCGAAGCATCAAAACCGACCTCCGTGGAGAAATTTGTCCCCACGTTTCCAGCTACCAGGATCACCTCATAGTCTGGGCCTTCATTGGCCAAATGGATCTTGACATGCCCATCAAAAGTCTTCATTTGCTCGAAGCTCAGATTGGTCCCGTCTGAGAGGCTTTCCAAAACGGTCGTGCTTGCCAGATCTTTGGAAGAGACGGGATTGAGCAAAAAGGCAATCGGCGCATCCGCCTGATCATATCCCCCAAAATGGAGATGGGCTGGAAAATTGTATTCAGTCGTGGACTTTGCGCCTTCCAGTTGGATGTCAAATTCCAATTTACCATCCCTGAGCTCCTTCACCGTCAAAGTGCCGTTGTAGTCAAATTCGCTGGACTTGAACAAATCGAATTCCATTTGCTGGCCTGTGTACAAATCAGGCTCCTGCTCCGTGCAAGCTCCCAAACCGGCGGCGACAAAAATGGCAAGGATCAACTTTCTCATGGCTGTAGTTTTTTTCAAGTAACGAAATGCTTCCGAATCCTGTTTAATTCCAGGTAAAAATTACCAATTTCAGCCGGAAATCAAGCGGGAAAAGCACAAATCAAAATCTGGATCAACGGCCTGCCTATGCAAAGGCCGTCTGAGATCTGGACAAAAAAAGCTATTGGAGGAAAAAATGGAAGATCATCGTCTGGCAGTGGGACTGGAATATTTCCGGAAAAAGGGCTGGTCCCCTTTTCCCTTTCAGCTCGAAACCTGGCGGGATTTCCTGGACGGAAAGTCCGGCCTACTCAACGCCCCTACCGGATCGGGAAAAACCTTTGCGCTCTGGTTTCCGGCGATCCTGGAGTTTATCCAAGCCCATCCGGATTCATGGCAAAGAACCAAAAACAACGGGATACAACTCATCTGGGTCACGCCACTCCGGGCCTTGGCACAGGACATCCAAAAGGCCATGCAGGAGGTCTGCGACCACATTGGCCTACCTTGGCAAGTAGCCGTGAGAAACGGTGATACGGACGCAAAAACCCGGGCGGCCATGAATCGACGCCCGCCCGAATGCCTGATCACCACCCCCGAGACGCTCCACATGCTACTTTCCCAAAAGGACCACCAGCAGCTGTTCCAAAGCGTCAAAGCAGTGGTGGTCGATGAATGGCATGAACTGGTTGGAAACAAGCGCGGTGTCCAAATGCAGCTGGCCCTCGAATACATTCAGGCCATCTGCCCAGTGACCTTTCGCCGATGGGCCATTTCCGCCACCATCGGCAATCTGGAAGAGGCCGCCAAGGCACTTTTGGGAGAAAGCCTTCCCGTTCATATCATCAAGGCAAAGGTCGAAAAGGAAGTTATCCTCCGCTCCGTCTTTCCCGACGAAATCGAAAAATACCCCTGGTCCGGCCATCTGGGCATACGGATGATGGACAAGGTCATTCCGGTGATCGAAGCCGGCAGGACGGTTCTGATGTTTACCAATACCCGCTCTCAGACCGAGATCTGGTACCAGAAGATTCTGAATGAGCGTCCTGACTGGGCTGGTTGGATAGCTATGCATCACGGCTCTCTGGACAATTCCGTTCGGGCTTGGGTGGAAAACTCCCTCCATGAGGGAAAGCTCAAACTCGTCGTGTGCACCTCCAGTTTGGATCTCGGCGTGGATTTCAGGCCTGTGGACAGGGTGATCCAAGTCGGCAGCCCCAAAGGCGTCTCCCGCTTTATCCAGCGAGCAGGCCGGGCGGGCCATCAGCCGGGACTTCCTTCCGAGATTTTCTTTGTCCCCACCAATTCCCTGGAACTGATCGAAGCCGCGGCGCTCAGGGATGCGATCGAGAAGGAAGAGATGGAATCCCAATTTCCGCCCCGACTTCCCTACGACGTCCTCATCCAGTTTTTGGTGACTTTGGCCGTCGGATCGGGATTTGATCCGAAGTTCATTTATCAAGTGGCGAAACGGACGCTCTCGTTTCGCAGCTTGACCTCGGAAGAGATGGATTGGATGATGGACTTCATCACCAAAGGCGGCAACTCGCTGGGGAGCTATGAGGATTTTTTGAAGGTCGTCGCCGACGAGGATGGACTTTTTCGAGTCAAAAATAAGCGAATAGCTATGAAACATCGCCTCTCCATGGGGACGATAGTATCTGATCCCATGCTCAAGGTGAGGCTCAAAAATGGAACCTATCTTGGAACTGTGGAAGAATACTTTATCGCCAAAATGAAGATTGGCGACCGGTTTTTCTTTGCAGGAAGAAGCCTGGAATTGGTTCAGATCAAGGACATGAGCGCGATCGTGCGGCTTTCGGAAAAAAAGACCAACAACGTGGTGAGCTGGTCAGGCGCCAGGATGTCACTTTCCTCCAAGCTTGCCGACAAGATCCGGGAGATCTTCCAAGACTTTAACTCTGGAATCGTGAATTCCGAGGAGGTTCGGCGTGTATTGCCGGTGTTGGACCTTCAAAAACGTCTATCGATGGTGCCTGATCGGAATACGTTTCTGATCGAAGCCCATCAGAGCGAGGAGGGCTTTCACCTTTTTTTCTATCCCTTCGAAGGCCGTATGATCCACGAGCTGATGAGTGCCTTGATTGCCTACCGGATTTCACAGAGTTTCCCGGTCTCCTTCAACATGGCTATGAATGACTATGGGTTTGAGCTATTGTCGGACGTGTACGTAGCGCCGGAAGAGGTGATGGAAGAGGATATTTTTTCTCTCAAAAACATCGAAAGAGACATCCTCCATTGCGTCAATGCCAGCGAAATGTCGCGGAGAAAATTCAGGGAAATCGCGAGCATCGCGGGCTTGGTGTTTCAGGGCTATCCCGGCAAGCCGACCACTTTCAAACATATCCAGGCCAATTCCAGTCTTTTGTTCCAGGTTTTTGAGCAATACGACCCGGACAATCTCCTGCTCAAACAAGCAAGGGAAGAGTCACTCAACCAGCAAATGGAGCAGGAAAAATTCATCCGAGCCATGAAGAAAGTAAGCGAGTCCAAAATCGTGATCCTGCACCACGTCCAGTTTACGCCTTTCTCTTTCCCTTTGATGGTTGATAGGCTGAGCAGGTCCAATATTTCTTCCGAAACAGTAGAGGACAAGGTTGTGAAGATCCTTGCGCAGATGACGGCGGATTAGTTTGCTCTCCAGAAAAATGGGGTGAACAGGATCAGAATCGTAAACAACTCCAGTCTTCCCAGCAGCATGATGACGGAGAGTACGATCTTGGCGCCGGGAGTGAAAAAGGCAAAGTTATCTACCGGCCCCACCTTGCCTATCGCCGGACCGACGTTGCCCAGACATGTGGCAACCGATCCCAAAGATGTCGCCAGGTCATATCCCAACAGGGAAATAATCAATACCCCGAGGACAAAGGTCAGGAGATAGATCAGCAAAAAGTTCATGATGTTGTTGATGATCCGGCCGGTGACCCGATCCCCGTTGATGATGAGTGGCACTATGGCTCTAGGATGCACGATGCGTTTAAACTCAAGCCAAGAATTTTTGAGAAAAACCGTGTGCCGAACAAACTTAATCCCTCCAGCCGTAGAACCGGCGCATCCTCCCAAAAACAAGAGCATAAAGAAGGTGAAGGTAACCCCCGAGCCGTATTGCGTATAGTCGTCCGTGATAAAGCCTGTGGTGGTGATGATGGATACCACTTGAAACGCCGACTTGCGAAAGGCCGATTCAAACTCCGAACCGGACTGCGAATAAATCGGAACCAACACGGCCACGATCAGGGTAGCGACGACCAAGGCATAGGTTTTAAACTCGTCATTTCTGATAATTCTGCGAAACTTGCCCACCAAGCCAAAATAGAGAAGCGTGAAGTTAGTGCCCGCCAAAAACATAAAAAGGATCGCTACATATTCCAGAAAAGCAGAATCGTAGTAGGCAAAACTGGAGTTCTTGGTCGAAAAGCCACCCGTCGCGAGGGTCGCAAAGGAATGGTTGAAGGCGTCGAAAAGCGTCATTCCGCCAGCCCAATACAAAAGTGCGCAAAGTACCGTGAGTCCCACGTAGATGTACCAAAGCCGCTTGGCAGTCTCGGAGATCCGGGGATGCACTTTGTCGGAGGTAGGCCCAGGCGACTCCGCGACAAACAATTCGATCCCGCCTATTCCCAAAAGAGGAAAGATGGCAACCGTCAGCACGATGATTCCCAAGCCTCCGATCCAGTGCGTCATGCTCCTCCAAAAAAGAAGCCCCTTGGGCATGGATTCGATATCCGTAAGAATGGAAGCCCCGGTAGTCGTGAGTCCTGACACAGTCTCGAAGATCGCATCAGCTGTTGTGGTGACTTCATCGGAAAGGATAAAGGGAATCATCCCAAACAGCGTCATCAAAAGCCAGCTCAAGGCCACGATCATATAGCCTTCCCTTTTTCTGACCAACTGGTCTTGTTTGGAAAAAGAAAAAAACAAGACCAATCCCATGAAAAGCGAGATTGCTGCCGAAATCAGGATCGGGCTGGAATCTTCCCGATAAAACCAGGAAATGGCAGAAGCCGGCAGCATCAGGGTTCCCAACAAAAAAAGGAGCCCCCCCATGATTTTACCAATGGCTCTGAAATGGATCATCGCTTAGTGAAAAAGTTTTTCCAAGGCCAGTTTAGCCTCGGGTAGCGCCAGCACGATGGCTTTGTCGTTGACATTGAGCATAAATTCCCCATCCGGGATGAAAACCTCTTCCCCGCGGATCACCCCCGCCACAATCGCAGTATGCGGAAAATGCAGCTCTTTTAGCGGGTGTTTGGTCAGTCGGTTGTTTTTGCAAATACTGTATTGGATAAACTCCGCATCGACTCCATAGATACCGGACACAGCCTCAACTGTCCCTTTTTTGAGGTATCTGGAGATTTCGTTGGCGGCGACGAGCTTCTTGTTGATCAGTGAATCCACGCCGATACTGTGGGAAATGTGAATATATTCCCGGGTGTCCACATGCGCGATGGTCTTGTAAACACCGTGGTTTTTTGCGGAAAGGCTGGTGATAATATTCGTTTCAGAAGAGTCGGTCAGCGCGAGAAATGCATCCATTTGCTCAAGTCCTTCCTCGACCAGCATTTCGATGTTTTTGTAGTCTCCATTGATCACCAGGGTATCCGGCAGATGCTCGGCCAGCCACTTGCACCTCTCCTTGTCCTTGTTTACCAGAGTGACCCGATATTTGTCCTGAAGCTTGATGGCGGTAGTCACGGCCATGTCATCGCCGCCGATGATCATCACATTCTTGATCCTCACACGCTTCTGGCCAAGAGCCTCTTGGATCGTGTCGGTATTTTTCTTGTTGGAGATAAAGAAAACGTGGTCGTTGTTTCGGATGATCGTGCTGCCTCTGGGGATCAGGGTCTTTTGGTCACGCACGATGGCGATGATCCTAATGTCTTCGTAGGTAGGATCTGATTTGGTGTCCATGATCCGTTGGTTGACCAAGGGACTGAACTGATCCAGCGTAAAACCGACTATGTTCAGCTTACCGCCCCCAAAATCAAAAACGTCCGTAAAGCTGGAGTTTTCGATCATATTATAGATCTCCCTAGAGCAAAGCATGGTCGGAGAGATCAGGTTGTCTATGCCCAGGTTATTGAAGTAGGGTATATTTTCCTGGTACAAATAGGAGTGGTTTCTGACGCGAGCCATTACCCGCTTTGCTCCGAGTTGCTTGGCGAGCACAGCAGTGACGATGTTGGTCTTTTCGGAGGTGGTAACCGCCAAGACCATGCTCGCCCGCTCCACGTTCGCCTGCTGAAGGGTCTCAATGGAGGTGGCAT